>JBGURM010000071.1:0-19392 GCA_045132035.1 Bacilli bacterium
GAAAAGATTCTTAAAGGAATCAAAGAACTTAAGAAATAATTATGTTTGATTTATTCTTAAAAAACGGTTTTGTATTTATCAATGGTGCTTTTAAAAAGGTTAACATTGGTATTTCGTCTGGAAAAATTGCCTACCTTGGTAATGAAGACTATAAAGCCGAAAAAGTCGTTGATGTTTCTAATAGAAAAATATTACCTGGCTTAATTGATCCACACGTTCACTTTAATTTATTCTGTGGGACAATACCAAGTAGAGACGACTTTTATTATGGAAGTAAATCCGCCATTTATGGTGGTATAACCACCATTGTGGACTTTCTTGATCCAACAAGAAACGCAAAAGAACTAAAAGAATCATTTGAACAAAGAATGAAACAAGCAGAAGGATGTAACGTTGATTATCATTTTCACGCTTGTATAAGAGAACCAAACGGTAATCTTGAAGAATATGTCTACACAATGAAAGAGTTAGGCATAAACACCGTTAAATTATTTACAACATATTCTGAAACACATCGTAGAACATACGATAGTGATATCAAAAAACTTCTTAAGCTTTCAAAAAAATATAACTTCCTCGTCTGCGCTCATATTGAAAATGACGAAATGATTAATAGAGATGAATCGTTGACATATGAACAATTATCGGAAGCAAGAAATACAGAAAGCGAAACAAGTGAAGCACTTAAATTATGCAAATACGCAGTTCAAACTGGTGGTCATCTTTATATGGTCCACTGCTCAAGCGGATTCACATTAAAAGCTATATGCGAGAAGTATTATGAGTATTTAGGAAAGAATATTTTTATCGAATCTTGTCCTCAATATTTTGTATTTAATAATTCGGTGTTGAAGGGTAAACAAGGATACTTATATACATTCGCGCCACCTCTTAGAAGTGAAGAAGAAAGAAAAACATTAATCAAATACCTTGAATATGTTAACTGTATCGGGACTGATCACTGTGCATTTAATATAGAAGATAAGGAAAGCCACACTCTATTAAAAGGAATGCCTCTTGGTGTCGGTGGAATAGAGACAAGTTTTGTCGTAATGTACAAAATGTTTGGTGATGAAGTCATCGAAAAAATGAGTAAAAATGTTGCAAAAATTCAATGTTTTACTGGCAAAGGTGAAATAAAAGTAGGAAATTTCGCAGATTTAGTAATTTTGAATGGCTCTAACCAAATCATTGGAAAACCGCATGGCGCAGTCGATTATTCTATCTATGAACATATCATGGTAAATACAACAATTGAGTCGACAATTATTAGAGGAGAGTTTGCTTTGAAAAACGGTAAATTTTTAGGTCATAAAGGCGAACTAATCAACTGTGAGAAAGGCGTAAAATTATGAAAGCTATAATCAACGCAAGGATTTATGACTACGAAAACTACATAGAAAACGGTTTTGTTGTATTTGATAAAGAAATCGTTAAAGTAGGTAAAATGTCTGAGTTCAAAAATGATGGTTATAATATCATTGACGCTGGTGGGCAATTACTTCTTCCAACATTTGTTTGCGCTCATTCACATATCTATTCAATTTTTGCTAGAGGATTAGCCCTTCCATTTAATCCAAAGAATTTCCAAGAGATTTTGGATCAAATGTGGTGGAAGCTAGATTCACAGATTGATAATGAAATTACTTATTACTCAGGAATAGCCGCTGGTAGCGAATTTTTACTTAATGGTGTGACCACAGTTATTGATCATCATGCTAGTGGAACAGAAATTAGAGGTTCGTTGAACTCTTTAAAGAAAGCATTAGTTAATGATTTACATCTTAGAGCAGCGTTATGCTTTGAGAGCAGTGATCGTTACCCAATCAAAGACTGCATTAATGAAAACGCTTCATTCTTTAAGAAAAATAAAACAAACCATGCATGTGGATTATTTGGAATGCATGCATCTATGTCATTAAGCGATCAAAGCTTGAAATTAATATCTAAAAAGTTAGATGACGCACCTATTCATATCCATGTAGCGGAAAGCGAAATGGATGAAGAAGACGCATATCATACATATAATATGAACATAATATCTAGACTTGATAAGTTTAATCTTATCAACAAGGATTCACTTATTGTGCATGGTGTACACATAAGAGATGAAGAACTAGATATTATCAAAAAGAGAAATGCATATATGGTTGTTAATACAACAAGCAATTTAAATAACGCTGTCGGAGTGCCAGATATTAAAAAATATCTTGATTACAAAATCCCTGTAATGATTGGTAATGATGGATTAAGTAGTTCAATGGCAACAGAGTATTTAAATGCTTATTATTTAACTCATTTGAAAAATAATAATCCTACTGCTATGAGTTTAGGCTCAATAATTGATATAATCAATAATGCATATAGTTATGTTAGCCGCCGATTTAATGTGAACATTGGCAAAATCAAAGAATCTTTTGTTGCTGATTTTATGCTTGTTCCATACACTCCATTCACTCAAATGGATTCTTCAAATGCATTTGGACATATCTTCTTTGGATTATTCCCGAACTTCAAGTCAAAAGATGTTTATGTCGATGGCGTGAGACTAGTTAAAAACGGAGAATTAACTTCAAAAAGGGCAAAGCAACTACTAATTGATTCTAGAAAATATAGCGATAAATTATGGAAGAAAGTTAAGGAGATTTAAGATGGATTTAAGTACAAAATTTGATGGATTAACCCTAAAGAACCCGCTTATGCCAGCTGCCGGACCACTTGTTGGCGACGCTGAAAAAATGCTTTGGTTGAAAGACCAAGGGCTGGGTGCATTAGTGGCGAAAACAATCTCCACAAAAGATGCTCATATTCCTCATCCATGTATCATTGGAGATGGCAATAACGCTATTTTTAACTGCGAGTTATGGACCGAATATCCAAAAGAAAAATGGATCAACGAATTTTTACCTGAATTAAAAGCTAAGAAAGGTGATACCCCATTAATCATTTCTGTTGGTTACACAAAAGAAGATATGGAAGTATTAATTCCTTTATTAGATGAATTCGCTGATGCATTTGAAGTTAGCTGTCACTATGTTGGAACAGACCATGAAAAGATGGCAGAGGTTGTTAGAACTATCAGAAGTTTAACCACTAAGCCATTCTATATGAAAATATCACCACACATTCCAGATCCAGCTGGATTTGCTCATATCATTAAAACCAATGGCGCAAATGGTGTTGTCGCTATTAATTCCCTTGGTCCAAGTATGGTTATTGATGTCGAAAAACGTCAAATGGCGTGTTCTAACGATAAAGGATTTGTGTGGATGAGTGGACCTGTTATTAAGCCACTTGCTTTAGCAACAGTTTACACTATTAAACAAGCTGAACCATCATTAACTGTTATTGGTGTTGGTGGAGTTGCATCTGCAAAAGATGTTATTGAATTCCTTTTAGCGGGCGCTTCCGCTGTTGGAATGCTTTCCGCACCTATGTTAAGAGGAAAAGAATTATATGCGAAGGTAATCGCTGATTTGCCAAAAGAATTAGAAAAGTATGGGTTTAAGTCAATTCAAGACGTCATCGATACACAATTAAAGAATGTTGTGACTTATGAACACGCTATGCCAGAAGTTGATACTTCTAAATGCTCTCACTGTCAATTATGCGCAAGAAACTGCCCATATTTCGCAATTGAGATGGATGCTAACCGTGTCCCAACCTTCAATTCAGATAAATGTTTTAGATGTGGATTATGTGCATCTAAATGCCCAGTTAAAGCTATTAAATTTTAATTAGATTATGATACCTAAATACGATACATCAGTTAAAAAAGTTGATAACGAAGAGAAGATGTCAGGAATGGCTATCTTTACTGGCGACATCCGTATGGATGACGCGCTTTTCGCTATTCCTGTTAGAAGTACAATTTCCTATGGAAAAATCTTAAAAATTAATGTTCCTGGTTTACCAAAGGGATATTATTTCATCTCTGCAAAAGACATAGTCAAAGAGAATGTTTGCAATATTATTGCGTCCGATTGGCCAGTCTTTGCGGACAAAGAAACTCATTATAAAGGCGAAACAATTGGTCTAATTGTTGGACCTGATAAAAAAGTCGCAATTGATTTAGCAACAATGGTTCACGCTGATTATGAAGAATATGAACCAGTGTATGAAATGAAAAATAGCTATGTTCATAAAGAATTTAATAAAGGCAATCCTGAGTTATTCAAGAATGCTCATAAAGTCTTTAGTGAATCTTTTGAAACAGGCTATCAAGAACAAGTTTATCTCGAACCACAAGGAATGCTCATTTGGCTAGATAACAAAAAAATCACAATTAAAGCATCTATGCAATGTCCTTTTTATATTAAAAACGCAGTTGTTAGAACATTAGGATGTAAGCCAGAAAAAGTTAGAGTTATTCAACCTGCAGTTGGTGGCGCATTTGGTGGAAAAGAACACTATCCATCTTTGATGGCGGCTCAACTCGCTACAGCAATTGTTAAAATTAAAAAACCAATTAAGATGATCTTTGATAGAAAAGAAGACATTACTTTTACTACAAAGAGACACCCAAGCAAAACTGAAATCAGTGCTTATCTTGATAAAAACGACGATATCATCGGTATGAAAATTCACGTTGGAATCGATGGAGGAGCATATATTGGTTGTTCAATGGTTGTTCTTTCTAGAGCACTTATCGCTTGTACTAATACATATACTTTCGATAATGTCGCTATTAGTGGTGATGCTTATTGCACAAACAAAGTTCCAAGTGCTGCTTTTAGAGGATTCGGTTCTCCTCAATCCATCTTTGCAATGGAACTATTTATTAACCATTTAGCGGACTACCTACATGTTAATGCCTTAGAATTACGTAATAAATATCTTGTTAAAACTGGTGATATAACTTCCACGAACGGAATATTCAGAGACAAGATTATTCTTAAAGAACTCATGGATAAAGCAATGGAAATGAGTGACTACAAACGTAAATTAAAAGAGTATTCAAAACCAAATTCATATCGTGGAATTGGAATGACTACATTCCTTCATGGATGTGGCTTTACTGGTAGTGGTGAGAGCACAATTATTAATGCTCAATTAAAAATTAAAAAAGATAAGAAAGGTATCGTTACTTTCTACACATCTCAAGTTGATTTTGGACAAGGTAACAGAACGACTTTAAAAAGAATCGTTGTTGATACTTTAGGTATACCAGAAGACCACGTCATCTATGATGCTCCTGATACTGATCAAACTTTATCAACTGGTCCAACCGCTGCTAGTAGAACAATAATTATTGTTGGTGGATTAGTTGCTAAAGCCGCTCAACACTTAAAGGAAATTTGGAAAGACGGGGAAGAACAAGAAATTGTTGAGCCATATGTTGGCCCAAGTTATATCAAATGGGATGAAGACACTATGCAAGGTGATGCTTATCCTGGATATGCGTGGGGTGCCAATGTTGTTGAAGTAAGTGTTGATCCAGTTACTTACGAAGTAACAATTGAAGGATGCTGGTCAACTTATGATGTTGGTCACGCAATTGATGAAAGAATTTTAATCGGACAAGCCGATGGTGGAATTGCTCAAGCTCTTGGATGGGCATATTTAGAAAAAGAAGTTGCTGAAAATGGTATGTTTAAGCAAAAAACATTAAGTGACTATGTGATTCCAACAATGGTGGATCTACCAAAAATGGAAACCGCTATTATTGATAACCCATTCCCATATGGTGCCTTTGGCGCAAAAGGAGCTGGAGAATTAACATTTGTTGGTGGTGCACCAGCGTTTTGTCTTGCCTTAGAACAAGCAATTAAAAGAAAAGTTCATAAAATCCCAGCCACACCTGAATACATCATGGAGTTAATTGAAAATGGAAATTAAGTTTAAGTTAAACGGAAAAGAAATATGTATTGATGTTAATCCATCGATGCGTCTTTTAGATGTTATTAGAGACGTTTGTCACCTTACTGGAACAAAAGAAGGCTGTGGAGAAGGCGAGTGTGGCGCATGTACAGTCTTGGTCAACGGAGAACCATATAACTCTTGTTTAACACCAGTTATCAATGTTAAAGATAAAGAAATTATCACAATCGAAGGATTTAGAGACACAAAAGCATATCGTGTTATTGCAGATGCTTTTGCGGATATGGGTGGTAGCCAATGTGGATTCTGCACTCCTGGAATGATTTTAGCCAGCTATGCAGTATTAAAAAAGAACCCACATCCAACTGAAGAAGAAATTAGAATCGCATTATCTGGTAATCTTTGTAGATGTACAGGTTACCAAGCGATTGTTAACGCAGTGCTTTTAGCAAGCAAGAAAGGAATAGAATTATGATTAGACATTTTGTTCCTGCTACTCTAGAAGAAGCACTTCGAATTATTAATAAAAATAATTGTTACATCATGAGTGGTGGCACTGATTTAATGGTCCAAAAACATGTGAGCACAGGACTTCTCCCTCAATTTGATAGAAGTGTTCTCTATGTAATGGGATTAAAAGAACTCGATTACATTAAGCAAGAAGAAGATGGAAGTATTTCTATTGGTGCGACAACCAGATTTGTCGATATTGAGAAGTCTCCATTAGTGCCAGAAATCTATAAAAAAGTGATTAAAGAAATTGCCTCGCCAAACATTAGAAACATGGCAACAATGACAGGAAATATCGCTAACGCATCACCTGCTGGAGATAGCATTGTTCCGCTCGTTTTAAACGATGCATATGTCGTCTTAGAGTCACGTGCTGGAGAAAGAAAAGTTCCAGTAAAAGACTTCATCCTTGGAGTAAGAAAAATAGACAAAAAACCTGAAGAAATTATTACAAAAATCGTTATTTTGCCGCAAAATCTCGAATATTTTTATCGAAAAGTCGGTTCAAGGAAAGCGGAATCAATCACTAAAGTTTCTGTTATGATTGGCTATCGAATTGAGAAAAATATCATCAAAGATTTCCGTATCGCTTTTGGCAGTGTTGCCACTAAAGTTGTGAGAAATCTTGAGGTTGAAAATAAATATAAAAATATCAAAGTAAGTGACTTAGATATTGACGCAGTGATTAACGATTATTCACCACTTGTTACTCCAATTACTGACCAAAGAAGTAACAAGGAATATCGTCATAAAGTCGCAATGAACTTATTACGAAAATATTTAGAAGAAATTAAAGGAGGCCAAGATGAATAAGTACATTCGTGGTTACCGCTGTACGGTCTGTGGCAAGTTCTTCGAAACTAAAGAAGCAATGATGACTTGCCCTGATTGTGGAGAAAAAGGAATCCTTGATGTTGAATATGATTATGAGGAGTTAAAGAAAGTTTTAACAAAAAACTATTTCCTAAATAATCGAAATTATTCAATGTGGAGATACGCTCCAATGATGGGAATCGATGAAGAACATATTGATAAAATGTTACGAATCGGTTGGACTCCTTTAGTTAAGTCCTATAATTTATCAAAAGAATTAGGATTAAAAGAATTATATATTAAAGATGATGGATTAAACCCAAGTGGAAGTAGTAAAGATAGGGCTAGCGGAGTTGCTGTTCTTAAAGCGATTGAAGCAGGAGCGAAAGTAATTTCTTGTTCTTCTACTGGTAATGCAGCGAGCAGCTGTGCGTGCCACGCTGCACACATGGGTATTCCTGCTGTCATCTTTGTTCCAAAACGCGCTCCAATTGGAAAATTAACACAAATATCCTTATATGGAGCAACATTAGTCGTTGTTGATGGAGATTATAAAGCGGCCTTCCGCTTATCCAAAGAAGCGATTAATAAATATGGTTGGTATAACCGTAACGCTGCAATCAATCCGTTTATGATTGAAGGAAAGAAAACAGTATCCTTAGAGATTGCAGAACAACTTAATTTCAAACCTACTGATTGGGTAGTGGTTTCCGTTGGAGATGGCTGCACGGTCGGAGGTGTATATAAAGGCTTCTATGAATTGCAACAATTGGGCCTAGTTGAAAAGGTTCCAAGAATTCTAGGAGTGCAATCAGAAGGGTGTGAACCGTTCGTAGTGGCAAGTAGAGAAAATCGTCCTCTACAAGAATGCGAAGAAAACACCATTGCTGATAGTATTGCCGTAGGCATTCCTCGTAATCCGCTTAAAGCTCTTAGAGCGATTGAAAAATCTAATGGCAAATGGATTAGTGTTCCTGATAGTGAAATCATTAATGCGATGTCATTATTAGGAAAAACTGAAGGAATATTTGGAGAACCGGCCGCTGTCGCATCCCTTGCAGGCTTAAGAAAAGCCATAAAAGAAGGAATTATCCGTAAAGATGAAAGTGTTACTGTCATCATTACAGGTAATGGTCTAAAAGATCCAAATAACGCTCAGAAGGCAATCGCAAAACCAGAATTAATGGAGCCAGATATTAACAAGTTAGACATTTACTTAAAAGGAAAAGGAGTAATTTAAAATATGTCAAAAATTCCATTCGGTCCAACATATGATGAGATGTTGAACCCAAATCACCAATCCCCAGAAGTGAGAAAAGCAGCCCTTAAAGCTAAAGAAGAAAACGAATTAGATCCAATTAATCTATTCAACATCACCTGGAAGAATGAAAACAATGAAGTCAACAAGATTGTTCTTCCGAAAGAATTAACTGGTGTTGAAGCAAACATCGTCGTTTTACTTGGTAAATATTTCCCAAGTGGAAGCCACAAAGTTGGTCCTGCTTATTCAACATTAATCGAAGGATGTGTCGATAAAGAAATCATCCCAGGCAAACACACAATTTTAGGTCCAAGTACTGGCAACTTTGGTATTGGAGTCAGCTACATTACCAACTTAATGAAATATGATGCGATTGTCATTATGCCAGACAATATGTCCAAAGAGAGATATGAAAGAATCGCTAAATATGGCGCTAAACTTGATTTAACTCCAGGTAGTGAATCCGATGTCATTCTTACTCTTGAAAGAACATATGAATTAAAGAAAGACCCAAAAAATAGAACATTAGCGCAATTTGAATTATTACCAAACTACCGTTTCCATAGACATGTTACAGGTAATAGCTGTGTTGAAGCAGTTAAAGGAATTGGTAATGAAAGAGTTGCTTGTTTCTGTAGTGCTCCAGGAAGTGCTGGAACATTAGCAGCTGGTGATCAAATTAAAGCAGTATTCCCAGAATGTAAAATTGTCGCTCTTGAACCACATGAATGTTCAACCCTCACCAATGGTGGCCGTGGACAACATAGAATTGAAGGTATCGGAGATAAGATGTGTACCTTAATTCATAACGTCTTAACTACCGATTTTATCACCCAAATCGTTGATGATGATTGTGTTAGAGGACTTGAAGTAATTCATGAAGGAACAGACGTCTTAGTGGAACACGGAATTGATCGTAAACTTGCAGAAAGTCTCACCAATTTGTTTGGTGTCTCTGGAATTTGTAATATTTTAGGCGCGATTAAAATGGCCAAATATCTCAAACTCGGACCACAAGATAACGTCGTTACCATCGCTACTGATAGCTTTGATAGATACGATTCAGTTATCCAAAACTTAAAAGAAAGAGAACTCGAAGTTTCTCATAACGTTTTAGAGAGATGGTTCGAAGATGTCTTTATGGGTGCAGATACTTCTAGAGTCTTAGACACTCGTGGAGAAGAAGCAAAAGAAAAACTCTTTGCTCAAAAAGAAAGAGATTGGTTACCATTTGGATACACCAAAGAATACCTCGACAGCATGAAAGTTATGTCCTTCTGGGACAATGAATATAACAAGATTCATGAATATGATGAAAAGATTAAAGCAATGAGAGGTAAGGAAATCTAATATGAAGGTACCATTTGAACAAGTATTAGAAAAAGCTCAGTCTTATAAGGCTGATATGACTAAATTCCTTAGAGATATGGTGGCAATCCCATCAGAATCTTGTCAGGAAAAAGAGGTCGTTCTCCGTATCAAACAAGAAATGGAAAAAGTTGGATTCGATAAGATTGTCATCGATCCAATGGGAAACATTTTAGGCTATATCGGACACGGCAAACACCTCATCGGTATGGACGCACACATTGACACAGTCGGTATCGGTGAAATCAAAAACTGGACATTTGATCCATATAAAGGTTTCGAAGATGATGTCCATATTGGTGGTAGAGGAACAAGTGACCAAGAAGGTGGTATGGCCGCGATGGTTTACGCTGCAAAAATCATCAAAGATTTACATTTAGAAGATGATTATACCTTAGTCATTACTGGCACAGTTCAAGAAGAAGACTGTGATGGACTTTGCTGGCAATATATCATTGAAGAAGACAAAGTCAGACCAGAATTTGTTGTTTCAACAGAACCAACAAGCTGCAGAATCTATCGCGGACATAGAGGAAGAATGGAAATTAAAGTCTCTGTTAGAGGCATTTCCTGCCACGGTTCCGCTCCTGAAAGAGGAGATAACGCTATTTATAAGATGGCTCCAATCATTGAACAAGTTAAAGAACTCAATGAAAAAGGCTTAGCGTATGACCCATTCTTAGGAAAAGGAACAGTCACTATTAGTGAAATCTTCCATAAATCACCATCTAGATGCGCTGTTGCGGATGGCTGCTGGATTTCCTTAGATAGAAGATTAACTGTTGGAGAAAACGATAAGACTTCAATTGCTGAAATTGAAGCTCTTCCAGGAGTTAAAGCTGCTAATGCGAAAGTTGAAATGTATCGTTATGAAAGAGCGAGCTACACTGGACTTCTTTATCCAACTGAATGCTATTTCCCAACATGGGTTATTCCAGAAGAAAGTGTCTTCGTTCAATCAATGAAACAAGGATATCAAGGATTATTCAATAAAGATCCTATCATTGATAAATGGACATTTTCCACTAATGGTGTTTCCATTATGGGAAGATATGGCATTCCTTGTATCGGATTTGGTCCTGGTGATGAAAAAGAAGCACACGCACCAAATGAAAAGACAAGAAAAGAAGACCTTGTTATCTGTGCTGCAATGTACGCAGTACTTCCAGGTCTCTATTTAGAGAATTTAAAGAAATAATTAGGAGAAAGAAAATGGAAAAAATTCAACCAAGATTCGCGGGTAGACACTTAATTACCCTTGAAGATTTCACCAAAGAAGAAATCGACTACATGCTCAAATGCTCTAGAGATTTAAAAGACGCATTCTATAGGAATGAACCAACAGATTGGTTAACAAACAAAACCGGATTCTTGATGTTCTTTGAACAATCAACCAGAACCAGAAACTCATTTGAAAGTGGTATGGCTCAACTTGGTGGACACGCGACATTCTTAGACACCTCAATGATGCAAATTGCTCATGGTGAAAGCGCAAAAGATACTGCTGTTATCCTTTCAAGCTTTGGTCATATGATTGCGTGTAGATATTGTAACTGGGGTTTAGGAAACAAATACATTAGAGAAATGGCCAAATACTCCACAGTCCCAATCATCAACTTACAATGTGACTTATATCACCCAATGCAAGCTTTAGCGGACTTAATGACTATTGAAGATGAATTTGGTCATACAGAACACTTAAAGGTTTCAGTTATTTGGGCAATGGCCACAACACACAAGAAGCCAATCTCTGTTCCAGTTTCACAAGTTTTACTCTTCCCAAGATATGGTATTGATGTCACTCTCGCCTATCCGGAAGGATACGATTTGCCAGACTGGGTTATCGAAAAAGCACGCAAGAACGCGGCTGAACATGGTGGAAGCTTGACCATCACACACGATATGGATGCAGCGTATAGAGACGCAGATGTCGTCTTCCCAAAGAACTGGGGAAGTTGGGTTACAAACCAATCAACCACAGTTGTTGACGACGCCTTATTAGCGTTAAAAGCATGGAAATGCACACCAGACAAGATGGCGTTAGCAAAACCACATTGTAGATATATGCACGCTCTTCCAGCTGACAGAGTCAACGAAGTTGTTGATGAAGTCATTGATGGACCACAATCAGTTGTTTATCAAGAAGCTGAAAATAGAATCCACACTGCAAAAGCTGTTATGGCGTTATTTGTCCACGACAAACTTCCAAGTGATAGAAGATAATTAAATCAAATATATTTGAAGACTACTGGGGAAACCCGGTAGTTTTTAATTATTTAGAAAATAATAGAGTCATTCTATACAAAAGAATTACTTTTGAATAGCAAAGTGGTATTCTTATTAATAGATTTATGAGAAATAATGACGAGTATAACTCGATAGAAATCAAAAACGAATCAGGAAAAGGCTCTTTTGAGTATGGAACAGTTCAAAAAGCTGAATTTACTTCTTTTACTGATAACAAAAACAATCCAAATAGAGATGAATTAAACCCTTCAACGAATAGAAATAACGAAAACGTTAAAAAAGGATTTAGTCAAACTAACAATAACGACATAATTGATAAAGCTTTTAAACAACCAATGGGTGCTACAGAAACTACTGGCGCGACTAGTGAAGCCGCGGCAAGCGCAACAGGAGCAACAGTTACCTCTGCTAGTAGTGCTGCCGCCGCTAGTGGAACCGTCGCTGGAACTGTAGTGGCTGCTACAGTAGTTGCTGTTACAGCAATTGGTACAGGTGTAGGAATTACCGCTATTTCAAACAATAACGCATCAGTTAAATTCGATAATATCTATATCGGTGAGACCTTCATGTCTTACGCCTTAGAATTAAAAGATACAAACAACACAGAATTCCGTTTATATGTAGAAAGTGCCTCCTATTTAGCATATAACGTCCTTCAAGAAGGTCCAAATGAAGGCTTTTTTGAGATGCTTCAATCAAACCAAACATATCGAATTTATGTTAAAGAACAAACCGATAGTCAAAAGATAATTTATGACTCTACTTTCACCACTATGGCGGAAGGAGCGGCGAAACCAAGGTTTGATGGTGTCTTCTTCTCTGACTCTGCAAACTATTTAGATTATACATTTACGGTTACACTTAGCTATTTTGATGAAAATGAGAATTTCTCTAACTTCATCTTATATATGTATGATTATGACAATCCAGATATGGCAAAATCGTTTGAATTACAAAAAACTACTGATCCTCAAACACTTTCTGGATTAAACGAAGATGGAGAAGTAGTGCTTGATGTTAGACATTCATCCTTTGGATATAGTCTTTCCTATGTTGAGGGTGAAGAAGAAAAGATGATTGAAAGTGAAGAAGTTATTTCCTTTAGTGATAGCACTCATTCAGTGTCTGAGGTTAGAGGAGCCACGATTAGTGATTCCGCAAATTACTTAGATTACACTTTTGGAGTGACTCTTGATGTTCAAGACGACTTTGATGTTATTAGTGATTTCAATTTAGTAATGGTCAATGTTCCAAAAACTGCGGATGACTTTGTCATGGAAGTTACCATTCCACTTTTAGATTCTTTAGATGAACAAATAATTAATTACTCCGAATATAATATGGAGACTCCAGAGTTTATTAGAAGCGAAACCTTCTCATTCACATTGAAGTGGGTAGAAGAAGGCGATATCAGATCGATGGACTTGGGAGAACATAAATTCACAGATAATAGTGGCATAATGCCAGAAATCAGTGGAGCCTATATCGCTAGTGAAGCAAACTTTATTGATTATACATTTGAAATTCAACTTGGATATGTTGATGAGTTAGATAAAATTTCAGCGTTCTATTTAGATTTACAAGAACTTGAATCCAATAGTCCAACAGTTCCTAGTGGATTACATAAAGCTGGTGGAGGAAGCGGTTATTCTCAAAGAATTGAATTAATTAAAACCACTGACCTTCAAATAGTGGATTTAGACCAAAATAGCGCGACTCCTGTCGATATTCGCACTAAAGCGATTAGTTTTACCTTAGTGTGGGTAGTTGATGAACAAGAATATACAGAAGATTTAGGAAGCAAACAATTTACTGATAATAGTGGAACAGTTCCTGAAGTTACAGGAGCGACTTTTGGCACTGCAAACTTCCTTGATTTGACATTTGAAATTACTCTCCAATATGTCGACGTTTTAAATCAAATTACTAGCTTTATTTTGGAGATGAATGATTATGGTTATATCGTAGAAATTCCTCTTGCTATCACAACCGAAACTCAAACTGTTAATTACCCGAATTATGCGAGTGAAAATCCAGAGGACTTAAGAACCTCAACATTCACGTCCACTCTTAAATATACGTATAAAGGTCAACAAGAATATTTGACTATTGATCTTGGTGAACATCAATTTGTTGACGAAGAAGGACGTCCATCGACTTTTGAAATTAATGGTGTGGATGTTTCAAGCCAAGCAAACTTCACCGATTATACATTTACAGTCACTCTTGATTACAATGACCCTTATAGTGAAATCGACCCTGATAGATGTTCAATTTATTTAGGAAATCATAGTTTCCCACTTGAATTAACAGCTGAACCTCAAATTATTTCCGCAAAAGATGAAGATGGACCAATCTTTAATTTAACAAGCGGAGATGGATATGATTGGCTTTTCACTTGTTTTGATAAAGAAGGCAATTTGTCACAAATGCAAAGCCAGTCACAAGTGGTCTTCACTGATGAAGATTATGAACCTTATTTCTATGGAGTGGAGGTTGATGAATTCGCTAACTTCGCGACAAGTGAATTCTATGTGACTTTAGATTACACTGATGTCTTTAATACATTCTCCAACTTTAGAATTACCTTTACACAAGAAGATCCTACTAGTGGAGGAATGGAATCCACAGTCATTTTAGAGAACACAACTAAAAAACAAACAATCTTAGCAAGTGAAAATAACATCGATATTACTAGTGGTGGTTCATATAATTGGGAATTACTTTATGATACTTCAAGTCAAAGTGATGTTGTTGGTGGTTCTGGAACAGTTAGTTTCCAAAACAAATATGAAAGTAACTTTAACGCTTTAATTACAAATAATTACTATGTAACTCATGGTAGTAGTCAATACACTGTCGATTATATTTTGCCTCTTAGACTTGATTACGATAATCGAGGTGGTAACTATCATGGCTTATATCTCAGCATTGATGGAGAAGAATTTGAACTTCAAGAGACAACAAGTTGGCAATATGTTGATATCACTCAAATTAGAGATAAGGTTGACACTCAAGTTGCTATCCAAGTGAACACTGATTATTACGATTACGCAACCTCTACTACAGAAAGAGTCAATTTATATTCTGAGACCGTGACTCTTGTGCTTCATGAAGATCCTGAAGTTTATGGGGCCACTATGGGAGAAACAAGTATTCCATATAGTCAGCCTGCAATTAATCTATCGCTTTTAGTCTATGACTATTCGATGGATACATTTGACAATTATCAATTAATTGTAAAGACAAGTGACAATACTGAATATTCTTTCGATATTTCTACTCAAGGATACTCTTCCTTAATGGGAGCAGAAGTTAGTGTAGATATATCTAATGAATCGGAATTAGTGACTTATTTACAAAATGGTGGAGCGGTAACTATCTACTTAGGTTATCGAACTGTTTCAACTCAAGATACTTCAAGAGTGACAGTTCAAGAAAATGTTGTTTTTGATTTCTATGCATAAAATTAGTTTTTAAGGAGGTTTTAGAGCTATGGAAAAGAAAAAGAGAAACAGAATATTACTGTTGGTGGGATTAGGAGTATTAGTGGTGATATCCATTATTGGCTTCATTTTCTCAAAAGAAATCTTTGGTTGGAGCGAACTAGTGGATGATGGTACTGGCACTGGTACATATATCACTGTCTGGCATGGTTTCTTTAGAGAAACAGATATTGGCACTGATAACGAGATCGCTACCTACTTATTTAGGAATGCGATTCCAAATTTAGTGAAGACTATTCAAATTATTACAATTGCGATTTTATTGGCAATCTTACTTCACTATCTAGCAAAGATTACCTTCCACTCAAGAAAAGGTATTACCATTTCTAAATTAATCGTTAACTTCTTAAAATGGGTTATCGCTATTGCAACAGTGTTCTTAATTATGGGTGCCTGGGGCGCAAATACGACAATGATGCTCGCTAGCGCTGGTGTTGTCACTCTTATTATTGGTCTTGGTTCACAAGCCCTTGTCGCTGACATTTTAGCGGGGATCTTTATTGTTTTCGAAGGAGATTTCCAAGTTGGCGATATCGTTGTTATTGATGGTTGGAGAGGTGAAGTTCAATCAATTGGTATTAGAACCACTAAATTAATTGACGCTGGATACAACGTGAAGATTGTTAATAACAGTGAAATTAAAACCATTATTAACCAAACAAAAGAATTATCTATCGCGAAATGTTATGTGGCGATTGGATATGAAACAAGAATTGAAAATGTTGAAGCTATCATCGCTGATAACATTGATAAATTAAAAGAAAAGATTCCTGGAATTGTTGAAGGACCATTCTACAAAGGTGTCTCAGAACTTGCAGAAAGTTCAGTGAATTTGTTATTTGTCGCTAAATGTAATGAAAATGATATCTATCAAGTTCAAAGAGATTTGAATAGAGAAATTAAGATTATGTTTGATGACAATGATATCAACATTCCATTCAATCAAATCGTTGTTCATATGGGTGAAGACGATAAACCAAAAGACACAGTTACTAAGAAAGTTGAAAGAAAAGCTCAAGAATTTACTGAAGAGCAAAAAGAACTTTCTAAAGACATTGAAATTAAAAAGTAATAAAACCTCTTATATAAATATTAGGAGTCATTTAATAGTGGCTCCTTTTAAATTGTTTGTTCCTTATTTACAATGTAAACCAAACGATATACAATGTAAACGAATTTGAAAATGGAGGTATACTATGACTACACCTACTCAAATAAGAATTGATTCTGATATTAAAACACAGGCAAATAAAATATTTGCTCTTTTAGGACTTGATATGTCAAGTGCAGTGAATTTGTTTTTGCATCAATGTGTAATTAGGGGAGGATTACCTTTTAATGTCGAAATTCCTAATTACAACGCTGAAACTTTAGCGGCCATAGAAGAAGCAAAACAAATATCTGGCGATGCCAATGTTCCAGGTTTTAAAACGGTCGAAGAATTGAAAAAGGCGCTTGAAGACAACGACTAGTGTTTCAAATTAAATTTACTAATCAGTTTAAGAAGAATTTCGTCTTCTTGCTAAAAGAGGACTTGATATATCTCTTCTTGATAGCGTAATTAATTCTTTGATTATAGCGAAAAAGGGCGAAGAAACGCTCTTTTTTCGTTTTGCTATCGTGAATAATTTTTGTTGTATAATTTTTCTATTTTTTTAAGGTTGCTTATATAAATATAAAGTGTTAGAGTTATCTCATAGTTAACGACATTTAGTAAACAATAAAGATATTAATAGCTAAAATACCTTTTTTGTGTTTATTGAATGTTTGTTATTTGTAGTTTCATAATGAGCTCTAACATAGTTAGAACAGAAAGGGAAGAAAACTATGAACAAACTATTTTCAAAGATTGCCACTCTTAGCGTTGGTCTAGCGATGGCGATTGGAGTTGGTGTTGCTTTAGGCTTGGATAAAGCAGAAGTTATCAAAGCTGCTACACCAGACACTGATACTAGATATGCATTAGTTACAAGCACCGGAGATCTTGTTGCTGGCAAAAACTACCTAATTGCTGGTGGCAAAACTGGTACAGTGGATGTTATGGCAACAACAAGCAACGCTAACAATCGAAGAGGAACCTCAACTACCCTTGTTGATAACCAAATTGTGTTTGATCCTAATGATATGCTAAATCTTGAATTAGGTGGAACTTCGGGCGCATGGACATTTTTAACAACCAATTATGATGGAACTGGCGGTTATTTGGCCTCTGCTGCTTCTGGCAAAAACAACTATTGTAGAGTTATTGAAGATGTGACTACGGCAACCGTTTCTTTTGGAAATAATTCTGAAGCCGTCATAACATTGGCTCCACACGATAGTAGAAATATTCTTAGATACAACGCTAACAATGGTTCTCCTCTTTTTGCTTGTTACTCTAGCGGGCAAAGTCCTATATATCTTTTTAAAGAAGTCGAAGGCGGTGCTAAATTGGTCGATTTAACACTTTCTGGATCTGCCAAGGATACTTATTATGAGGGCGAATCTTTTGATCCAACAGGACTCGTAGTGACCGCTAATTATTCTGATGATACTCACGTGGTTGTTACAAACGAGGTTGTTTGGACACCAGACCCATTAACAACCGAAACAACAAAAGCAACAGGAACATA
The DNA here is from genome assembly GCA_045132035.1 of Bacilli bacterium. Lineage (GTDB taxonomy): Bacteria > Bacillota_I > Bacilli_A > RFN20 > CAG-826 > UBA2450. Next base: position 18,138 of record JBGURM010000071.1, read on the forward strand.
TAAGGGCAAAACAGTTGAATATAATGTAACTGTCAACGAAGATAACGTTGCTTCAATTGCTGTTGCAGGTGAGATGACTCAAAAAACATATTATGTAGGAACTTCATGGAATTCAGCAGGTTTAAAAATTAATGCAACATACGACAGTGGTCGTGTTGTTGAAAATATTACCGAAAATGTTGTGTGGTCATGGAACCCAGCCGCACCAGCTATTGGTGTTACAAGTGTTGTTGCAACAGCTACATATGAAACTAAGAGTGCTTCAAGCGCAGCACAAACAGTCGCAGTTAGTGAATTTACTGGTTATGTAAGAGTTGGTTCATTAAATGACTTTACCGTCGGTGACAGTTATGTTATTGGTGCAGAAGGTTTGAACGTTTTAATGGGTGGCGTTGGTGCTGGCAATTATAGATCACCAGTTGATAGTGAAGCCGCTATGGTTGGAGACGATCATATGGGCGTTGATAAAGATTAATTGCCATCAGGAGTTGTCATAGTTACACTTCTAAAAGCGGGCGAAAATCAATATTATCTTTACGACATTACAAACGATAGTTATTTAGAATTATCAACACAAAAAAACGAAATTATTGAACATGATGATTTGGATGGCGCAACACCAGCAACGTTTGCTTTCGAAGAAGGCGAATTATCGCTTACATATTCAACAAAGATTTTTGGATATAATCAAGCCAATAATGGATTAAGATTTTCATCTTATGCCAACTACTCAGCAAACATTCTCCACCCAGTATTCTTTAAATTAATTGGTTCCTCTGTTAAAACCGCAGTCAACACATTCTGCACAAATTCATTAAAGATGGATCAATATGCTGGCGATGAAACATATAATGCAGAAAGATGCGCTGCTAACTACACTGCTGCTAAAACAGCATATCAAGCATTAAGCGACGCAGAAGTTAATGTGTTCATTAATGCTTTAGAATACGCTGATGCGAAGACAAGATTTGCAAACTGGGCAGCCGCTAATGGTGACAACTTCAACGATACAACTGGTGCATTTGTTAGATATAATCCAACAAACTTCATTGGTGGAGATACATCTGGTTATGCGATTATTATCGTTGTTGTAACATCAGCCGTCTTGGCGTTTGGTTTAGCCATTATGCTTCGTAAGAAACATAGATAGTTGATTGATAAAAATAGAAGGTTCTATAAATTCTAGGGTGGTCTAGAGTGGAGCCTTAAAGTAAAACCACAAAATCTATAAAGTTTAGGGTGGTATGTTGTAAAG
>JBGURM010000072.1:0-7671 GCA_045132035.1 Bacilli bacterium
CTTTACAACATACCACCCTAAACTTTATAGATTTTGTGGTTTTACTTTAAGGCTCCACTCTAGACCACCCTAGAATTTATAGAACCTAGATTTTTCTACCTGGTTATTGCTTTTCGATTAGTCGAATAAGTCTGGATAATTTTCTTTGAAGTAATCGTAGACCTTTTGGTCGTGATACTTGATATCCATCTTCTTGAGCCAGTATTCTTTGCTTAATGAAGCATAGCTTCCTGTTTCAGCGACTTTCTTGGAGATTTCATCGATAACACTGTTGAGGAAAGAAACGCCTCTGAGAGTGCCATAGCTTGTTGAGCCACTGGCTTTGAGTTTGTTATCTTTGACAGCTTCTAAGACGTTAACGATGTAATAGGCACTGCCATCATCGTAAACGATGTCGTTGAGATAGTTGTCTTGAGAATATTGACCTTCGAATTTTAAGAAGTAAGCACCATTAATGGAGCAGAGGAATTTATTTTCGTCAGCGCTTGGAGCGTCTCTTAAATCCCATGTCCAATGTGCTTCATCAGCGCCAGCAACTTTTTGGAATCTGTCGAGTTCTTCTTCAACTCTCTTTAAATTCTTGTTTTTGGCTTCTGGATCACCTTCACCATCTTCTGGAAGTTCAATCTTGCTATTAGCAACTGAGATAGTGAATAATCTTTCATTAATCTTGCCGTTGCTATCAAGACTTGGTTGAGAAGATTGAATGTACCAATCTTTATAGATTGTCTTGGTTTGGTCGATGTCGATTGTGGCTTGATCTAAACCTTCTTCTGGGGTGACTGTTCCACTTGATGTGAACTTGTTATATAAGGACATATCAAGTTCTTCAAATGTTTTGGCTTTTTCAAATTTTTCGAAGTCTTTGATTAAATCGCCATATTTTGTATTGTTGTAGTAAACAATATCATCTGAGACATCAGCGGTTCCTCTATCATATGTTTTGATTTCATAGATATCGGATGCTTTAGCGTGAAGTCTATTGACGATTGCCATAGCTTCAGGATCGGTGCTGATTTCTTTGTATAAACCTTTATTAACAATTGCGTATGTATGGAATAAGTCTTTATAATAGTCTTCGATTTCGCTTGCTCTATAGTTTAAGTGTTGATTTTCAACTGGTGTATGAGCGTAGATAGCGTTAACTAAATCTTTAATTAAGGCGTCAGCGTTATTGGTAAATGATGAATATTTATCAATTTTAATAACGTTGATTTTTCTTGCTCTACTATTTCTAACAGCAGCGATATCTTCGTCTAATAAGTATTGTTCGACTAACATATCGTTATAGACATCATCGATGACTTCATCTTCGATGTAGGTGTAGTCGTTGCCGTTTTGATAGTATTCTCTATGTAAGATACCTTCAGTTGGATCAAAGACGTCTTCTTTTTCGAATTGATAGTCAACAAGAATTGGTTTTAAGTCAGCGGCTTTAGCAGCAGCGTAATTGACTTTTTTACCGTCTTTATATAAAGCTTCGACAAAGTCTAATTCACTGAAGAAGTGCTTCTTTGTGTAGCTTCCGCCTGTGGCTTTAGCGTACATTGATTCAGCGATACGTAATTCGATTTCCTTTAAGGAAGATCTAACGTTTTCTTTTTCAGTGTCACATGGGACGAAGTTCTTTTCATCGACTTCTGTTCCATCTTCTTTAACGTGTTTGCCTTCTTCATTATAGAGCCAGTAAACTTTGTGGTTCTTAATGAATTCAACCATTTTGGCATCATTGTTACATGCATCTTCAATAGTGATGATGGTGTCATCTTTAGCAGTGACACGGTTATAAACACCGAAGACACTTTCAGCGTATTTCACTAATACACTGTTGAGGACTTTTGATGGTGTAGAACCATCGTGCATTGAATCATAGATGATATTAAGAATATCGTTATGAATTTGATCTTTGCCGCTGGTCTTACCATCTTCAGTAATTGTGATGATTGAATCATCATAGTTTGATGGTTTAGCGTAAATTTCATCATCGGAAGAACTACAACCGGTTAAGGCGAGAATGCCGAGGAGTGATAAAACTGCTAATTTTGGAAATCTCTTATTTGACATAGCACACACCATCCTTCTCGAATTCTTTCTTATCGGCGTCGTTTCCGCGGCCCCATCTGAAGACACATCCGGTAGATAACATACCTTTATAAGAACGAATCTTATTTTGATGTCTTAATTGGGCAAGGTAATCACCCCAAGCGCTATTGATTGTGTCAGCGTTACTGAGCCATTTTGCTTCTCTAAGGAGTTTGATCTTCTCTTCGATATTGGCTTCAACTTGGCTTGCTGTGGTTTCATTTTCATCAAAGAATTTAATTTCATCTTCTAAGCGACTGTAGAGCATTTGATAGATACGATAATCAAACGCTGCATCGAAGACATCGCTGGAATCTTGTCCTTTGAGTTTATTCTTAATAGTATTAATTCTATTTGTATAATAGGAAGAATCATCAGATTTTGTCATATTGACATATGTTTCTGCTGGGTAGTCAGCGGCAGTAACATCAGAAGAAGTTGTGTAATAGTCTTGTAATGTGACATCTGCTTTTGTGCCTGTACCTCTAGTGACTGCTTTATTGGTTTCATAGAAAACGGATTTTCTCATGACCATGAAGTGGATACCAGCAGTACTTCTAACACCGATAATGACGTTGCCATTTCCATCAGTTAAGACGGATTTTCCTGCTAATGCTGGAACTGCATCGGCGACAAAGTTGTTTTCTGGTAAGTAGAAGTTATCAACTGCGTCATTTGTGAAATCATGGGCTGCTGTTGTAACTTTATCAACATCCGCAGTAATGGTGATGTCTTCATTTGTAATAACAAATGGTGAACGGAAGTTTAAGAATTGGTTGAATAAAATGTTACGTGGGTAGGCAACTGCGCCTGCTTCTGGTTCAAATGTTCCAATCTTTTCTTCATCTTTTAATTCACCGATACGTTTGAAGACTTCGTATGGGATAGTTGGTAATTGAGCATATCCGTCGGTATCACCATAACCTGTGACAGCGTTTTGAACGTCAGTGGTCATTTCTTGGACCGCTAATGCTTTAACTGGCTCTTTGGTTTCAACGGCTTTTCCATCAGCGTCTAAGATGACTTTGGTGACGACTGTGTCATCATTATCAATACCGAATGCTGAGTAGATGGCTTCGTTGCTATTACCTTGGGAGTCATTGCCTAAGGTATTGACACCACTTAATAATGCGTCGTATGCATAGATACCTAATTTAAATTCATTGTAGAAGCTTGTTTGTGTGGACATCATTCCAACATCACCATAAGCAGTGTTAGAGGAGTCTTCACTTTCTTTAAAGGCAACTTCTTCAAATGTATAACTGCTATCCATTAATTTACGAACAACATTCCATAATTTTTCAGCTTCAGCACTGGTGATGGTTGCTCTAGAATAATCTGTTGCATCAGCACCTAATTTAACTAAAACGTGAAGAATGTGATATGGGAATACTGATTCATACTCATGGGTATCGTTATTACTGGCGTCTAATGGTCTCTTAACTGTTTTCCAGGAACTATCGATGCCGAGATATTGATCCATTAAGGATAAATCTCCAACACCAACGTTTTCTTGGTTCTTTTTGTAGTACCATTCGTTGATTGCCTCTTTTTCGAGCTCGTACATGAAGTATTCTTTTAAATCTTCTTCGGTTTCACAGTTATGAGATTCAAGAATAGCTTCCCATTCTTCCTCATACTTTTTACCGCTTGAGTTTGCGTTAACTTCCGCAACTCTCTTTTGGGTAGTAACTTTTTCTTTTGCTTCCTTTTCGATACTCTCGTATGACTTTAAGGTTTGATCTTCAGCACTTAATCCTTTGTATTCGTATCTAATTAAGGCTTCTAAGACTGCATTGTAGAATAAAGTTGTACCTTCTTCGCTTTCGCCGTACTCGCTATAGAATTTATCAATGTCGATTGTAATCTTTTCGTCTTCGCTATTATATCCGACGAAATCAACAATGGATTCTTTGCTACTTGTAACTGCTGGTGTAGAGTTACAGGAAGTAAGTGCGAGTGCACCGATGAAGCTAGTAACTAATCCAATAGATAGTTTACTTTTTTTCATCTTTTGGTCTCCTTTTTAAAATACATAGCGAGAATATTTTACTCACATAGAATTGCACGTGCAATAATAAATTAATTTATTTTCACGTATATCGCATATATACATGAGCAAATTTCATTATCATATTGTTTGATATAGTTAACTTTTTGGCATTACAATATTACGGCGATGAGGTAGAAATATGGCGACATTAAAAATCAATGATCTACATGTTGAAGTAGAAGGAAAAGAGATTCTTAAAGGTGTTACTACTCAAATAAGCGAAGGTGAAACCGTCGCATTATTAGGACCTAATGGACATGGCAAGTCAACTTTGTTGAATGTCATTATGGGACACCCAAGATATAAGATTACACAAGGTACTTTATTATTAGATGATGTTGATATCACTAATATGACAACAGATGAAAGAGCTAAGGCTGGTTTATTTTTAGCTTTACAAAATCCAGCGGAAGTCCCAGGAGTTATAAATTCTGACTTTTTAAGAGCCGCAGTTAATGCGACAAGAGAAGAAAAAGTATCAACTTACAAATTTTACAAAATGTTAGATTCAGCGACGAAAGAATTAAAAATGCCATTTGATTTAGCTACCCGCAGTCTTAATGAAGGATTCTCTGGTGGAGAAAAGAAAAGAAATGAGATTCTTCAATTATTATTACTCGAACCAAAAATCGCAATGTTAGATGAAATCGATTCTGGTCTTGATGTTGACGCGATTCAAGTTGTCGCGGACGTCATTAAGAAAGAAGAAGAAAAAGGAATGGGCTTTTTGGTCATTTCTCACTACGCAAGATTATTTGATTTAATTAAACCTACAAGAGCGATTGTTATGATTAACGGAAGAATCGTCTTAGATGGTGATACTTCACTCATTAAGAGAATCGATCAAACTGGTTATGAATTTATCAAGACCGAACTCGGTATTGAAATTGAAAAAGAAAACGCTTCAATGAACACAGTGTCTATCGGCACTTGTGCGGTTAAAGAAACCATCAAGAAATAATATGAAAGAAATAGTTATTAATCAAAATTTAGAATATAGCTGTTTAGACTCTGATAAAGAGTTAACTTTTGTTACTTCTTCTAATCTAGAATCTTCTGTATTTATTAGTGATATTGAGGATATGGATTTGCTTCATTTTGAAGTGAATGATAACTCAATTTTACACTTAGCTTTTTTTGCTAAAAAAACCTTGAAAAACGTAAAAATGACCGCAAATATTGGAGAAAATTCTAAAATAATTGTCTATTTTGCTGATTTTACAGTTGAGAAGAATCATCTTGAAGTGTCTATTAATTTAAATAAAGATAACGCGCGTGCCGAGTGGCATTTAGCGTCTTTATCTACTCAGAAAGATGATAAAGAAATCGCGGTTAACATTTATCATAATCATCCAAATACACATGGAAAAATTGACAATTATGGAGTCTGTAAAGAGAATAGCAAACTCATCTTTGCAGGCATCTCTCATATCGTAAAAGGGTGTCATCAAAGTACCTCTCATCAAAACGCGAAAATCGTTGTCTTTGATGATGACTGTAAAGCCATTGCTAGACCAATATTAAAAATTGATGAAAACGATATCGAAGCAAGTCACGCGGCAGTCGTTGGAAAAGTTAATGATGAGCACATCTTCTATTTAACCTCCAGAGGACTATCAGTGGATGACGCAAAATTATTAATTACCTTAGGATATTTAAAACCAATTTTAAAAGGATTTAATGAAGAAATTGGAGAGCAAATTAACTCTCTAATTGAAGGGAGATTATAAGATGTACGACGTTAAGAAAGTACGTTTAGATTTCCCAATGCTACAAAATAAAACAATGCAGGGCAAGCCTCTTGTGTTTTTAGATAATGCTTCTACGACATTTAAACCAATGCAAGTAATTGATGAGATGAACAAGTATTATTTAGAGATGAATTCTAATTCACATCGTGGAGACTATGATCTTTGCTATAACATGGATGTTGAAGTAGCAAAAGCACGCGAGACAATTGCTAAATTCATTAATTCTGATGTAAACGAAGTTGTTTTTACTTCTGGAGACACTGAAGCAATTAATTTAGTAGCATACGGATATGCGCTTGAATATCTTAAAAAAGATGATCAAATTCTTATTAGTGAAACTGAACATGCTTCTAATGTTTTACCTTGGTATAGGATTTGTGAATTAACAGGCGCTAAAATGTGCTTTGCTAAATTAGAAAATAAAAGAATTACTCCTAATAGTGTTTTAGAAGCTTTTAAAGAAAATAAGAATATTAAATTAGTGGCGTTTGCGCATGTTGGAAATGTGCTTGGTTACGAAATTAACGCGAAAGAAATCGCTTCAATTTGTCATAGTCATGGTGCATTATTACTTTTAGATGGCGCTCAATCTGTGCCACATATGCCTATTGATTTTAAAGATTTAGATGTTGATTTCTTAACATTCTCAGCTCACAAAATGTGTGGACCAACAGGTATTGGCTGCTTAGTTGGTAAATACGATTTATTACAAAAAATGGCGACATTCCACACTGGTGGAGGAATGAATGTCAAGTTCAATAACAAGCAGGAAGTCATTCCTTTGGACGCTCCAGCGAAGTTTGAAGCCGGTACTTTAAACTTATCCGCTATTATGGGATTTAAAGCTGCAGTTAACTATTTAGAGTCTATTGGAATGGAAAATATTCATAAACATGATCAAGAACTATTTAAATACGCAATTTCTAAATTAGAAGGCCATGATAATGTCATTATTTATAATAAGGATTCTAATAATGGAATAATTGCTTTTAATATCAAGGGTGTATTTGCTCAAGATGAAGCTACTTTACTTAATTCTAAAGGAATCGCTGTTAGAAGCGGTCAACACTGCGCAAAAATGATTGATTCAGTAGTGGGGGAACCTGCTACCGTAAGAATGTCGACATATCTATATACTTCTAAAGAAGAAATTGATATATTTATTGATAATTTAATTAATGGAGGAGATATTTTAGATGCCTACTTTAACTAATGAGATGATGAGAGCGGTCATTATGGACCATTCATCAAATCCAACAAATAAACACACTCCTTCAGGCGAAGGATATCAAAAAGTTCATATGCACTCTGATAACTGCATTGATGATTTAGATATCTATTTAAAAATTGAAAATGATAAGGTTACTGATGCTTGTTTTGAAGGTATCGCGTGTACAATTTCTTTAAGTTCCACTGATATTATGTGCGACTTAATGAAAGGAAAAACCATACAAGAAAGCCTCTATATGATCGAGCAATATCAACATATGATGCACGAAGAACCATTTGATGATGAAGTTCTAGATGAGGCAATTGTTTTTGTTAATACAAGCAAACAAGCAGCAAGAATCAGATGCGCAACAATCGGTTGGAACGCTGCAAATCAAATCTTAAAGGACAAATAATATGGTAGAGAAAGATATTAAATTCCAAGAAGATTATAAATACGGCTTTAAAGATGAAGATGTTTCTATCGTTAAAACTAAAAAAGGATTAACTGAAGAAACAATTCGTCAAATTTCAGCGTTTAAAAATGAGCCAGAATGGATGCTTGAATTCCGTTTA
>JBGURM010000073.1:0-32900 GCA_045132035.1 Bacilli bacterium
GTATTCTTGTTCTTCACCTACATTAGGAGTACCTTCTGGTAAAACTTGATAATAAGCAGAAAGGTTGATGTTTTTAAAATCATATGATTTGTATGATACGATTTTTCCTTCTTCATCAACTTCTCCTGGAAGATTGTTTAAAGCAACTGTTAAGTTCTTTGTTTCAAGCTTTGCAACTGAGTAATCCGTATCTTTTTCTGGTAAAACAACAGCAAGGCTTAAACCACCGCTAATTCTGCCACTACCTTTTGTGGTTGCTTCTCCCATAGCAATGTCGCTAACAGAAAGATCAAGATTAAAATCAAAGCTATAGGCTTTTTGATCAAATGTGTTAGCTAATGCTTCACTGAATGTAGCAAGGCCAGCAACATAAGTGGCTTTTTCAGTTTCAGTGCCACCTTTAATTTCTTCTCCACCACTTGGTAAATCAGCTTTAACGCTATATGGTGCTGGTTGGTTACATGCCGCTAAAGCTAACGCCAATGGAAGAGCCAATAATTTAATTTTTTTCATAATTAAATTTACCTCTTTTCTACAAAGTATTATAAAACAATAATAATTATTTGTTAAAAACAAAAAGAAAAAAGTATACAATCTATTTGCATGAATATGAAAGAATGGTTTAAAACTTTACTAGCCGGAATGGCTATTGGCGTTAGTAGCGCTATCCCTGGAGTTAGTGGCGGAACAATCGCCGTAATATTAAAAGTCTACGAAAAAATAATCTGGGCAATCAGTAATATTTTTAAAGAATTTAAAAAGGCAGTAATTTATTTACTTCCTGTTCTTTTAGGTGTTGTCATCGCTGTTATCCCAACAATGATATTAATGGACAAAGCTCTTGAAGGACTTCTATTTGGAGTTGTCTGTTTATTTGCAGGATTCATTATTGGTAGTTTCCCAGGAATTGTTGACGAAGTAAAAGGCCAACCAATTACTAGATTAAATGTTGTCGCAATTATCTTAGCAACATTAGTTGCTTTAGGATTAGGCATTGCAAGTGTCTTAGCAAAAGCTGATGTTACTTCTTTATTATTAGCACCCGAATGGTGGCTATATTTGGTGTTAATTCCAGTTGGAGTTATCGCTTCTATTGCTTTAGTGGTGCCAGGTATTTCTGGAAGCATGTTATTACTATTAATTGGTTTTTATAAACCATTAATCAACACCACAATTGACACAGCTAAACAATGTTTAGAAGGCAACTGGTCTAACTTTGGATCAGTCATCTTAATTCTTCTTTGCTTCGCTATTGGAGTCATTATCGGTTTCTTCTTGATATCCAAATTAATGAACTACTTATTATCAAAATATAGACAGATGACTTTCTATGCAATTATTGGTTTTGTCGTTGGTAGCACAGTTGCTCTATTCATGAATTATGAGATTTATGAGTATTACAAAATTTGGGCAAGTGGCACATATGTCTATATGCCGATGTTTATTGAAATCCCAGTTGGAATTATTCTATTATCAATAGGCTTTGCTGTCTCATATTTATTAGTCAGATATAAAAGAAAAATTGATTCACAAAATAATCAAGAAAATCAAAAGAACGCGTAAGAAACGCGCTCTTTTTGTGTTTTATGATATTTTTCTATGCTTTAGTAAATGAGATAACTGCGGAGTTATTTTCAATTGATTCAATTACAAATGACCACCCTAACTCTAAGCCATTATTAAGAGTGTAGCTTTCCCCTTCAAAATATTCTTTTCTTGGGAACTGCTTTCCATAAGTTTCTAAATCAAAACTATCTCCTGCTTTGAATAAAGATTTTGAATTAAATAAGTTATCTTGATTTCTAACAAAGATTGAAGTCGCATTTTTATCATTTCTCACTAAAGAGAGAAGTTTGAAATATTGATAATTAGTATTCTTCTTTGCTAAATAAGAAACGTGAGCTTCAAGAGGGCTTTCATTGATATATGTATTTGAGAAGATAGTAGTTAAGTTTTTCTTTCCGCATTTCGCATCGCTAGTTAATTCTTCGGAGAAATTAAAGAAGTTATCAACTGTATAAGATAATCTCGCATCAACATGCCATAACCTAATTCCGACATCGTTAACACCTTTTGGATATGCGGATTTAGAAACGATATATTGATGGTCAGTATCAAATTTATTAAGTCCTGTTGGAGTGTAAAGCTCTAATAATAAATATTCATCAAAAGGGGATGTATATTCATTAAATCCAGGCGTTAATAACACTAATTGGCCACTTTCTTGGAAAGAATCAAGTTTAATTCTACAAGATTCAGTAGGAATGATTGGGTCAACCCAACCAAACGCCATCATGGAATATGGATCGTGACCACCAACGTTATAATCTTCCATAGAGAATCCTCCGGAAGGAAGATATCCGTTTTTACTATAGTCATAGTAATCTTGTAAACCAAATACGTGACCCATCTCGTGTATATATGTATGCGCGTCTATAGAAGAATAAGATGTACTTCCTTTATGGAAGCTTGATCCTGTTCTTTCATTAGCTTTTAATTCACCATACATAAAGTCATAACTGGCCCAGAAGAATGATTTGGCTTTTGGATTAGAAATATCAGGAGTATTACTTTCAATATAGAAGCAATATGCCCAAAGATTTTTATTAGTTGCATATTCTTCACTAACTCCGTAGGAGTTCCAGTCTGGTGCGGCGTAAATCACCATTACACCATCTAAATAGCCATCTCCATCACTATCGTAGTCAGTTCTACTTTCTTCATGATTAGAGAAATACCAATCGGTTGCTTGATTAACTAATGCTTGAGTGCGAGGCGCACGGTCACTACTATCTTTTCCAATTGAAGCAGTAGTAATGCCTGGCTCATACCATTCACTAACAGTGCCAGTAAGGTTTAATCTTTCTTTACTTTCGGTTTTATAATAAGAAGAGACACTATTCCATCCAGTTTCAGACTCGGTTCCGAAATACGCTGTTTCAATATCTTTTCTAATATTACTTTTAGCGTCAGCTTTAGTGAAATAAGAACTAGAATCAGTGAACCATAGAGGAATAACTAAAAGCTTAACATCCCCACTAGTTGGGCAGTTTTTCTTTTCTAAATCTTTATATGTTTGAATGATATCAACTTCTTCAGCAGCAGGTGTTGTAACGAAATTTAGCGAACTTTCTACATATTCTGTCTCATTTTTAAGAGCTTTAATGGTAATTGTAAATTGCTTATCTTTCTCTTCATAAATATAGAAACGGTCTTTATCAATTTTACTAATAACAGTTGTGTCAGAACTTGATTCCGCAATTAAATTAACAGTGAAGTCGCTAGGATTAACTGTTGCATCAATATAAACTTCTTCCATTGTCTTAATATTGGTGCTATCACAGCTTAGAGAAATACTCTCAGCGTATTGAACAGAATCATAAACATTAATCGCAATAGAATTTGATTTTACTGAGCCATATGAGACATAAAGGGTGTATTCTCCAGCTTCGGTAAATGATTCTTTATCAGAATAATAATGCTTTTCTTTTTCAATAAATACTTTAACAGTAGAGTAACTAAACTCTTTAACTGAATCATCCTTATACCTAGCGTAGATAAGTAGTTCAGATTTATTACGATAAATATCACCAATAACATAACTATTGTGGTTATCTTGAATTAGTATTTCTTCAGGAACAGAAAAAAACTCTTCAAAGTTAACAGAGCAACCACTGATAGCGAGTGAAATCAATATAGGTAAGATAAATCTAGTTTTTTTCATTGTTTAATATTGTAATACAATAGTAAAAATAATTCATCAAATATAAAGTTAATAGCCTAGTAGATACTTAATTTATTTAGTTCTTCGGGATATTTTTTAGGTTCTTTTAAGAATATAACTTTAGCATCTGGATATTCTTTATTAACTCTTTTAAGAGCTTTATTACCTTCACCGCCACCAGCAGTAAAAATAAAAGTAACTTTCTTATTTTTTAAATTTAAAGAAGACAAAACCGTGTTAATTGGAGAAGATATTCTACCGTTCCATATTGGTGAACCAATATATACTTCGTCAAATTCATCAATGTTGTGATCAAACTCTTGTAACTTAGTTTTAGCCTTAATTGCCGCTAAAAAGCCGCCCTTCATCATTAAAGGAAACATGCTTTTTGGCATTCTTTTAAATGTATTAACTTTTCTAACAACAAAGTCTTTTTCTTTAAGCTTTTCTGCCACTAAATCTTCGTTACCACTTAGTGAATAATAAATGAATAATCTTTTCATAAATAAACTCCAATATCATCAATATTATAAATAATAATCTTTAATAGAAAAAGACCATAATGGTCTTTCTCGTTATATTTGGTATAAGCACTAATGCTTAATAACCATATGAATTATTGAATGAAATCCAGTTAGTTAAATCAGTTTGTGATTTTGTATAATATGAACTCTTATAACAGCTGTTACTGACAGAATAGAAGAATGTCATACCATATGCTTCACCAGCTCCATCTCCGACAGCGCTATATTTAACTAACTTGTTAAATGATTCTTTAATCGCGTCTAATTCGCTACTAACTGAGGAGAAACTGTTATTCTTCTTAGCTTTATTGATGAAGTCCATAACATCGAATGTTCCATAATAAGTGTAATAGTCGGATCCTGCAAAATATTTAAGTTTCTTCATGAAATCTTTTACTTTGGATTTTCCACCTAAACCAGAAGCAACACTAGACATCTTCTTTCCTAAAGCTTCCCAGTTTGTCTTATATTCTTCAGCGTAACTTAAATCATAATAAGCAAGAGTTTGATCGTTAACATAATGTTCATGATAATATTGGTAATATTCTTGTTGTTCTGCTGCAGATAAGGTGTTATCAGCGATAAAGCTATCACAGATTTCTTTTAAGATGTCGGTTGTTGGTTTATTTTTATATAAATCATCAATCCAATTATCATAGTCCCAACCATATCCTGCTTCAGTTTCTTCAGACGCCACCATATAGTTGAAATATTTACTATTAGTAATTACGATATCTTGAACACCCATTAGGCAAGCATCATAGCCGATGAATTCAAGTTTTTGGCCTTCTTCTAATACGTTAGAAAACGCACCTTGAACTTCACTATTTAATAAAGAGTCATCGTTTTTCTTTTCATCAAAGCAAACGCCTTGCATCGCGCCACCATGATTCCAAAGAATAACACCAGTCTTTTCAGCAGGATAACTCTCTAAACCCCATTTTAAGAATGATTCGAATGTTGATTGTAAACCCATGCTAGCGTAAGTAAGTTCTGTATCTTTAACTAATTTCTTGTTAGAGACATGCCATCTTCCAAGTTTAGTGCTGCTAATTCCATATTTAGAATTCCACGCACCAGCGCCACCAGTTTCAATAATGATATTAACATCACTTGGTTGACCAGAAACGCTTAAAATCTCTTCGATATCTGCAGTAGCTAATCCAGCTTCATCAGGATTATATCCCTTGAAAGTGCCATAATCGCTATATTCAGCTCCACTCTCTAAGTCAGCACCGCATAAATAAATCATCACAGTCCATTTTGCGGAAGTCATTGCTGGTTTTTCGCTAACTGTAATAACGCAGGATGAGGTTTTATTTCCATCTTCTGTATTAACAGTAATTGTTGCACTGCCAGCTTTTAAAGCTTGAACTGAACCATCAGTAACAGTAGCAACACTTGTATTACTACTTGACCATGTAACATTTTTGTTTGTTGCGTTAGATGGTTTAATTGTTTGAGTTAATGTTAATTTCTCTCCAACAGTAAGAGATGCAGTTGTTTTATTTAAAGAAACTGAACTAACTGCGATAGGAGCAGCTTTAACTGTAACAGCGCAAGACGCACTTACTTTACTATTACTGACACTTTTAACAGTGATAGTAGCAGTTCCAACAGCAACGCCTTCGATTGCTCCTTCTTTAGTAACAGAGACAATGTTTCTATCAGAAGTTGACCAGGTGACAGATGGGTCGGATGCGTTATTAGGATTAACTGTAGCGGTGAGTTTATATTTATCACCCGCTGTTAATTCTTTTGTTGAGTCACTTAAAGTAATACTGCTAACAGCAATAGGAGTAACTGGATCAGTTGGAGTTGTTGGGGTAGTAGGAGTAGTAGGTGTAACTTCTCCTCCGCCTTGAGTGTTATTACCTCCGTTATTATTTGGAGTAGAAACACATCCACTAAGAGCGAGTAACGCTACGATAGTAAATAGTAACTTTCCTTTCATCTTGATCACCTCATCTCTTCTTTCTCTAGAGAGATATTATATTATCCACTAATTGTGATAATATTTCTAATGTTTTTTTCAAAAATAAAAAGAATCCCATTATAAGAGACTCTTATAAATGCTGTTTTATTTTGACCTACGCAAACAAAATTGCGATAAGCGCCATTAGTTGTTCGTGAGACAAAAACCCATCAATCTCATATAGATATGGGCCACAATATTGTTTGATTCTATTTCCATCAATTTCAGCAATATATGAACCACAATATCTTTTAATTCGATTACCACTAACTTCTAATAGATATGGACCGCAGTACTCTTTAATCCTATCCCCAACAATTTCATATTTAAAATTGCCGCAATATCTTTTTACTCTTCCACCACCAATTTCATAAAGGTATGGACCACAATATTCTTTAATCTTGTCTCCATTAATTTCTAAGATATAAGAACCGCAATATCTTTTAATTCTCGCCATAAGAAACCCCCTATTTTTGTTTTTTACGTCTAATGATAAAGTATCCAGAAATCGTTAGTAAACCAATAGAAGAAATGACTATTAAATTAATCATCGTTCCATTATTTTCTGATCGATCAAATCCAACAAAAATGTTTTTTGAATTAGAGATGCTAAACGAGCCATTTTGATAATTCAATTCTTTGCCTAAATGTTTTGACCACGCCACTAATCTCTCTCTTGCTGTTGCAACAACATAAGAATTAGATGTCCAGAATGAATTCTTATCAGCAGATGACATATTATTTAATTTTGTAATAGCTGAATCGAATTTAGTTATACATTGATTTGCTGTATCTTCATACATAATGTAATTACAGACGTTATTTAAGTAGTCTTTCCCCGATAAAGTAAAGCTAATTGACTTAATATTACTATATTCAGAAGCTCCACTTCCTGAGCCATTTCCGACATAAGCGTATTTGAAGTATCTATAATCTCCCTTTGCAAGTTCATCAACTGAATAAGCAACCCAGTTACTTCCATCCTTGCTTATTGTTAAGATGCCATCTTGTCTAGCTGTATCTTTTTGAATAATAGTTATAGATGATAAATCACTATTGAAGGCAGATGCATTTTGAATTGAACCAGCAGTTTTTCCAAACGATATATAGCTAACGTCTTGTGTTGTAAAGACATAAGCATTTGTTGTGACAGCAAAGTTATAGCTACCAATAGTAACAGTAGATGGACTTGGGGTATTTATACTGTCAGACAAATTGGAAGATCTAAATTGAGAAGAACTCAATGTGGCTGTTGAACTACTAACAGGTTGATAGGCAACTCTAGAAACATTTACTTCAAAACTATAGTTATTACCTAAATAAGTAATTGAAAATTGTTTTGATGTATTCGATCCGCCACTAGCAGCGTCGCTATATGTAAACATATATCCATCATCTTCAAAAGTGAAATCTGGATGTAATGATTTTCCACTAGAATAGTGTGCAGTAACTGTAATATCGCTCTTATTGATTACATCTCCAGGATGGTATGTTTTGTTATTAACAACATCTACACTAGTGATTGAATCATCTAAAACAGTAACATTAAACGTTGTTGTTAATGGAGTATGCAAAGTAGCAACTGAACCAGTATAAGCAACTGTAATAGTTTTTTGCCCTGATGTTGCACTAGAGAAACCACTTAAAGAATAATCAGTACTAGCTAATATCTCATTAGGATAACGAGTTGAATTTGTATATGTAGCAGTGACTTCGACTTTTGATTCATCAAGTGTGTCATCAACATAAATATCAGAACCGCTATATGTAGCTGAGATACTATCAATCACCTTTGGAGTGGAAATATAATCAAACTCGATTGTAATTGTTTTAATTCTTATCTGCTTACCTGGTTTTGTTATTTTAATAGATAAATCATCACTAAAACTATTTGTAGCGGTCGCCATTCCGACTGTGTAAACTGTGGTTTTGTAATCACTACTTGTAGGAAGTGCCCCGGTTTGAGTAGATGTAACCTCAGTAGAACCACTCTTGTCACTGCAAATTTTGAATGTAGATGCTGATGGATTGCCTCCATTTCCAAATGTAGCATTTTCGATTGTAACTACAACACTTGAAGCAATTTCCCTGCCATCAAAAATACCTGTAAAAAGTGCAATAGAAGAATTGCCGTTTTCAGGACAACGTAAATAAGTGCTTTGATCGGAATAATCTGATAAAGACCAACTAGATCCTACGTTTGAACGATCATAGCTGCCACTAAAGTTAGAGGTGCCACTAGAAGTAACTGTAATTTGATAAGAAGCTGTTTTAGTAACATTTGCATATGTGTAACTAACAGTAACTGTCTGAACTCCCGTATGAGACATATCATATCCACTAAAAGAGGAACTCGATGTAACATCAGCGTGAGAATTGTCGCTATAGTTAGCAGTAACTGTGCCACCGAAAGTAAAAGTGTCATCAACATGGAACGATGTCTCATAACCACTGATAGTGATTGAAGACAAACTCTTTGGAGTGGTATCAACAACTGTCACTGAGCAGGTTCCAGATTTGCCACTATCAATTGTAGAAGTTGCAGTAATTACGGCACTTCCTACAGATTTAGCAGTAACAACACCACTATTAGAAACTGTCGCAACACTAGAATTGCTTGTAGTCCAACTGACTGTTTGAGCAGGGCTATTCGTGCCATTAACTGTTGCGCTTAAATTGCCAGTTGTTGTTCCATTTAAGTCCAAATTTAAAATACTAGGGGTAACAGTAACACTAGTAACAGTAGGAACTGGTCCGCTAGATGCCCTATATGAATAAGAAATCGAATAAGCTTTGATTCCTTTTGAAATATTTGTAATTGTGATTGATAAAGTTGATCCGAATGCGGTTGAACTATTGGTGATAGTCACATCATCAGATGAAGGTACACTGCCAGAACCAATTGAAGTACTATCGACTTTAATAGCAACAGTTCCACTTGTTCCGTTAAATCCGCCAAATACAGCGCTTACACTAGTGAATTCTGCTACCTTGTCTAAAGACATACTAAAAGTAATAGATGAAGCTGCGTTGCTACTCGAACCAATTTGAGCGTAATCATCTTGAGGAGTAAACGAAGTGGTCCCGCTTGTAGTGACTGTCCATGTGTTAGATAAACTATCATCACCACTTACCGAATTGCCATTAACATTTAAGTCTCCAGTTCCTTTACCAAAGGTAATTTCAGCATTTTGTTCAGAAGCTGCGCTTACAGTAACCGATAAAGTGTCATATCCAGAACCATACCCTGAAACGACATTAATATCAGTTGTACCAGATCCAACTGCAGTAATTAAACCAGTATCTACATCAACTGTAGCGACATTTTTATCTTCGCTTTCAAATAAAAATATCCTTGAAGCATTTGATGGGGTGACGGTAATTGTCTCTGCTGAATCATATGTTTCACCAATTGATAAAGTTACAGATTTAGGATTAAACGATATTGATGTTGATGCAACAGCATCGTTAACAGTAACAGATACAGTGTCTGTAGCGGTTTTATTATTTTTAGTAGCGGTAACAGTAATTGTTGCATTACCTTCACCAACACCTTCAACTAAACCAGTGTTACTAACTGTAGCGACATTTGTATTGTTAGAGGAATAAGTAATTGTGCCATTATATGTATCTAAATCAATTTGTCTCTTTTCTCCAATTGAAATACTTATATTTGATTGAACAGTCGAAACAAACGGATCATCAATTTCCATTAATTTTGCAGCATTAAGTCTTCCGTTAGTAATTTCTGAAGGACCAACATCGGTCAAGTCAGAATACCAACCGCTAACTGGAATGTATTTATTTGTGTAATATCCAATTCCATCAGCGGAACTTTGTAATTGATTTAAAAATTGATCAGGGGTTCCATTTGGATATTTTTGTTTCCATAAACATGCAGCTCCTGCAATGATTGGACAAGAAAATGAAGTACCTTGTGTATCATCGAATGTATGAGTTGGGTTATTTTGTGTTCCTTGTCTTTCTGCAGTATAGACATAACCAGGTGCTAAAATATCAACATTAATTTCACCAGTTTGATTTGATTTAACATAGTTAGTAAATTCAGCTAATTTATTAGCGTTGCCTTTACCATACCACTCTCCAGTAGCGCCAACACCAATAACTTTATAGTTACAGGCTGGATAGGATTTGTGCCATGTTGATTCATTTCCTGCAGCAGCGACAACAATGATTCCAGCGTTATATGCTGCTTGACATGCACTTTCTAAATATGTGGCAACATTAGAACTGCCTTCTTGTTGATCTCCCCAACCATCAATAAATGATTCGGCATAGGCTCCGAGAGACATATTTATAACATCAACACCCTGAGAAACTGCGTAAAGGATAGCGCCTTTAAGAGACGCAAATGTAAAGTCTACTTTAATAGCAAGAATATTAGCTTCTGGGGCAATACCAACTCCTCCGCCATTATTCATTGGGGCAGCAGCGGTTGTTGATGTTGCGGTTCCATGAGTAGCCCATTCATAACCACCGTTGCCATCACTTTCCCAATCTTCAGCAATGCAAGTAGGATCGTCAGAATACTTTTTATAGTCATAAGAATTTCCACTACTAAAATAATATCTACTCGTAGATAAAATAGCGCTAGTGCCATCTTGTCTTGTATATTCTGGATGGTCATAATCAAAACCATCATCAATAACGGCGATTGTAGTTCCTTTACCAGTATAACTAGACCAAACACTTTCAATATCACCAATGAGACCAGTGCCTAAAGAACGAGTCAGTTGTTCACTATATTTATTATCAGAAGGGGTTGCAGACTTATTAGCTTTAATGTAGCCAGTAGAATCAGTTATCTCTCCTCCATAATAAGCATTTAATTCAGGGATATATTCATCAACGCGATAAACCTTTTTTAGATTAGCGTTAATTAAAAATGAAAAAATGAGCGAAATCGCAGATAAAGACACTAAAGCACTAAAAATCTTTTTCATGAGTTTTCTCTTTCTCAATTACAATTGTAATTATATTTAATCATAGCAATAAAAAAGTAGCAATTTTAATTTGCTACTTTAATATTTATTTAAGCTTTTCTTTGTATCTCTCAAGTTCTTCTGTATTCGCTAATACCCAGTGACCTGGAGTGATCTCAGTAAGTTTAGGCGCTTCCTTAGAATAATCGTGTTCTTTAGAAGGAATGTACAAGTATCTTGTTCTTGTTTTTTCACTTAATGGATCTGGTTTTGGAATAGCAGATAAAAGTGCATGAGTGTATGGGTGAAGTGGATGAGCAAAGAGTTCATCACTACTTGCAAGTTCAACAATTTCACCATAATACATAACAGCAATTCTATCGCAGAAGTATTTAACGACAGATAAGTCGTGAGCGATAAAGAGAATTGTTAATCCCATCTCTTCTTTTAAGTCATTAAGAAGATTGATGATTTGTGCTCTAATGGAGACGTCAAGAGCGGAGATTGGTTCGTCACAAATTAAGAATTGTGGATTCATAATAAGGGCACGAGCAATACCGATACGTTGTCTTTGTCCACCAGAGAATTCGTGAGGATATCTTGAAGCATATTCTGGAAGTAATCCAACCTTAACAAGAACATCTTTAACTTTTTGAGAGTTCTTATATCGATTGTATTGGCCTTGAATATGAAGACCTTCTTGAATGATATCTTCAACAGTCATACGAGGATCAAGGGAATCAACTGGATCTTGGAAAATCATTTGCATCTTGCTCATGACTTTCTTATTCACATGACGATTATCATATTTGATTTGCGCGATTGCTTCAATTTGTTCCTTCTCAACTTGGTCGATGTGTTCTTGAATTGAGGCGCGTTCTTGCGCGTATTTCGCTCTAATGTCGTTGATTTTGGCTTGAGTAGCCTCATCTGGTTTTTGTTTTTTAGAAGCATTAAATTCTTTTTGAAGTTCTTTCACTTTCGCGTGTAATTCTTCAAGTTTAACTCTTCTAACTTCAGCTTCAGTTGAATACTCTCTATTGATTTCTTCAATCTTATTAGCCTTCTCGTTTTCATCATCAATATTTTCCTCGTATTGTCTAATGCGGTCCTTATATTCTGTTTTAAGGTCCACCATTTCTTGTTCAATACGAGAAAGTTCTGTGTTAATGGATTCAATTTGACTCATTAAGCCAGTTGTATCCATAAGCTTCATGACTTCATTTTCTTCTTCTTTTCTTAAGTCACGAATCTTCTTACGGCCTCTGATCTTAGTCCATTTGATTTCTTTTTCGTTCCATCTACTACCTGCAGAAACACGATGTCCTTCAAAATAAACAGAACCAGAAGTAATGTTATAAAGTCTAATTAAGCTTCTACCAGTTGTGGTTTTACCACATCCTGATTCACCAACTAAGCCGAAACATTCACCTTTTTTAATATCAAATGAAACGTCGTGAACCGCTTTTGTTTTAAAAGCGCTTCTACCATGTCCAAACTTAAAGAATTGTTTTAAGTGACGGACAGAGAGTTCGATGTTTTGATCCACTAATTCTTGACGGAAAGTTGGAGTTCTCTTTTTAAAACGTGATTCAACACGATAAACAATACTCTTTAGCATTATTTAGCTCCTCCTTTCGCCGCTTTTAAAGAATTCTCGATACGAGTTTTAACAATCTTAGGCATTTCCACTTTTGGAGCGCGTGGGTCAAGCAACCATGTCGCTGCATAGTGAGTGTCACTAATCTTGAATAGAGGTGGCTCTTTCTTAAAGTCAATAGCCATCGCATATTTACTACGTAAAGCAAACGCATCACCAACAGGAGGATAAATCATGTTAGGTGGAGTACCTGGAATTGCTTCGAGTTTTTCTTTACTGTTGATATCTGGAATAGAAGATAATAAGGCCCAAGTATATGGATGTCTTGGATCATAGAAGATATCATCTTCAGTACCATATTCAACGATTTTACCTGCATACATAACCGCGACACGGTCCGCCATATTGGCAACAACACCTAAGTCGTGAGTAATGAAGATACAGGAAATATTTCTTTCTCTTTTTAATCTATTAATTAATTCGAGAATTTGAGCTTGAATAGTAACGTCTAACGCAGTAGTTGGCTCATCACAAATAAGAATGTCTGGGTCAGCGGTTAAAGCAATCGCGATAACGATACGTTGACGCATACCACCAGAGAATTCAAATGGATATTGGTTATATCTCTTTTCTGGATTAGAAATACCAACTTCTTCCATAATCTTTAAAGCTCTTGCTTTCGCTTCAGCTTTAGTAATTCTAATAGAAGAAACATATCTATTCTTTTCTTCGGCTAAAAGCTTCTTACATTCTTCAGGATTATTAGCGTGTTCTGCCTTAATCTTTTCACAGTTAGCAAGATATTCTTCTTTTAACTGTTTAGCGTATTCATTAACTTCAGCCTTCGCTTCTTTACTACGAGCAGTGAACGCCGCTTTCTTTTCTTTAATGATTGGTTGATATTTCTTTCTTAAAGCACTAGTAGATTCAGTTGTACCACTATTAACTTCTTCAATAAGAGCGTCATATTTCTTAACGATTTCAGCTTTCTTATCACCAATATGACTTCTGATATCTTTGATTTCGTTACTGATTGCTGCTCTATCTTGAATATTCTTTTCTTTAAGTTCAGCAAGTCGAGCGTTAAGCTTTTCAGTTAATTCCGCTTTTTTCGCGTTAAGTTCACCAATTTTTGGATCATCAAGCGCTAAAGATTTGATTTCTGCGTCAATTTCTTTAACTTGATCTTTATAGGCATCTTTAGCCTCTAAAACTAAGCCATTATATTCTAAAGATAAGGTATAAAGTTTACCGCTTCTAACCATTGATGGCTCGTCTTTAACCTTTTGTAGTTCTTTCTTCTTTTCAGATTTTAAGAACTTGATTCTTTCTTTTCTTTGAGCGACCGCAGTCTTATATTCTGTAATCGCATTCTTGTAGGCAACGAGCTCTTTTGCCACTAAATCGTCATATTTCTTCTTTAATCTAGAAGAGTTAATGAGCATCGCTTCAGTGATTTGTTTACCAATTCTAACAATTGGGTTTAACGAGGAAAGAGGATCTTGGAAGATCATTCCAATCTTGTGTCCTCTAATACGATGGAATTCATCTTCAGATACTTTAGTGAGGTCTTCACCTTCATACATGATTGAACCACCGACAATACGACCGTTCGCCGCTAAAATGCCCATGATAGTTTTACTAGTAACGGATTTACCACTACCAGATTCACCAACGATACAAAGTGTTTCACCTTTATATAAATCAAAGGAAACACCTCTAACAGCTTGAACATAACCATGGTCTGTGGAGAAGTTAATCTTCAAGTCTTTAACGGATAAAACAATTTCTTTATTTTCCATTATTCTTCTTCTCCTTTCAAACTTGGGTTAATCGCGTCACGTAATCCATTACCAAATAAGTTAAAGGAAATCATGACTAAAGCAATAACTGCAGATGGGAATAGTAATTGATATGGGTGGTTAGTTAATTGAGATTGGTTACTTGATAAAATAACACCCAAAGAGCTCAAACTCTTAAAGCCAAGTCCTAAATAGGAAATAGTAGCTTCAGAGAAGATAACACTTGGAATCATCAAAACTGCACCAGTAATAATTGTTCCCATTGCGTTAGGTAAAATGTGTTTTGTAATAAGTCGAGCGTCACTCGCTCCTAAAGTTCTTGAAGCAAGGACATATTCACGACCTCTAAATCTATAGAATTGGGTTCTAGTTGTACTAGCAGTACCAATCCATCCAGTAAGACATAACGCAAGAGCGAAAGTACCAAAGTCACTCTTACCAGTCTTTAAGATAACAAGGGTCATAACAACGATCCATGGGACACCACTAAGAATATCAGTCAAACGTTCCATGACTAAGTCAACCGCACCACCAAAGTAGCCAGAGACAGAACCCCATAATAAGCCAAATAAGAAACAGACAACAAAGGTGAAAACACCTAATAATAATGAGTTTCTTAAGCCTTCAAAGACATATTTAAGCATATCTTTACCAGCAGAATCAGTGCCGAATAAATATTTAGGCATTGATGTTGCGTATGGATCAAGATATTTATAGTACATAACTGTACCTTTAACACTAAATAAGTCGTGTCCACCAACGTTACCTTCATATTGAACGTTATTAGGATCTAATTCTTCTAAGATTGGGCACATACTTGTGTTAAGAATTTCAAAGTCAAAGAAGACGATATTTCCATCTCCATCAAATTCGAAATCGAAGTTAACCCAACCTCTATTGCTATAGAATGTAAGGTCACTACTAGAAATGTAGATTTCTCTTGGACCTAAGGTTGCTAAATAAGAATCATAAGTGAATGAAGCATATTCAGCTTTTCCTAAATAGATTCTTTTTGGATTAACAATCGCACTATCGATTTGCCAGAAACCGATATTAACGATGTTTTTAGCACCTAAACCAACACTGTCAGTACGGACAATCATTTCCATTGCATCGTTAAATGAAATGCCATTAATTTCAGTACCATATTCAGTTTTAACTTTTTCGCTAGAGAAATAAGCTTTAACTTTTTCATCGGTGCTTGTTGTTTCAAAAGTGAGGTTTTTAATTAAAGAACAAACGTGAGATTCAGGGCTTGTTCCTTCTTGTCCCTTAACAGTGATTCTGAAATAGAAGGAATCAAATGTCATTCTATTACTAGTTGCGTCCATAATCTTTTGTTTGACATCAACAGCAACTTCTCCTCCATTAGCCCCAATATCATGGGTAAGAGCAGGTTCTACTAAATTAACAACAAACTCTTTCTCTTTTTGAGGATCTTCTGGATCGCTATCAATATAAACAAAATCAACACCTGCTAAACCTAATGTAAAGTTTTCAGGAATTGTCTTATCGCTTCCCTCAGCGGATTTTAATTGTTCTTCATTAACAACAGTGAACTTATTAATCTTTAAGTCCATTGTCGATAAATCCATAGTGAAAGTATATTCTTTTGGATACGCTTTACTTGAAGGGTTACGGCTATTTAAGTTAGCTTGTTCAGCACTAAATCCACCATAATAACCAAATTGGACATATCCGCCAATACCAAATGGAGTTGCCTCATTAGTGTATTTTTCACCTTCAAGTTGTAAATCTTTAATTCCACCTGGAAGATATAAGGCTGGATCAGGCATTGGTTGACCTTGTTCATTTAAATTGGTCTTATCAACTGGAATGCTATTAACTTTAATTGTTCCATCCCAGAATCCGCCACTATCAAATAGTTTTGGCTCTAAGTTTTTAAGTGCGCTATTAGCAGCGGTGCTAACATCGTTTCTATCAAAGATTGGAACAAAGATTGCTAAAAGCACTAAGAAGCCTAAGATATAGGCCGCAACAACACTACTCTTATTCTTGGAGAAACGTTTTAAAGAGTCTTTCCAGAAAGTAGTTGGTTTGGTTTGGAATCTTTGTTCATGAATTGTACTATCCGCTTGTTGGAGAACAAAGTCTTCCTTTTTAATCTCTGGGTCGTTAACTTCTTCAGGGAGATTAACTAAATCAAAATCGTCCTTAGCCATTGTTCTTTTCTCCCATTCTGATACGTGGATCAATAAAACCATAGGATAAGTCGAGGATAACTCCTGCGAGTAATCCAACGGTGGTAAAGATCGCCATATCGACCATTAAAACACTGTAGTCCTTCTCGTTGATTGCGCGGATATACAAATCACCGATACCAGGAATACCATATAACTTTTCAAGAATCATAGAACCACCAAAGATTCCAATGAATTCCGCTAAAATACTTGGCAAAATTGGAACGAACGCATTCTTTAAAGCGTGTCGTGTAATTGCTTGGTTTTTAGTTAAACCTTTTGTTCTTGCTAATAATAAGTATTCGCTAGACATAACTTCACAAAGTTCTGCTCTAACAAATCTTGTGTAGCCACAAACGCTACCAAAGGACAAGGAAATAACAGGAATAATAAACGCTAAAACCTTCGTTTGAATTGAATCTGATGGCATCGGCCACATCGAAGGCAATATGTGATTATGATAACAAAGGAGATACATTAGGAAAGAAATAACAACGAATGATGGAATAGAGATGAAAATCATAACGATGGTAGAAATAAAATGGTCAATCCATGTATTTTTCTTTAAGCCCGCTAAAATTCCAAGTCCGATTCCAAGAGGAACGCTGACAATAACAGATATGACATTGAGGATCATAGATGTTGGTAATCTACGAATAATAATTTCGGTTGCAAGTGAACCTGGTTCGATTGAGGTTGATTCACCCCAGTCCCATTTTGTAAAAATATTACCTAGCCAATTGAAATATTGTTCGAGAATTGGACGAGCATAGAAATATTCTTCCATTCCATCGATAGTAAATTTCTCCAAAAGTTCTCCATATCCACTTTGAGGAGAATCAAAAACAACGACATATCCTAACTCAAGTTGAGTGAGATAGTAACCGTGTCGAATATTCTCTTTTCCTCCGAATGAACCAGAGATTCCTAATGATTTGACTAAGATAAATGTTAAAGACAAAATGATAAATGCAGTAATTAGTGCAAGAATAACTCTTTTGATTGAATACTTTAACATTAATCTTCTTCCTTTCCTTGCTTATAAAAGCAAATTGTTTGTCTATTATAGTACAGTGATTCAATATAAGCAAGGTTTCAATTATTTGATAATTGATTTATTCTTTATTTGTTTTAAATCATTTTTTCAATTTGTAGTATAAAAAAGACCCATCCAAAGATGAGTCTAATTTTACTATTCTTTTGCTCTAGAGATCGAAGATGCCATCGACTTTTGTATACTCATTTTTATTTGGGTATTCAACTTCGAATTCATCATCTCTTTCGAAAGTATATCTTCTATCGATATCAATGACATGATGTCTGCCATTGTAATTGTAGATGAGTTGGAAGTGAGCGCGATAATATTTCACAACTCCTTTTTCCCAGTGCACTCTAAATTCATCGCTTTCAGAGTAAGGAATGTAACATGGAATATCTAAGTTTTGTTCCATTGTTGGAGTGGAAAGATTTGGATCACTTTCAGTTGGTTGAATGGTTTGTTGATAATCATAGTTCATAGCAACGGTTGGATCATTATTGACTGTTCCACCGCCTCTTCCCATTGTGATATATCCAAACCAGTCAGTACCCATTTCATCTTCGAAGGTATCTAAGGCGATATCTCTACCGATAGTGAATAGAGAGTCGAGTATTTTGTACACAACTTCACTACGAGAAACGTCAGTTCCAAGATAGAATTGAGTCGCTAATTCGCATCTATTTTTAGCGTTGTCGGTGTGATGATAGATGTGGCTATCATAGTCTTGATTTGTGAAGATATAGTAGCCAAATGTGCTTCTACTCTCCGCACCATCTAAAACTCTTGTGCTAACATCTAATCCACCAACATAGAAGAAACCATTGTCAGTATCCATGATGATGTTTTCATAACTATTTGAGTAATGATCTAATTTACCATCGATAAACCAGCTTCTCTTTTCGACTTCGCGGGTGCGAAGGCGTTTAGCGGTTTTAACGTTTTTCTTTTGATAATTCTTTAAAACGGTTGGTGCAGTAATTACTGTTGTACCAGTGAGTCTAGTTGTAACATAGACTTTCATGGTTTGATAAACATCTTCATCATTACTAGCACTAACTTTAATATCGCAAGAACCTTCTCCGATAGCTTCAATTAAGCCATCAGCGGATACAGTAGCAACTGTATGATCACTACTTGAATACACTAAGTCAGCGTTATAAGCAACAAGTGGAGTAATCACTGTTTCGATTTGGAATTGTTCACCAATCATTAATGAAATGGAGCGACTATTTAGGTTAATTGCTGAAGCATCAAACTTAATGTTAGGATCGACCGCTGCGGAAGTGGAATATGATCCAGCTTTGTTACAGCCACCTAAAGCAAGAATGGCGGAAAGAGCAAGAACTGATAATAATTTGTTTTTCATGGCTCATATCCTCCTATCTAGCGTTAGCTAATCCATAACGTCCAGAGGTTGTGATTTCTGAAGCATTTTTAGCAGCAAAGAATGCGTTCTCTGTTGGAACAGAGTTGGAAATCTTGATGTTGTAGTAGATCGCTACACTCCAGACACCACCATTTTCAACGTCATAGTTGGAATAGGTGAATGGATGTTGAAGTTCATCAACTTTTTGAGCGTAATCTGGATCTTTCTTATCAAGATTATCGATAACCTTTTGAAGTTTTAAAGCTTCAAATAAGGCAGCATTTACTTTAGCGGCTAATTCAGCAGAAATTGTGATTCTGATTGCTTTGATTGTCTTACCGTCTTCTTTATAAATCTTTTGAATATCAGATTCAGAGATTGGTTCAGCAACTGTAGCAAGTAAGTATAATTCAATTCTGGTGATTTCGAAATCAACACCAGCTTCAACTTCAACGAATTCGAATGGGATCTCAATATAAGCACCATCATCGAATCTATCGGTTGGAGTGTTATCAGAAATCTTCTTTGGAGCGGTTAAATAACCATGGTCAACAGAATCAACGGCTTCACCTTTTTTAACAACAGCGCCGTGGTCTGCAGCAGCCCATAAGGCGTCAAATGACCATTCTTTCTTAACTTTAGATCCATTTTCTTCGACTTCGTAGACGATTGGATCTGTGGTGCTTAATTTAGATGTATCAGCACCCCAGTTAAGTGTAAATCCAGAAGAGTTATCACTCTTTAAAACTTCAAGGAAGTTAAGTGGATTTAAGGAGTTACCACTAATAGCACCAAAGCCTAAGTCATAAGTACCAACCATTAAGTGGTCATTATAAACTTGTTCCCATTGTGCATCAGCAGCGTGGTTAACTTTAAGAATAACTCTACCTTCACTAACTGAATCGTCATTGAAAGCGTCCATGAAGTAGTTAGCAATATCTTCTCCATAAGTATCTTGGTCACTTTCATACATCCATTGGATGTCGATATTGACCACGAATGGGTTAGATTTGGTTTGATACTTAATGTCACCTTTCTTGGCGAGTTCAGCAACCGCTAATTTGAAGTATTCAACAGCCTTAGCTTTAGAATAACCGAAGTTACTCTTTCTTAATTCTGTATCGAAACCGTCCTCAGCAATTGTTTTGTGCTCCTCAGTGGAGTTATAGGAAACACCATTAATTGGATCACTCATATATGAGTCAGCGAAATATGTATAGGATGGGTTAACACCACGATCTCTTGCATATTCTTGTCTATTAATGGACCAGAATAAACCATTAAGGAAGTTTCTATTACTCATCCATGGTTTAACTGTGTATCTTTGTTTTGGTTTCTTAACGTCTTTGTACTTATTTGTCCAGAAGAGTTCATCCCATCTTTCTTGAGTACAAGAGTTAACGTTAAGTTTAAATGTGGAATCGCCTTTGGTTGGTTTATCGGTATCAAGTTTTTCATCCATTCTGGAAACTGGGATACCAGTAGAGTCAAGTTTGCCTAAGTTGAATTCATCATAAATCGCGTCATCTCTTTGAGTTGCCGCACTAATAACGGTCATATGGACACCTGGAATACGGTATCTTGGACGTGATGTTCCTTGGGAATTAACATATTCAAACCAAGAATCATTTCTTTCAAAAACGATTTCTTTATCATTGTTCCATCTCTTTAAGAAGAATGGACCAGTACAAATAACGTTATTAACGATGTTACTTCCGTTAACTGTACCGAATTTTTGAGCACCTTCAATCCAGTTATCTCCACCAATAGCAGAAACGAAATCTTGTGGGATTGGAGTGTATAAAGAACTGGATAATGTGTATTTAGCAGTAAATTGATCGATTGGGTTAATGAATTCAAAGTCGATGTAATCGCCTTTGTCATCATGACCTGGAACGATACCAAGTTTACTGTTTTCAAGTGTAGCTTTTCCTTCTTTTGGGAATAAACCTGCCCAAGTAGAATCAGCAACGCTTGGATCTTTGGTCTTGGTACTTCTGAAATAAGAATATGCACCTTTAAAACCATAAGATGTATCTGTTGCAAGTTCAGCACCACGAGTTAAAGCAGTACCTTGAGTGAGCAACATTTTGAAAGTAAACATATAGTCATCAATGCTGACTGATCTCTTGTTATCATATGTATCTTTGAAGCCAGATGCATTTGTACGATATTTGAGTTCGCTAGTCTTAACATAGACTCTATATTGTTTGTGAATTGTGACACTTGGATCTTCAGCGTTATCAAGTGGGATTGGATCTAAACAATCATCTTTTGCTAAAACTGAATACCATTCATAACCATCAGCTTTTTCGTTTAATTTTGTACCCCAGAAAGAAGTAGCAATATAACCGAATAAATCACCGACTTGGCTACCTGTAGCGTGCCAGCCGTTAATTGTGGTTGGATCACTACTAGTGGCGCTTCTTAAGTATGCTGTTTCATCACCTGAGACACTTGGTGTCCAGGAATCATCGAGCCAGCCTTCACTTAATAAACCGAAACCATAACCAGTAACGTAGGAAGATGGTAAGACGTGAACACGAGGAGAATAACGAACGAAACCGCCGTTTTCAAACAAGGTAATACCTGTTAAATAGTTTCTCATCGCATATTTTTCAAGCTCAGCAAGAATCTTGGTCTTTTCTTCTGTTTGGTTAGAGAAGTTATAACCAGTATTAGCAGCGGTATAACGTTCACCAACGGTGAAGTATAAAGTACCTTTTAAGCCACTGGATGATTCACTAACACGAACACCAATCTTCTTGGATGTCGCTTTTTTAGGTTTAACAGTTGCGCTTTTGCCGTCACTATTTTTAGTAACATCGATGAATTCACTTGCTCCGGAAGTTGGAGTAAATGTATATGTTCTCGCTGTTTCACCTGGGTTACTTTCTAAAACTGATAAAGTTTCATTTGTACCCATGTAGATTTGAGTGGTTGCGCCACTATCAAACATTAAACTAAAACTAAAGTCGCCACTTGGTGTGTCTCCACCGCTGCCACCGCCGCTTGGTTGACAAGCAGTAATAGCAAATGAAGCCACCATAGCTAGAGATGATAAGAATACATAACTAATTTTCTTCATTATTCTTTTCCTCCTTCTGCTTTTCTTTTTCTAGCGAAAGCAACTAAGATTGCTAACGCTCCAGCAAGTGAAGCAAGTAAGATGCTGGTTGTTGCGATATTACCGCCACATCCTCCAGTAGAGGCTGGTGCGTAATCGCTACTACGTTTGACTCTCACAAATGCATCAACACTGATTTCAGTGACTGTGAATTCAGAAGAATCATATGTAACGAACACTACTCTCTTACCAAGATCTTGGAAGTCATTGGCAAGGGTGAATGAATAATGTTCAACGATTGTGTAATTAGAGAAATCTACGGTTGGGAAGCCAGACTTATCAGTTCCAGTTTCTTTGAATCTGATTAACGCGCCTGTGCGTCCGTACGCCTTATCTAATAATTCAATATATAAACGACCACTGCCGTAATATTCATTGAAGTTATTATCATTTAATTCTTCGTAGATTTGATCTTTTGTTAATTCAATATATTGTCCATTCTTATCGGATAAGACATCATAGATGTTATTTCCAACATAAGCAGTGACTAAATTATTTTCATTAACATTAATTCTCACTTTATCACCATTAACAGTAATCTTTCCAAGTGTTGGATCATCACTATCAATGTGGAATGAGTAAGTCTTGTTAACCCAAGTACCTGTACCAGCAAGTAAGTAGTTGAATGTAATTTCATATTCACCACTTGGGAAGCTGACACCAGTTTTTGAATCATATAGAGGAATAACAGCGAACGCTCTATGAGCGATGTATCCGCTTCCTAAATAAGAATCATCAACGTGGGATTTGTATAATGGATATCTTGCATATCTTTCACCGAAGAGCATATCTTCCATCGCGTCTTTCAAGACGATTTCTCCGGAATCTTTGTTCTTAATGGTGAAGTAGTTATCATCAACAGAACGCATCACGTATTGTTGGATAATCATAGTGTTAGAACTATGAGCGTTACCAACATAGATGTTATTTTTCGTATCTGGGACGAAATTACCATCACTGTCAGTGCCAACTAAGTGGAAGCTCTTATTGATTTTTGCTAAGTGAGTTAAGCTTTCATCGTTAGCTTGGATAGAAGA
Source organism: Bacilli bacterium (assembly GCA_045132035.1). GTDB lineage: Bacteria > Bacillota_I > Bacilli_A > RFN20 > CAG-826 > UBA2450. The sequence goes on from JBGURM010000073.1 coordinate 23,339, forward strand.
ATCATCGAATGATTTACCTGGTTCAACATAAGTTGTAGCCCATGTACTACCGTAATCGATATTTGTCTTACCAACTAAGCTATATCCGATATCATTAACTAAATCACTTGGATAAACTTCTCTTTGGTCCTTTTCAAATCCGAATGGTTCAACGACTGGTGCAGATTCATATGTTTGTCCTTCGCCAGCGTAATATCCCATCCAAGGCATTGAAAGGTCAACGTGACCATCTTGGCTCTTGAGTTGGATAAATCCTTCAATATAACAGCCATTTTTGAAGTTATTCTTAATGAATTCTTTAACTTCATTATTTAATGAATAGGTATCTAATGTAACTTTATGTTCACCTGGAGCAACAACGATGTTGGTTTGAATTTCAACATTAGCGATTAAAGCATCTTGTGTTGATAAATATGATTTCTTTTCGAGTTCTTCGAATGTACCATATTTCCAAGTTTCACTACCATGTTTTGTTTCAGTGACAGATACACATTTATATCTACCGATAGCAATCTTTGATTGAATGCCATTTTCACAATCTTCAGCAGTCTTGAAATATTCGATTTCTTTTGTGACTTTGAAGACATCGTTAACTTTGATATCACCAGTGGTGTGTCTTTCAACGATTGAAGTATGTCCACTTGTGTCGACTTGTTCAACGAAGTAAGAAAGTCCAGAGAATGAATTTAATGTATCGATTTCACCACGATAATTGTAGTTTTTAGTAACGATATCATTACTCATCTTGATTGCAGGTCTTTGAACAGTAAAGCTTGCTTTATATGTTCTATTTTCATTACTCTCATTGTGAGCGAGGAAGCTTAATTTAACATCACCTTTATTGATATCACTATTATTTCTTAAGGCAACTTTGGATTTACCAATTGGTTCACCTTTTAAGTTATATCCTTCAAGATAAACATCTGTTGAATAAGCTGCTCCAATATTTGCCATACCAGCACCTTGAAGTCTTGGAGAAGAATAAACTCTTTCTTCACTATCTGGATTTGGATTTTCTGGGCAAACATTATAATCATACATTTGTCTAGCAGTTGACATGAGTCTCATATCAACGGTTTTACGATAAGTATGTAATTCATTAATTGCTTGAGCAGATGGATTTTCACTAGCATAAACACCACTAGCCTTCTTAGAAAGAACGACTGATTGAGCGCCTGCGTAGTTAGGAGCAGACATTGATGTACCTGATAAGAATTCGTATGTTTTATACATTCTTTCTGGAGTCTTGTCTTCCTTCTTTTGTGGTGGGACAGCACCTCTAATACTTTCACCAGGTGCAGTAATTTCTGGCTTCATATCTAAGTCATATCTAGCACCATCGGTGGAGAATGTTGACATTGTGTATTGTTTTGGGTTCACGTCAACTTCGTCTTTCATGATTGAGAAGATGCCTTCTCCTCCAAGTCCTACTGCTTCAAAGATTGGTTTATCTTTAAATAATACGAACGCAACAGGAATTGTTGGTTTGTCATCACCGAAGCTTGCTCTAAAGTTGAAGTCACTGGCAGTTGGGTCATTGTTAATAATGATTAAACCAGCAGCGCCTTTAGATTTAGCGACCATATATTTATCAGAGAATGATGTACTACCACGGTTAACGACAGCAAGTTTGTCTGTGACATTCTTGCCAACATAATCAGTAGAGGTGCCAAATCCTCCAACATAGACCCATCCGATATCTTTTGAGCTTGAATCTTTAACTAAATCAGAGATTCTATGTTCTTCGTCTTCTTCATATTCGCTTGAACCCCAAGAATTAACAACTTGGTCAGAATAAGCGATGTTTTGTCCATTGTATTTAAACGCTGAAGCGAAGAATGTTTTTTCTGGTTGGCCAGAAGCAATAGTCATTGTTTTTTCACTATTCGCGTATCCGCCTAAAATACCAGTTTCGACCATATCTTTGGTCCAATTGCCATAGGCACCTGCAAATTCATAAGATGATTTACCGGAGTTACCAGCTGAAATAGCGGATAAGATACCTTCGTCACTTAATCTTTGAAGTGTCTTTATAGAAATTGAATCTGCATCGAAGTCATCAAGGTTGCTACCTAATGACATGTTGATGCCATCGACTCCTAATGTGATACAGTCTTCTAATGCGTGTAAGATTGGAATATCATACGCTCCACTAGAATTTGAGAATCCAAGAGCTTGGTCAACCTTGCTTGCCTTGAAGTTTGTGAAAACCTTCATACAAACAAGTTGTGCTTTTGGAGCAATTCCCTTGTAATTATCAGCGTTACCAGCAGCGATACTAGCAACGTGACTTCCGTGATAAGAAATAGTACTTGAGACGTCGAAATCTTCGTTATAACCGCCTCCGTAATATTCTCTTTCTCCACCGTAATCGAAATAGAATGGAACTTTATTATTTAAATATAAGGAACCTTCTTTGCCTAATTCGGTAGAATCGATTGTGCCTCTCCATGAATAAGGATTTGATTCTCTGTCATCGACGTGAACGTTGTAAACGTGTGTTTCAGTAACATCTGGACGTGATTTGAAACGAACATTTACAGAATCGTCTAACTTAGTGAATGTCTCATGCATCCATGTATCCTCGTCATCATGAGCTGCACGGAAATAGAACTCATTATCGAGAATAGCAATGACAGTACCTTCACCGTCATTTGTGTCGTCACCTTTATTCATAGTGACGGCTGAAGCGTTTTCACTTCCACCATATTCTTCGGTTGGATCATCGAGTTTAGAAACACCATTACTTACGCTATAAGCTTGAGGTGCTAAGAAACGAATTTGGTCGACAGTGACACTTTTTACGCCAGGCATAGCTTTGACTGCATCAACATATTCACTATTAATAGAGATAGCAAACGCATTGTTCAACACATTGAATGAGCTAATTAATCTAATATTAGATGTAATATTGCTCTTAATGTTATTGAAGGCAGCTCTTTGAACGTTCTTAATTCCTTCTTTAGATAAGGTTTCAAGAGAACGATCAAGTTCAACGATAATGCGAGTATCTCTTTCAGAATGAATATCCTTTTGTGGATGAGCATTGTTTGCAACTGTTGCACCCATTGCGAGTCCCGCTAATAGGGTTGCAAGCATTGTAACTTTAATCATACTTTTCGCCTTCCTTTCTCGTGCCTGTGTGCGGCACGCAATTATATGTTTGTGTATAAATATATATTAATACGCGTGAGAAATGCAAACTCTTTTTGATAAAAATATAAAAAAGACAACAAGAACTAGTCTTATTGCCTCGATAAGATAATAAAATATATTTTATTAAACACCAAATATTTGTGTTTTAACAATCTCTAAAACAATAAAGGCAATTAAATATAATAATGAAGCAAGAAAAAATGAATAGTAAAGGTTTGGAGAATTTCTTCTTCTAATATTTTTTTCATCTTTGTAGGCCACCATATCGTTATATTTATTAGCCTGTTTAGAAAACATGCTTGTGTACGCTTGAGTAAAACCATAAGTTAAAGAATCAAACGCTCCTGCTTTACCTAGCCAAGAAAAAACTCCGACTCCAAAAAGGGCAGCAAAAGCAACTCCGGTCCCATTAATTGAACCGACCATTGTTTGATTTTGAACAAAGTAAAAAGTTAAAAATATCGCGACACCTACAAGTAAAGCGACAAAAAATGTGATTATATAGCTTTTGATATATTTCCTAAAATTCTCTACTACTTTTCCCATAATATGTCTTTATATCATATTCTTAAAAACTTCTAAGTCAATATCAGTTGTGACTTTAAAGTTAGTCTTATCACCTTTAACATAAGCGATTCTTTTAAGTTCTTTTTCACTAATTCCAATATCATCAGAAAACTCTTCATCACGATATTCAACATGTAATCTTTTAATTAATCCATATTTAAATGATTGAGGTGTTTGAATATCAACATTCTCTCCTGCCATAAAAGTTTTTCTACCAGAATTAGAAACATTATCTAAAGCGTCCTTATGGAAAATAAATGTACAGACTGCTTTAAATTCATTTAAACCATCAATATTTCTTTTGATAATTTCTTCACTAACAAGCGGACGATCTCCATCATGGATTAAAATATTGTCATCATCACTATAGTTAGTGAAAACCAAACCTTTTTCCACTGACTTTTGTCTAGTAGAACTACCGACAATAATATGTTTAACTTTGTTATAGTTATATTTTTTGACCATGTCTTTGACATGTTCTTCATAATCTTTATGAGTGACTAAAATAATTTCATCAATTAAAGAAGAATTATTAAAAGTGTCAATCGTGTACGCGACTAGCTCTTTATCTTTGATTTTAATAAACTGCTTTGGTATTGGAGAATTGATGCGACTTCCAACCCCTGCAAAAACGATTAATGCGATATTCATACGATATTATTGTATTTAATTTAATAATGTTTAGCAAAATAAGAGTTATCAGTATATAATGAATCTACAAACCTAGGAGGTAAATATCGATGGCTAAAAAGAGAGTCAAAGTCGATCAAAGCTTATGCATTGGTTGCGGATGTTGTGCAGGAACATACCCAGATGATTTTGCAATCGGCGATAGCGGATTAGCAGAACCTGTAACTGGAGAAGGCGAAGAAGAAGCCGTTAGTGTCTGCCCAGTTGGTGCAATCTCTGTTGAAGAGTAAAAATATAAGAAAACCAGATTTCGATTAATCTGGTTTTTTTGTGCTTTCTTCTATATTAGAAGGATCAGCTTCTTCAGTTGGTTCTTCTTTTTTCTTTAAGAAGATATTACCAACAAAATATTTTTGGAAGAATTCTGATTTCCTCATAAAGACAAATATCAATCTATTGAAGATAAGTTCATATACGATGAGACACGCGCCTGCTTTCATCAAATTAAATGGAACATAGATTGAACAAATTACTCCAATATACATCCAACCATCCGCCACAACATCTTTATTACCAGTTAGATAAGCGGTTGTGTCTTGAATAACACCTGGATCAAAACAAGTAGAGAAATGTGGGTTTGGACCAAATACAGATAAATATGAAGGAGTAATAACCACTGCGTTTAAAATAGTGAGTACAAAAGTCACAATTAGAGCAATAACCACATAAGAAAGCACTCGGAATGGCAAACCTTTCTTAAACCATTTGAAGATATGGCTAGTTAAAAATAGCCCTAAAATAAACATGCAAGATGTTAAGAAAGCAGTTAAATCACCAATTCCTAAACCAACTGGTCCGTGAACCGCTAAATTGAGTAAAGTTTTAATTAAAGCAACGGCAAGTCCACCAGGTAAGCCGTATAAGGCATAGGCAATAATAGTGACAATTTCACTAACTTCAATTTTAAGCCAAGGCGCAAAAGGATATGGGAATTGGGCAAATGCCATCAATACAAATCCCAAAGCCGATAGCATGGCAACTGTTGTAATTCTAGTGATTGTCTCGCTAACTGTTCTTCTTTCTTTTTTCATAAAAAATAGCCCTCTACTTCAGGGGCTACATCCATAAGAATAAAAATTCTTATACTTCTCTCATCCAGACTTTACTGTCGCCACTTGAATTTCACAAGTTCATGCATTTCTGCTTGCGGGGTTTACCGCCGGTCGCGTTAATTCGCTGCCCTGAAGTACTTATATTATATAACTTATAAAGGTTTACTCAATATTTGTTTATATTCTCTTGGATATTTTTTGTTGCTTGATTTAATTTTCTTAATCAGGATATTCATTCTCGCTTCATTTGAATTAGGAAGATTAATCGTATCAATCTTTTCAATTTCTCCACCTAACTCTTTTAACGCTCGTTTAGCGTCATTAATTTCTTCTTGCCCTTTTAATCCTTTCATCGCAATAAAATAGCCACCAACTTTAACCATTGGCATGATTAATTCGATGAGAATATTGAGTGATGCAACCGCTCTAGCAATAGCAATATCATAGGTTTCTTGCGTGTTTTTCGCATATTCTTCCGCTCTTGCGACTACTCCATTAACATTAGAAATATTATGTTCTTTCACATATTCATTAATATGATCAATTTTCTTTTTGGTGGAGTCTAATAAAGTAAAATCCCCTTTAGTGGTAAGCGCTAAAACAAGCCCTGGATAACCCGCTCCAGTACCAACATCAATAATCTTCTTGTTATCAAAGTTAATTAATCTAGTTGGGAGAACACTATCATAAATCATTAGTTCTCTAAACTTTTCAGGTTCTTTAATCGCAGTGAGATTAAATTTCTTGTTTGTTTCTAAAGTGTCATTTAAAAGAGTTTCTAATTCATCAATGTCAAAAGAAACATTAAGTTTAGTAAGTTGTTCTATTAATTCTTCTTTAGTCATGTTTGTTTAATATCTTTTTTATATTTAATATAAGCATGCTGATATCACTTGGGTTAACTCCACTAACTCTTGATGCTTGTCCAACAGTTAATGGTCTAACTTTATTTAGTTTTTCTCTTGCTTCAAGTCTAATTCCGTTCATATTTAAATAATCAATATCTTCAGGAATCTTTAATTCTTCAAGCTTGATTGAATTCATCATATCTCTTTTTTGTTTGACGATATAGCCTTCATATTTCTCAATGATTTCAATTTCGTCAATTGTCTGTTCATCTAAATCGTACTTTTCAAGTTCAGGAATAAACTTACTGATCTCGACATATTTAACACCTTGACGTTTAAGAAGTTCAGAAGCTAAAACACCACCTTTTAGTTCGTTAAACCCTAAAGAAACCAGGTATTTTTCAATTTCTGGTCTTTTTCCTAAATATGTAGATTCTAAGATTTTTGTTACTTCTTGAATGTTATTTTTCTTCTTTTGGAAGTACTCATATCTTTCATCACTAATAAGGCCAATGTTTCTTCCAATATCAGTTAATCTTAAATCAGCGTTATCATGCCTTAATAATAAACGGAATTCCGCTCTTGAAGAGAGTAATCTATATGGTTCTTCGGTTCCTTTAGTCACTAAATCGTCAATCATTACTCCGATATAGGATTGATCTCTTCTTAAAATCAAAGGTCCTTTTCCTTGAATTTTTAAAGAAGCATTAATACCCGCCATTAAGCCTAAACCAGCAGCTTCTTCATAACCAGAAGTACCACAAATTTGGCCAGCAATATATAATCCAGGCCATTTCTTTAGCTCTAAAGTTGGTCCATACTCTTCGGTTTTAATCGCATCATATTCAATCGCATAAGCGTATTTTAAGAAAATAGCGTTCTCAAAACCAGGTAAAGATCTCACCATTAATTCTTGAACTTCTTCACTCATTGAAGTAGAGAAGCCTTGTAAATAAATTGAATCCGTATATCTACTTTCAGGTTCTAAGAAGAGTTGATGTCTCTCTTTATCTTTGAAAGTCATGATTTTAGATTCAATAGACGGACAATATCTAGGTCCAACACCGACGATATTTCCAGAATAAAGCGCAGTTTCATCTAAATGCTCTCTGATAATGTCATGAGTTGTTTTATTTGTGTAAATCAAATAGCAGAGTTCTTGTTCTTCTAAAGGAATAAATTCCTTTGTCATAAATGAAAACGCTAAATGTCCTGGAGTACCAGGTTCTAATTGTGCTTTAGAGAAATCGATTGAATCTCTTTTAATTCTTGGAGGAGTTCCAGTTTTCAATCGATATGTTTCAATTCCCATCTCTCTTAAACACTTAGATAATCCAATAGAAGGTTTTTGACCATCTGGTCCTTCAGATTTCTTGTTATGTCCTCTAAAGATATAACTCTCCATATATGTTCCAGTAGAAAGAATGACTGCTTCACTAGTAAAAGTCTCTCCGCTTTCTAAAATAACACCGGTAACTTTGTTATCATCATGGAGTAAACCAGTAACATGTCCTTCTTTAACAGTTAAGTTTTTAGTTTCAAACGCTAACTTTTGTAAATATTCAGGATATTCAAGTTTATCTTGTTGTGCTCTTAAGCATTGAACGCCAGGTCCTTTTCCAGTATTAAGCATCTTCATTTGTAAATAATGATGGTCGGCCGCAATGCCCATCATTCCACCAAGAGCGTCAATTTCTCTAACAACGATTCCTTTAGCTGATCCTCCAATAGAAGGATTACATGGCATATTGCCCATCATCTTTATATTTAATGATATTAGTAAAGTATTAATGCCCATATGAGCACTACTAAAAGCAGCTTCTAAGCCAGCATGTCCTCCACCAACAACAATAACTTGATAGTCCATATTCTATCCTACACTACCGTCCATATCCATCTTGATTAATTGGTTCAATTCAACCGCATATTCCATTGGTAATTCTCTGGAGAATGGTTCGATAAATCCCATAATAATCATTTGAGTAGCGTCTTTTTCTGAGATGCCTCTACTCATTAAATAGAAGAGTTGGTCTTCGTTAATTTTACTAACTGTAGCTTCATGTTCGATATATGAAGTATTGTTTCTAACATCATTGTTTGGAATAGTGTCACTCTTAGATAAATGATCCAAAATTAAAGTGTCACATTCAACGTGTGAACGACAGTTTTTTGCGCCTTCTTTATGTCTCACTGTTCCGCGGTAATTAGCCACACCACCATTTTTAACAATTGACTTAGAAATGATCGTGCTTGTAGTCTCGTCAGCTTCATGAATCATACGAGCTCCAGCGTCCTGAAATTGACCCTTACCAGCAACAGCAATTGAGATACAGGTTCCCTTCGCTCCACGGCCCTTTAAAATACAGGCTGGGTACTTCATATTTACTTGGCTTCCGATGTTGCCATCAATCCACTCCATTTGTGAATTTTCAAAACAAACTGCCCGTTTTGTCACTAAATTTACAATATTCGTTGACCAATTTTGAACTGTAGAGTATCGGCATTTACCACCAGCAAGGACAACAATTTCAACCACTGCAGCGTGTAATGATTCCTTAGAGTAAGTAGGGGCTGTGCATCCTTCAACATAATGGACATCAGCGCCCTCATCAACGATGATCAAAGTACGTTCAAATTGACCGCTTTTTTCATTATTAATTCTAAAGTAACTTTGTAGTGGTTTATCTAGATGAACACCTTTTGGAACATAGATGAAAGATCCACCGCTCCAGACCGCTCCATTAAGAGCAGAGAACTTATTATCTGCAACTGGAATAACAGTAGAAAAATATTTCTTAAATAAATCAGGATATAGTTTTAATGCCATATCGGTTGAAAGGAAAATAACTCCCTTATCTTCAATCTCTTTAAGCATGTTATGGTAAACGACTTCACTCTCATATTGAGTGGAGACACCACTAAGATATTTTTGTTCGGCTTCAGGAATTCCTAAACGATTAAAAGTGTTTTTGATTGTTTCAGGTACTTCGTCCCAATTTTTAACCTCTTTTTCAGAAGGTCTAATGAAGTATGTGAAAGAATCAAAATCTAAACCAGTTAAATCTGGTCCATAATTTGGTAAAGGCATTGCTTTAAACGCTCTAAGAGCCTTAAGACGGAATTCAAGCATCCATTCTGGTTCTTGTTTATACGCTGAAATTTGACGAACAATCTCTTCATTTAACCCTTTTTCGGTTTTTAAAATAGAGACATCTTCGTCTTTAAAACCATATTTATAATCTTCTTGGA
>JBGURM010000074.1:0-2842 GCA_045132035.1 Bacilli bacterium
CAAATTCACTATGAAAGAAGACATTCTTAGAATTGAAATTATCTCTAATGGAAATGATTTTGATCCATTTAAGAACAATAAAGAAAAATATTTAGATAGTTTCTCTCATAATATTGAAGAAGGTGGGTTTGGAGTCACTTTGGTTCAAACACTTTCTAAATCCGCAAAATACGAATATAAAAATAAACATAGTCATATTACTATAGAACTATAAAAATCTGCATTAAAACTGCTTGATATTGCTTTTCAAATAACAAATGAAAATAAGGCACGAAGCAATCGTGTCTTTTTTAGTTATAGTCCAACATTAATCTGTTTGTTTTTCTTTTTTCTTATGTATATTAATTAAGTAACTTTCTAAATAAATATCGTATTGAATATCAAGCGGCAAAGTAGATGTTTTATATCTCTTAGATAATAACTTGATGATATCGACTGGAATATAGATATCGTCGCCTTCTGAATAATATTTTGATTCTTCTCTAGCGAGCTTTTGAATTGCGTTAGTAATTCTTTCAAATTCATAATCTGGAGATTCTTTGTAATATCTCTCAATGCTTTTATTAACCATTTTATTTGTTGAGTTATGTAAGAACAAAAGTAATAGTGAAATAGAAAAAGAGATAAGCATAATCAAAATGAAAGTTATTGGCCAAGGCATGACATCAACAATTTGATAGTGATCTCTCCAAGCCTTAACAACGCAGACCATTATGAAATAAATGAAAGCGTATATAAATGTTGGAATGATTGTGAAAAAAGCACGATTAAATTTAATCTTCCAATCAGGGACAGCGACTGTGAATAAAAGAGTGATGAAAATTGGATTAAGAGTATGCATGAAAATATTGGAATGAAAAAACATCGCATAATAGAATCCGTTTGTTATAGAGATGAATGAGATAGCGACTAAGAAAGTAAGGAAAACTCCAACCGCGCCCACAAACATTACTTCAACTACCCATCTTGGAAGCTTATATTTGTTTTTTCTTAATCCATCAATTTGGAAAGGGATGCAAATAGAAGCAGCAAGGGTAGCAAGGATATTTGAAAGAGTGGTGTACATTCTTAATGTACCCATTCCTGATTCAGGGGTAACGTCGTTATAGAAATTGGTGATATTTAAAGTTAAAGAAAAGAGCGTCAAAAAAATGACGATTGAACAAATCACCAAACCAACAATGCAGCGCATTTTGTTAATTTCACGAGCGTTAGCAATTCTTTTTTCTTTTTTCATGCCTAGCATATTCTATCACATTGTAAAAAAATGTGTGATATTGATTGAGTCTAAAAAAGAAGATGATTAATAGGATTTGTTATTTTTTTATCTAGAAACAAACTGTGGCACTTTTGTGACATTTAAGGTGTATCATATTAAATATGAATATCAATTACGTTTCTATTATTAATATTATTTTCTTTGCGATTAGTGCTTTTTTAACCATCTATCTTTTCCATTTTGTTTTCTTTGCAGTTGCTGGAATTATTCATAAAAAAAGATTTCCAAAAGCTAACGAAGAATGCCGATATGGAATATTAGTTTCCGCGAAAGACGAAGAAAACGTTATCGCTAGACTAATTAATAGCATTAGAGAAGCCGACTATCCTCAAGATAAATTAGATATTTATATCATTGCTCATAATTGCAAAGACAAAACCGCAGATATTGCTTCTTCTTTAGGCGCTAATGTAATTATATATAATGATGTTAACGCTCGTACATTAGGCTTGGCGTATCAGTATGCTTTTAAACAAATTGACATTCATAAATATGACGGATTTATCGTCTTAAATGCCGATAACGTTGTTAGCAAAAATTATTTTGAAAAACTTAACGACGCCTTTGTTTATCATAAGAAAGACTCTGTAGTGACTTCTTTCCGTCACGCTTTAAACATCAAAGATGGAACCATGCCTGCTTTATACAGCTATTATTTCGCTGCAGCTTGTTTATTATCTTATATCGGAAGAGAATGCTTTAATGTTGCATGTCGAGTTACTGGATGTGGATTTGTTGTTCCTATTAGATTATTAGAAGATGGATGGAACTACACCAGCATTACTGAAGATATTGAATTTAGTGCTGACAAAGTTCTTAACGGAGAAATAATCCATTATTGCGATGACGCTATATTTTACGATGAGCAACCTCTCGATTTTAAAACTATGTGGTTCCAACGCTTAAGATGGTCAAAAGGACAAAACCTTACAAGTAGAAAGTATTTTGGCAAATTCTTTAAAGCCTTGTTTAGTAAGGAAAAGAAAAACAAATTCTCAATCTTTATTGCGATGACATTTAATTCATTTATTCCTTTATTATTCTTCTTTGCCTTTGTTTTGCAATATGTTCTATTATTGTTCTCTCCTTTAGCAGGTATTTCTTTAAATGAAGCATTTTTATTCTGGGATATGAATAAGAATTGGTTTGAAAACTTATTCATGTCATTTAATACTGGCGCTTTATTTGGAATTGCTAAAACAATTGCGTGGTTATTCTTAGGATCATATTTAACTGCGGCTATGACTTTAATTGCTTCTAGAGGCAAATACAAAGGACAGGCAGTGTTACCAATGATCTCGGCATTTATTACATTTCCTCTATTCTTATTGATACAAGTTCCTCTTGATGTAGTTTCTTTATTTATTAAGAATTTGAGATGGAGAAAGATTCCTCATGGGGGAAAAGCACATAATTAATATTTATAACAACATCTTTTAACACAAAAAGGATAAACCCCGTATACGTGAACTGTACCCCAAATCCTGGATCAAATAGGAGGAGGGGTATTTTCATGAAACACGCATTTTTATGTACGTATCTTGACAATCGAGGATGTCTCCA
>JBGURM010000075.1:0-4995 GCA_045132035.1 Bacilli bacterium
TTGGTAGGAAGAAAACAAACCCAACTGTTTTGTGGTAAAATAAGGCATACAATACCTCCATAGAACAGTTGTATTGTAACAAAAATATGTGATTTCTTGCGATTTCACCTATTTTTCGTAAATTAAAAGGGGCTAAGTCACCTTTTAGGTTTCTTAACAGCCCCTATTTTTTTTGCTTATTTGATATTATACGTCAGCGTAACAAGATCCACCGATGAATTCTCTTAAGATGGAATTGCATGGGACCCATTGATCTGGCATATCATCAAAGAACTTAAGCATTCTAATTAATCTTTCAGCAACTGGGAAGTATGGATTTTCTTGTTCAATCGCTTGAAGTAGTGGCATCGCATATTTCTTCATAACTGATAATTCTTCTGGTAAGAAGGAATTGAAGACATAATTAGCGCCTTCTTGTGTGCGGTAAATCCATTTGAATTCACCTTTTCTAACACTTGCCCACATTGACATAGTCTCTAAGGCAGAAGCACCTCTAAATTGATAGTCACGAACGATTCTTCTTAATAATCTTAGGTCAGTTAAGCTGAGTGGATTGTGGTTATCGATATTGATTTGACCTTGTGGAGCAATGAAGATTTTGAATTTTTGGTGTTGAGGAATGGCGTGAGTCATTCTGTCATTAAGAGCGTGGATACCTTCAATAATAATTGGTTGGTTTTCAGGAACTCTTAATGTTCTACCTTTCACTCTATGACCAGCTTTGAAATCAAATTTTGGTAATTCGACTGTTTCTCCAGCGATAAGATCCGCCATATTTTGGTTGAAGAGTTCAACGTCTAATGCGTCAACTGCTTCTAAATCTGGCTCGCCATTTTCATCTTTTGGTGCTTGATCTCTTGGTAAATAATAGTCATCCATAGAAATTCTAATTGGATCAATACCACGAGATAAGAGTTCAATTCTTAATCTATTGGCGAATGTGGTCTTTCCACTTGAAGAAGGACCAGCGATACAAATCAAACGAATGTTTTCTTTATCTCCTTCGATTAATTCACCTAATTCACAAAGTTGACGATTGTGTCTTTGTTCACCGAGAGTGATGATATCGATATCGCCATCTTCTTCGATACGGTGGTTGATATTAACGATGCTATCAAAACGAGTAGCAACGGCCCATTCATGGGCTCTCTTGAGGGTTTTTCCAAATGTTGGGGAGTCTTCAAATTCTGGAATTTCTCCTCCAACTTCTTCACGAGGATATTGGATTAATACACCTGGGTGGTAGTATCTAATCTTCCATTTTCTGATATATCCTGTAGAAGGAACCATACGGTTGTACATGTAGTTTTTATAACCATTGCAGTCATATAAGTGACATGTTTTTTCTGGACGATATTCGAGAATCTCGAGTTTATCTTCGTATCCAGGTATTGATAATAATTTTTTTGCTTCTTCTTTAGAAACAATCATTCTTGTTAATGGGTAATCTGCATCAACAATGCGGTTCATTTCTTCGATTAATTCTTTAACTAAGGTATTATTAGCGACAATACCAGAAGTTAAGATTTGCATAAAGACTGCTCTAGAAATGTTATAAGAAAAACGAACATTGGTTTCTGGATGAATATTATGCATTGCCATCGCCACTAAAAATCTTAATGATGCTTCATATGTTTGTTTTGCATCACGATCTTTACAAGTTAATGGGACGACAGTTGCATCTTTTTCAAGGACATATGTTAGTTCTCTAACGCGGTTGTTAACATAAGCACAGACGATAGAACGGTCATTACCGACAACTTCAAGGACAGTAATTGGCTTATCGTATGTCTTTTTCTCGCCATTAAAAGTAATGTTAAATGACATAACTGTTTTTCTCCTTTATGTAAAATGCCACAAATATTGTATTGCATAACACTTTTTTTAGCAATTGTTTTTAATAGGGTTGTACATTTATGTACTCTTTTTTCACTTTTTATTGAATCTTATTTTAATAATAAGATAATATAACTATTGTGAAATAGGAGAGAATATTAATGAAAAACATGGTTTATATCCAATCCGGAGGACCAACCTCTGTGATTAACACTTCCTTATATGGCGCAATTAAGGAAGCAAAATTACACCGTGATGAAATTGACCATATTTATGGTTCGCTTAACGGTATTGAAGGAATGATTGATGACAAATTAATCGACATCGATCAAGAAGACGATGAACAAATCGAATTACTTCTTCAAACACCAGGTAGTATTTTAGGAACCACAAGAAGAAAATTACCAAAAGATGTCCATGATCCAATTTATATGAAGATTGTTGACACCATGAAGAAAAGAGATATCAAATATGTCTTCGTTAATGGTGGTAACGATTCAATGGATACTTGTAACAAATTATCCATCCTCTGCAATGAATTAAAACTTGATGTCAGAGTTATTGGCGTTCCAAAGACAATCGATAACGACTTAGCGTGTACAGACCACTCACTCGGATTCCCAAGCGCAGCAAAATTCGTTATTAACACAGTCAACGCTCTAAGTATGGATGCTTGCTGCTTCAAAGTTGGCAAGATTCACGTTGTGGAAATTATGGGAAGAAACGCTGGATGGTTAACTGCTGCTGCTGATTTACTTCCAGAAGAAACTAGACCTCACTTAATTTATATTCCAGAAAACAAATTTGACTTAGAACAATTCCTAGTTGATGTTAAAAAAGTTTATGAAACCAAAGGATATGCAATGGTCTGTATCTCTGAAGGCATCGAATTTGAAAGAAGCAATAAAAACGCTCGTGTTGATGGCTTCGGTCATGCTCAACTTGGTGGAGCAGCTGCTGGATTATGTGAAATTATCGAAGATAGACTCGATTTACCAACTAGAGCAGTGGAATTCTCTTTAACTCAAAGAGCGTGCCCACTTGCCATTTCTAAAGTTGATAGAGAAGAAGCAATTAGAACTGGTCAAACTGCAGTTAAAGCTGCTTTAAGCGGAGTGACTGGAAAAATGGTTATCTTCAAAAGAGTTAGCCAAAACCCATATAGAATTGAACTCGAATTAGCAGACTTATCACTCGTCGCTAACGCTGAAAGTGTTATTAAACCATCAATGATGGTGGACAACACCAGAATGTCACAAGAATTTAGAGATTACGTCGCACCTCTTATTGAAGGTGAAGTCGAACTCAAAACAAAAGCCGGTATTGTCACTATGGCAAACTGGAAGAAAGTATTAGTTAAATAAAATGAATTTTATTAAAAAGCTAGATAACAACTTATTTACCGCTCTTATAGTGGGGATATTCGCCCTTATTGGGTGCGCTGCTACTAGCTTTTTGTTTACTTCAATGATTGATGTACCGCTTGGATTCTTATTTTCTGGAGCGGTCATATCTTCTTTATATGTTATTTCATATTTCTTCGGAAAAATTGATGAGAAGAAAGAGTTAGCAGCATGGTCCATCGCTTCAATTTCTTTAAGATTATTCGTAATCATTGGATTGATGATTGTTCTTGCGTTAATGAATTTCCGTTGGAATATCAAACTTTTTAATATTTTTGTTTTTATTGGAATATACACAGTTGGAGCGATTACTTTTGTAATTTCTTATCTTATTAAAAACAAAGGAAAGGAGTAAGATGACAAATATCGTCTACGCGAGTGGAGATCTTGATATTGTTGGTCAATTTTTGGATACCTCAACTGGTTTATCTGGAGAAACAATATCTTCTTTAATCGTGATCGGGATTTTGTGCTTACTTTCTTTTTATATCGCGATACGCGCTAGATTTGCTGATCCGCTTAAAAAGCCAAAAGGAATTCTCTTTTTAGCAGAAGTTGGTGTTAATTTCTTTGATGGCTTAGTGGAAAGTTTGATGGGAAAAAGATACCGTGGCTTTGGTGGATTCATTCTCGCTATTGCGTGTTACTTATTTATTGCGTTTATTTGGGGGTTAACTGGCTTACCTGCTCCAGTAACTTATTTAGCGACCCCATTATCCTTAGGTTTGATTACCTTTGTTTTAATCCACGCGAATGCAATGAGATTTAATAAATTTAAATATTTTAAACGTTATATTGAACCTGTCCCAATCTTTTTACCAATTAACTTAATTTCGATGTGGGCGCCTTTATTATCTTTAACAATGCGTCTATTTGGTAATGCTTTAGCGGGTTGGACACTTATGACTTTACTTTATTCAGCCTTAAAAGGTGTATCAAATCAAATATTCTCGTTTGTTCCTGGTGGATTTGGAGCGAGTATTATTCCTCCATTTATAACTCCAGTATTACACGCTTACTTTGATCTCTTCTCTGGACTTATTCAAACAGTAGTGTTTCTCTTCTTATCGATGATTTTCATCGCTAATGAAGGACCAGAAGAAGATGAAATAGAAGAACTTTCAGTGAAAGGAGGAAATTAATAGTATGACAAATGCTTTAGCTGCCGCAGTAGCCATTTTAGCCGTTATGCCATCAGCGTTAGGTGAAGCTTGGGTCTGTGCTAAGACAGTTGATGGAATGAGTAGAAATCCAGAAATGTATTCCAAACTCAGAACTAACATGATTTTAGCTTGTGCTCTTGTTGAAACAACCGCTATTTACGCATTATTAGTTGCTATTTTAATTATTTTCGTCGCTAAATAAGGAGGACTAAATGAAAAAGGGAAAACTTGTTTTCTTGCTTTTATTATCATTAATGTTAACTAGTTGTAATGTTAGTGATGATTTAAACGCAGAAAGTTTTACTAGTAAACTCATCCCTAATTGGCCAAGTTTTGTGGCTCAACTAGGTGCTTTAGTCGTCCTTATTGTTGTCGTCATCTTGTTTGCATATAAACCTGTTAAAAAGATTATTAAAACAAGACAAGATTATATCGAAGACAACATTAAAGAAGCTGAAAAGAGCAAATTAGTGTGGCAAGAAAACGAACTCAAATCAAAAGAAACAGTCCTTGCTAGCGAAAGGACGGCGGCGGATATCGTTGCCGAAGCGAAAAAGGAAGCTGAAAAACAAAAAGCTGCCACTCTTGAAGAG
>JBGURM010000076.1:0-2005 GCA_045132035.1 Bacilli bacterium
GAGTTTTTTAGCCATTGCAATTTCAGGAGCTCCTCCACCAGCAACAACTTTGTCATCTTCTACAGTAGCTGCTACAACACCGATTGCATCTTCAATTGCTCTTACAATTTCATCTACAATGTGTTTGGTACTACCTCTTACGAATAAGGTTACTGATTTTGCACCGGAACATTCTTCTACGAAGATCATGTCTTCACCGGAGATTTTTCTTTCTTCAACAGTTCCAGCAATACCTAAATCATCTTCAGTTAAGTCATCTAAGTTAGTTACAACATTAGCACCGGTTGCTCTGGATAATTTTTCAATGTCAGATTTTTTAACTCTTCTTACAGCTAAAACGCCAGCTTTGGATAAGTAGTGTTGTGCTAAATCATCAATACCTTTTTGTGCGAATAATACGTTTGCACCAGCGCCAACTACTTTATCTACCATGTCTTTAACCATTTTTTCTTCTTGTTCGATGAAAGCTTGCATTTGAGCAGGGTCAGTAATGGTAATTTCAGCGTCCATTTCGGTTTCTTTTACTTCTAATGGAGCGTTGATTAATGCAATTTTTGCATCTTTGATTTCAGATGGCATACCAGGGTGTACTCTTTCTTTGTCTACAATTACACCTTCAACTAAGTTGGATTCTTCAACAACAGCACCATCTTTTTTCTCGATTTTGATGTTATCGATATCAACTTCACCGTCTTCTTCTACTGCTTCAACAGCTTCAACGATTAATTTTGCTAATGGTTCACGTGCTGCTTCGGTTCCTTTACCGGTCATAGCAGTCATAGCTACTTTGAGTAAAATTTCAGAATCTACATCATCGATTGCGATTTCGTCTAAAATTTCTTGTGCTTTTTCTGCTGCTTTTCTGTATCCCATAGCTATGATAGTTGGGTGAATGTCAGAATCGAGTAAGTTTTCGGATTTTTTTAATAATTCTCCAGCAATGATAACTGCAGTAGTAGTTCCGTCTCCAACTTCGTCTTCTTGGGTTTTTGCAACTTCTACGAGCATTTTTGCTGCAGGATGTTCAATATCCATTTCTTTTAAGATTGTTACACCGTCGTTGGTTACTACAATATCACCAAGTCCGTCAACTAACATTTTGTCCATTCCTTTTGGACCTAAAGTAGTTCTTACAGTTTCAGCTAATACTTTTCCAGCTAAAATGTTATTTCTTTGTGCATCTCTACCGACAGACCTGTTAGTACCTTCAGGTAAAATAAAAATTGGTTGTCCTTGTGCCATTAATAATCACCTTTTTTTAATTTTATAAAATAATTAGATCAGTTTAAATATCAACATGAGAAAATAAGTTTTAGTGTTGACTAAACCTTTCTACATAATACATGAGTTTAAGGTTATATAAATACTTTATGGTATAAAGTAAATAAAAGTAAGAAAAATAATATCAAACATTATCCCAAAAAAATTAATCCAATATAATGAGATTATGCTTTGATAATTTTAACAGATTTGAAATAAAAACATCGAATAATTACAGAAAAAATAAAAAATTATAAAGTGAATCACCAAAAAAAACACATACCCACAAGAGCATATAGGTCATTCACCAACAAAGTTGAATTATATTGAAAAAAGATAATAACTGGCAGAATTATCTACCTTGTTTTTTCTCTAATCTAAAAGGAGGAGTTGAATCCATGGTTTCATAAGCTTCTTGTTCTTCTTGAAGTTCATTAAAGAAAGTATTGATTTCTTCCAGCCTTTTAATTTTATCATTTTTCCTATTTAACTCGTTTTGAAGTTTAATATAATCTTCTTTTGGAATAGTTTGTTCCCTTAAATATTTAAGTTCACTATCTTTTGAATTAATTTCGCCCTGAAGTTCAGTTTGAAGGGAAATGTAATCCTCACGAGGAATAGTTTTTTCTTTTAAATATTCAAGTTCTGTGCTTGTAGCAGCAAGTTTAGTTTCCAATTGGTTTTTAACAGAAATATATTCTTCTTTAGGAATTGTTTTTTCTTTAAGATTATTTAATAATGTGTC
>JBGURM010000077.1:0-14985 GCA_045132035.1 Bacilli bacterium
TAAAGATGAATTAAGAAATCATCTCATCATCAATCCAAAAGATAAGAAGAAATTAGAAAAAATCGTTCATCCTTTAGTGGAAAAAGAAATTTTTTATTTCTTAGAACATGAATCTAATCCAATTAGAGTGGTTGAAGTTCCTTTATTATTTGAAGCAAGATTAGACCACTACTTCGATTCTATTGTGGTAGTTGATATAGATGAAAATATCCAAAGAAAAAGATTAGAAAATCGAAATGGAAATAAAGCAATTCTATTAGAAGAAATTAATAAGACTAATAAAATTGATGAAAATAAAAATAAGGCTACTTACCTAATTAATAATAATGGTGATTTAAAGTCACTTGAAAAAGACATAAAAAAGACCCTTATTGAAGTGAAGGGTCTAATAAAGTAATTTCCTTATTACACATTAAATTGAGCATTTGTCGAATTTGCTCAATTTTTGGTTTACTCGCATTATTTGTTTGATACATATTCGCGCAGTCATCAATTGAGTAGTTACTTGTGATAATGGTAAATAGCTTATTTCTTACACGATGAGAAAGAATTGGATAGAGAATATTATCTCTAACAAAGTCACTCTTGAACTCATTTCCAAAATCATCAAGAACTAAGAATTCAACATTTTTATATTTCTCAATGTCTTCAGCAAATTTTGGATTCTTGCTAAAAGCAAGGTCCGCTAATTCTTTAAATCGATCTGGAACATTAATGAATGCGATTGAATTAAAGAAATTTTGTCTAGCACCAACAGAGGCTAGTGTTGCTGCATAATATGATTTTCCAGTAGCGATTCCACTTTTAATAAAAATCCATTTATTTGAATTTTTAGTGCATACTTCTTTAAACACAGCAAGAATTTCTTGCTTTGGTTTACTGGCTAAATTATTAACACTTGTTATTGAATTATTGAGCCATTCTTCTTCAAAATCATAGACAATAAATTTTCTTTTGAAGTTCGTGTATTCCAAATACTTCTTACAAGGAATGATGTTACGATCCACTATTCCTTTTTTATATGTCACTGAAGTAACAAGATATTTTGGTTCTTTATTACAATATTTAATTCCCTTACAACCTCTACAGTTATTCATATCAACTGCAAAATCATAGATTTTAGTAATGTTATTTTTAATTGCTTCATCACTTAAACCAAGTTGGCGAAGATATTTAACGGCTTTTGGATTATTAAAAACTTCCTCTTCCATTTTTGTTAGAGTAGCTTCATCGATTTGATCAATATGTCCAATCTTAAATCTTTCCATTAGTCTTCTTTATCCTCGAAGAAATTAATCAAAGAATTTAATTCTTCTTCATTTAGATTACCACTTTCTTCCTCTTTTTGCTCTTCAATTATTGGTTTTTGTGTAGGTTTCTCACTCTTTTTAGTTTCACTATTTTTACGACCGCCACCAGTATAGTATTTATTTAAATAATCCATCGCATCAACGACAGTCTCAATATTTTCTCTACTAATAGAAGAAGCAATCTTTTCAACTGAGTATTTTGAAAGAACGTTATTGTTCATTTGTAAAACAAAATCGATAATGACATTAATGACTCCATTAGTGAGTTTATAATCTTCCGCTAAAGAGTAGATGATATTTAAATCTGCTTGAGCAGGTTTAGTTCCGTTTTGTAAAATTGCGAGAACTTCTTTTGGACTTCTTGTTTCAAAGAGCTTAACTTTTGCCGCAAGTCCTTCTTCTCCGATAGCGATATTTTTCTTTCTATTTCTTTTCTTATGAGAAATAACACCAAAATTAACTTCATTCTTTAAATCTTCATTTAAAACTTTAAAGTCCACTCTTGAACCTTTAGCTTTATTTGGATCATATGAATTAGCGACTTTTTCAGCAGCGATTTCTGGATTAACTCCATATAAAGAAGATAATCTTTCAATTTCTTTTAATTCTGCTTTAGTAAATGCTTTTTCGTTTATTTGACTAATTTGTTTTAATGTTTCAAAGAATCTTTCATAAGAGAATTCGGTATCAATCTTACTCTTTTGTCTTCCTAAAGTTTGATCCACTCCTGTTGCTGCGACCATAAAGGCAGAATCTGAGAAGTCAGGATGGAAGACATCATTAAATGAAGCAGAAATATCTTCTCCCAAAGGAACACTTGATTGAATTTGATATACTCTTTTAATTCTATTAGCGTCAGCTTCTCCTAGATTTTGGATTAATAATCCATATAAAAGAGTGTCGTTAAAAAACTTCATTGGGGTTTTAGGAGCAAAGATTTCATAGTGGTAAATAGAAAATCCTTGAACTTTTTCTAATCTAGTTTTAATTAAACCAACAGCTTCAAGTTGTTTTCTTGCTTCAATAAAGTCACCAGTAGCAATCTTCATTCTTAAAAGAAGTTGTTCATGACTACTTAAAGATGTGATTTTTTGATTATTAGATTCACTCCAAAATGTGAAATAAACCGCTAGTGCGGCGTACCCAACTATTGGTTGATATAAATTAGTAATCGTATCGCGATCATAATCTGCCAAGAGGGTGGAAACTCTGATGTCAAACATGTCGCTTGTTGATAAAACTACCATTAGTCATTTCCCCCTTGCTTGCAAAAATTATGCGCTTAAAAATAAGATGTTTCAACGAGAAAAAAATATATATTTTTACTTGACAATTTGTTTCCACATTTCCACACCAAATGATTTATACTTTGTATAAATCTTTTATACTACAATTTTGTTGTCCACTTTCTATCCACATTTAAAATTGTGGAAACAAATATATTTCTTATTACTTTCAATAAATGCTATTTTAGTTTCAAAAAGATATACAACATCAAATTTGACCATTCAAAACAAAATACAAATTTAATTATTTTAATTTGCGTGATTTAATTGGTTCATTCCAAAACCCAGGCCACTCATCTTCGATTGATTGTTTTATTTTTTCAATTTCTTCTTTGCTTAAATTTTGATACAACAAATCAATTTTATATGCTTCATCAGTACTAAAATCTGCGAATACATATGAGAAAACAACACAAAGCACAGATAATGAAACGACAATTATCTTAAGAGCAAGCAAATCTAGAAAGATATTTATTACAAATAAAGATATGCATATAACAAGTGTCATGGTGGTAAAAAGAACAGAATAGGAAAAAAGATCATATCTAGGGTTATTTTCATCACATTTTTTTGCCCAAAAATATGCTAAATTAAGTATACTTTTCTTTTTTATTAAATGTTTTTTTAAAAATAATACGTTGGTGGTAGTAAAATTAGTACTATCCTTTTCACTGTGAAAAGCTCTAAACGCAATACAGTAAGAAAAAAACGATCCTATCAACGGATAAATAATATATAAATTAATCATCAAATAATTCTCCAAAAATCAAGTCAATAAGAGATGGGCCAAAGGCATCGATTGTCACTTGTTCATCGGGTCCTAGACGAAAACGATTTGAATAATTAGGTGTAAATTTAAATGTTGATCTTTTATGAATCATATCTAGTCTTATTATGTTCTTGTTTTTATAATAATAAAAGTAGTCATTTCATCTTAATTATTAATATATATAAAAATATTTATAAAAATATTTATATTGAGTTTTTTGAGTGCTATTATTATAGCAAAGGATTTTTTTGAGTATGATTAGAAGAATTGCTGTACTTACAAGCGGAGGAGACGCTCCGGGAATGAATGCCGCTGTTAGAGCGGTCATTAGAGCTGGTTTATATCAAGGTCTAGAAATGTTTGTCATCTTTGATGGCTATAAAGGTTTACTAGATGGAGATATTCACCAAGTAACAAAAGAATTTACACAAGACATTATTAATAGAGGTGGCACAGTCTTAAGAAGTGCCCGTGTTCCAGAATTTAAAGAACCTGCCGTTCAAGAAAGAGCTATCGAAAGATTAAGAGACTTAGATATCGATGCTTTAGTGGGAATCGGAGGAGATGGAACATATCGCGGATTACGTGATTTAGCTAGGCTCGGTTTCCCAGTAATTGGTATTCCAGGTAGTATTGATAATGACGTTTCGAGTACAAACTACACGATTGGTTTTATGACAGCGTTAAATACAATCTGTGATTGTGTCGATAAAATCAAAGATACTTCTACATCTCATCAACGTTGTAGTGTTATCGAAGTTATGGGTCGTCACTGTGGTGACTTAGCGGTTTATTCTTCTATCGCTGAAGCTGCTGAATTAACTATTACTTACGATCACCCATATGATGAGGAACACATCTTCAAAAAACTCAGAAAATTAAAAGCTCAAAAGAAGAGTCACGCGATTGTTATCGTTAGTGAAAATCTACTCGATGTTAGAGAACTCGCTAAAAAGATTCAAGAAAAAACAGGATTTGACACGAACGTTGAAATCCTTGGTCACCTTCAAAGAGGTGGCGCTCCATGTGCCTTTGATAGAGTTTTAGCAAGTAGAATGGGTGCTAAAGCCATTGAATGCTTACTAAATGAACAATATGGAAAAGTCATTGGAAGCGTTAAAGAAGAAATCGTCGCTATTGATATAGAAGAAGCATTAGCCAAAGAACGTGATAAGCACGAGCAATTATTATCATTGATTAATATGTTACAATAGTAACAATTAATATAAACAAATAGTAGCCCACTATTGTATTGTGGCGGAGAGAATTATGAAAATACAACAACATGACGGTTCAATCGTTGAAATCGAAAAAAGTTCAAAAGAAGCATTTGAAGTGTTAAATCACTCCACTTCTCACTTATTAGCAGAAGCTATTCAAGAATTATATCCAGATGCCAAATTTGGATATGGTCCAGCCATTGAAGAAGGTTTCTACTACGATATCGATTTTAAAGAACCAATAGTCGAAGAAGACTTAGCAAAAATTGAAAAGAAAATGCACGAACTTTCTAGTAAAGATGAAAGAATCGTGAGAGAAGTCTTAAGCAAAGACGAAGCTTTAAAAAGATTTGAAAATAATCCATATAAAGTTGAATTAATCAAAGATATCGATGAAGATATCACTATTTTCACACAAGGAAAATTTACTGATTTATGCCGTGGACCACATTTACTCGCTACTGGCCAAATCAAACACTTTAAGTTATTAAACTTAGCGGGTGCTTATTGGAGAGGCGATTCTAAAAACAAAATGCTTGTGAGAATTTATGGAACAAGCTGGTGGACCGCTGATGATTTAAATAATCACTTGAAAGATTTAGAAGAAAGAAAGAAAAGAGACCATCGTATTTTAGGGCGACAACTTGGTCTATTTATGCTTTCTGAATATGGTCCAGGATTCCCATTCTGGCTACCTAATGGAATGATTATGCTTGAAGAACTCAAGAAATATTGGAGAGATGTCCACACTCAATATGGATATAAATTCATTAACACTCCAATCATTCTTTCTAGAGAACTTTGGGAAACTTCAGGACACTGGGATCACTATCAAGAAAATATGTACACCACTAAAATTGATGATCGTGATTTCGCTATCAAACCAATGAACTGTCCTGGTAGCATTCTTGTTTACAAGAATGAATTACATTCATATAAAGATTTACCATTACGTTACGCTGAACTTGGTTTAGTCCATCGTCATGAAGCTAGCGGAGCATTAAACGGCTTATTCCGTGTCCGTTCATTCACACAAGATGACGCTCATACATATGTTAGAGAAGATCAAATCGAAGACGAAATTGCTTCAATTATCAAACTCTATGATGAGATTTACACAGTCTTTGGATTAGACTACCGTATCGAATTATCAACTAGACCAGAAGAAGGTTATATTGGTGATATCAATATTTGGAATAAATCTGAAGCTATTTTGGAAGATGTCTGCCGTAGAACTGGAAAAGAATTTAAGATTAATCCAGGAGATGGAGCCTTCTATGGTCCTAAACTTGATTTTAAACTTAAAGATTCAATGGGTAGAACCTGGCAATGCGGCACAGTCCAATTAGATATGAATCTTCCAGGAAGATTTGATTGCTTCTACATTGATAAAGATGGAGAAAAGAAAACTCCAATTATGATCCATAGAGCGTGCTTAGGAAGTATCGAAAGATTCACTGGCATGATTATTGAAAATTACGCAGGTGCTTTCCCAACTTGGTTAGCCCCAGTTCAAGTCATGTTATTACCAGTTAATAATGAATTCCACTTAGAGTACACTGATGAACTTTATAGGTTATTATCTAAAGAAGGGATCAGAGTCCAAAAAGATGACGCAAATGAGAAGCTTGGATATCGTTTAAGAAATACTCAAGTGAAGAAAATTCCATACACTATCGTTATTGGTGATAACGAGCGAGACAATAAAACTGTCACTTATCGTAAATATGGAACTCAAGCTCAAATCACAGTCTCTATTGATGAATTTATTAAATTAATCAAAGAAGAGATTGCCTCTAAAGCAAGACTCAACTAAGTCAAAGACCCTATGGGTCTTTTTCTTAATTAACAAATTATTATAAATAATTCTTTACACAAGGTAGAGAATAATATAAGATTATTAACGCAAATAAAAAGGTAGAAAGTAGAGGCACCCGCTTCTCGCCAGACCGATAAATATGTTGGTTGGCTCATTACTACGAAATCTTGGGGTTAAGACTAGTACGGGTGCAATTCGCTTGCATCCGTTTTATTTAAGCAAAGGAGATGATTGTTATCCAAGACCAAAATACTGGCAAAAAGCCAAATCAACCAAAAGAATTAATTAACGAACTCATCAGATTCCCTCAAGTCCGTGTTATCGGTCCTACTGGGGAACAACTCGGCATCATGTCAAGTAGAGAAGCTCAACTCAAGGCTAACGAATATAATCTTGACTTATACTGCGTGAGCGCTCAAAGCAATCCACCAGTGTGCAAGATTCTTAACTATGGTAAATATCGTTACGAACAACAAAAGAAGGCAAAAGAGAATCGTAAAAACCAAGTGAAAATCGAAGTTAAAGAGATTCAACTTACTCCTCAAATTGGACTTCACGATATGGAAACCAAAGCAAGAGCCGCGGTTAAGTTCCTTGAACAAGGAAACAAAATCAAAGTTGGAGTGAGATTCAGAGGTCGTCAAATGACACACTTAGAGGTTGGTGAAGAGGCCTTGAATAAATTCATCGAACTATTAGGCGACAGTGCTCAGATTGAAAAACCTGCAGCAATGGAAGGTCGCTGGATGATCGCTATTATAGCGCCAAAAAGAAAGTAGGAGGAAAACACAATGCCAAAAATGAAAAGTAAACGTGCTTTAATGAAAAGAATTAAAGTCACTGGCAGCGGAAAAGTCACAAGACATCACGCTTACACATCACATTTAGCCCCACACAAAACAACAAAACAAAAGAGACACTTAATGAAAGGTGCAGTCTTACATAAGACTGACTACAAGAGAGTTAAGTACCTCATCGTAAAGTAAGGAGGAAGTAATCATGAGAGTTAAAGGCGGAACAGTTACACATGCAAGACGCAAAAGAATGCTCAAAAGAGCAAAGGGTTACTTCGGAAGTAAACACTTACTCTACAAGACAGCGAAAGAACAAGTTATGCACAGCTTACGCTATGCGTACATCTCTCGTAGAACAGTTAAAAGAGACTATCGTAAACTCTGGATCAGACGTATCAACGCTGCATGCAGAATGAATGACATCTCTTATAGCAAATTCATGTACGGATTAAAAGTTGCTAACATTCAAGTTAACAGAAAAATGTTATCTGAACTCGCAATCAATGATCCAAGCGCATTTGCCGACTTAGTTAAAACAGCAAAACAAAACATTAAATAATTAAGTTTGGTGTTAATTAAAACCAGGAAAATGAATTCCTGGTTTTTCTTTACTTTTCTATTAAAGCATTGAATACTTAATAGTATAATTTTATAATTATTTTAGTAAAATTTAGTAATGGAGGTAAATTATGATTATTTTAGCATCTGCAGATATTAGACTAAATTACAACGATGTTGTAAAAAAATGCAAAGAAAGCGGAGAACCAATTTATTTAACTAAAAATGGGCAAGGTGAGCTCGTTGTTATGGATATAGAATCGTTTGAAAAGAGAGAGCAAGAATTAAGAGCACAACAAATGGTGCTAGAATCATACGCCGCAAGACTATCTGGAAGCAAAGATTACTCTCTTGAAGAGTCCAAATCTATGATGGAAAATATGCTAAAAGGTGACAAGCAATGAATAATTACGTAGTCACCATTACATCAAAAGCTAATGAAGATATTGCTGAATGTATTAACTTTGTTAACAAAGTATCTCCTGAAGCGGTAAAAACATTGCTAGACAATATATATTCATCTTTACAATCACTTACTACATTTCCTGAGAGATTCCCAATATTTTCAATGCCAAAGTCATTCCCATTCGAAATTAGAAAACAAGTGATAGACGGGAGATATATTGCGTTATATTCAATTGAAGATAATAAAATCGTAGTATATCGTGTACTTGATTCAAGAAGAAAATTTGATTATTTAGTATAGTAAAACCAGGTAAATCCTGGTTTTTCTTTACTTAATTATCTTAACTTCGACATTATTAATCGCGTCATTAATCAATGTTTCAAAGTCAAATTTCTCTTCAAACTTCTTCGCTTCATTTAAATCAGGAGCGGTCTTAGGAGCTTTTGGAGTAAAGATTGTACAACAATCTTCATATGGTCTGATTGATATTTCATAAGTATCAATCTTTTTACTAATTTGAATGATTTCAAGTTTATCCATGACAGCACATGGTCTAATTACAGGGAAATTAGTAACTTCATTAATTACATGAATTGATTGAAGAGTTTGAGAAGCAACTTGCCCCACTGATTCACCACTACTGATGACTGGACAATTTCTTCTTTTGGCTAATCCTTCCGCTAAGCGATACATCATTCTTCTCATCAAAGTAATGCAATAACTTTCAGGAGCGTTGTCATATATTGCTTCTTGAATCTTAGTAAATGGAACAATATTTAATCTAATTTCTGGTTGATAACGATTTAATTTATGTAATAAATCTTCAAGTTTATAAATAACTGCTTCTTGAGTGTATGGAGGGGAAGCAAAATGAATACATTCAATTTTTACTCCTCTTTTCATAAGTAAATAGGCCGCTACAGGAGAATCAATTCCTCCAGAAAGCATATGCATACTCTTTCCGCCTACTCCTAAAGGATATCCTCCTGCTCCTGGATAAGTTTTAACAAAGATATATGTTCCTTCATCTCTAACTTCGATTGAAAGAGTAATATCTGGATTATGAACATCAACTTTTAAGTTGGTGTTTTTTAATATAACAGGAGCGACAAGTCGAGTAATTTCATCAGAGATGAGAGGGAATTTTTTATTGCTTCTTTTACATTTAACTTTAAATGTTTTTCCTTCTTCTAATTTGATCAACTCTAAAGAGGCGGCTTTAATTTGTTCAATATCATTATCAACTTTATGAACTAAAGAAAGACCTTGGATACCGCTGACATCTTGTAAACGAGAAATAATTGGTTCATAGTCCATATCGTTAAGATGAACATAGATGTGGTCATAACGAGATTCCACTTCTAAAGAATCAAAATCTTTTAAAGCGTTTTTAATATTTAAATGTAATCGGTGAATGAAATCTGATTTATTTTTCCCTTTCGTGGATAATTCACCAAATCTCACCATGATGTGATCGTATCTAATCATCTTATTTCTCCAATTATTCTTTCTAATGTTGATATTAATATATCAATTTCTTCAATTGTGTTTGTGTAATCTAATGACACTCTTATCGTGTTATTAGCGATTTTATCTTCTTTATTTAAAGATTTAACAACATAGCTTCCCTTTTCTTTTGAAGAGTGACAGGCACTAGTAGAAGAGACCATGATGTTATTATTACTTAAGGCTTCCACTACAACGCTTCCTTTTTTAGTGATTGTAGAGAAATTAATGATATAAGGATTATATGAGTCAGAAATATTTAATTCATATAAGTCATTTCTACTTTTTAAATAATTAACAAGTTTATCCGCTAATCCTTTTACATGTAGGTAGTTCGCTTTTTCATTATTTAAAGCAATTTTAATTGCTTCTAAAAATGCAGTCGCACTAGCGAGATCTTCCGTTCCACTACGATATCCATTTTCTTGTCCGCCTCCACTATTAATAGGAAGTGGATCAATTTTCTTCTTTTTAATTAAAGCACCATAACCAACTAAGCCGTGTATCTTATGAGAAGTAATAGTTAATAAATCAACTTTTGAATAATTGATTTCTTTTTCTAATTTTCCAATTGATTGACAAGCATCAACGTGGAATACAATTTTTGGATATGTTTCTAATAGATTAGAAATTTCATAAATTGGATTAACTGCTCCAATCTCATTATTAACCGCCATAATGGAGACTAATATCGTTTTATCAGTTAAAGCTTTTTTAACTTCTTCAACAGTGATAATTCCATCTTTATTTGGATATAGATATGTAACTTGATAATTAAATTCTTTTTCAAGCTGTTTAAAAGCTTCAAGCACTGAAGGGTGTTCATAAACTGAAGTAATGATGTGATTACCACGATTTTTATACCTTAAGGCTGCTCCTTTAATTGCTAAATTATTAGCTTCAGTTGCGCCACTAAGATAAATAACTTCACTATCTTTTAGATTTAATAATCTAAGTAATCCTTCTTTAGTTCTATTGAATAGATAGATAGATTTCTGTCCTTCTTTATGAATTGAAGATGGATTAGCAAAATATTCTTCATGAATTTTGTTATATACTTCTAAAACACGACTATCGACTTTAGTCGTTGAGGCATTATCAAAATATATTAATTTATTATTAATTGTCATTTTCAGCGTGGCGGTTACGATATAAAGAATTAGCTTGAGAATAGACGTTTTGGAAATCGCCTTTTAAGAAACTTAAATCTAATTGATTAGCGGTTTGATTGACATCTTGTTCATCTCGATCTCTATTTAAAATCACAAGTGATTTTTCCGCTACTCTAGCGCTTCTAACTTTATTTTCAATGTCTTCAAACATTGGGTTGGCAATATTCTTTAAGCTATTGATCTTATTATTAATATCTTCGACATCAATTGGTTGATGTTGAACACATTCATAAATATCGTTTAAAACATCATAAACAGCGTCTAATTTTTCTTTATATAAAGCAGTAAATGATTCGACATTAATCTCATAAAGAGATTTTTCTGCTTCTTTTAATTGATAATAATAAACAGAAATCAAATTATATGCTTCTTCGGCAGTGCTCTTTAAGGAATCGATATATTTCTTAAAGTTAGTAACACCTTCATTGACGATACTATAATTTGCTTCAAGTTCATCTAATTTTCCTTTTAAAAGAGAGAAAGGTTGACGAGTTCCGCTATGAACGAAACCATCAAGGAATCTTTTGGAGTTTCCTAAATCATCAACAGATTTTCCTAAATTCTTAATTTTGTCTTCTTCTTGAGATGAAATAATATAAATTTCTTTAATTTCTGGTAGTAAAGCACAAATTCTTAAGAAAACTTTTTCTACATTATTAACTGCTTGATAAACAGAATCGTAATGTCCTTTGAAATAATCTCGGGCTTCAACTTCTTCATCAAGTTTTTTACCCATCATATTTATTTCCACTAAGATGAGCTCGCACTCAGATTTGATTCCACCTATTTGAAGGTTAACAATTCTCTTTGTAATATCAGCGGTCTTTTTCTTCCATTCTTCGATGTGAGATTTAAATGCTAAATGGTATAAAGGAACTCCTTGTTTTTCAGTTTCTTTATATTTGTTTTGAAGTTCAAGTAAAGCATTTGGAATGTCGGTTTTAGTAAGTTCACAAAGCTTAGGAAGTTCAATTAAAACATGTCCTAAAGCAGTCAAAACATTATTTAAAGAAGTGATTTCAGAATTGATTTCTTCATATTCTGCCCCTTCAAGTTGTTCATCAAAACGTGCAAAAGAAGCATCAATTTTATCAAACATTTTATTAAATGTTGCAGCGACCATTTCAAGTTCATTACTCTCTGCGTAATATGTTTGTTTAACGTGACGATATACTTCACGTAAGTGATCAATTGAACGACGGCATTCTTCTTCAAGTTTAATGATTTCATATAAATCATGATCAAGAGATTTAATGCTTTCTTGTAAATTTTCAACTGCTTTTCTAGCTTCGCTAATAACGGATTTAATATTCTTATACTGTTTAGCGGCTAATAAAGATTTGAGTTGCTTAAGTAATGAATCTGCATATGCATCTTCATTATCGTGAATTGATTTGAATCGACGATAAAATTGCTCATATTTAGATAAATATAGGAGGTTGGTTCTAGAGATGATTTCAAGTCGATGGATGTATTGAGTATCTTGCCCTAATAGTAAAGCATCGCAATGTGAAAATTGTTTTTCTAAATTACTAACTTGCTTACGATATCTAATACGAGAAATAACCAAAATATTTAAAAGTATTCCAAGGGCAATTAACACTATTGCGCCAACTACCGAAAGGATTACGATTTCATTCACTCCCAAGAAAACCATCTTAATACCTCCAACTTAATCTAAGATTAATTAAGTATATTATAACCAAACACCCTCATTAAATGAAATTGATTTTGATTTAATATCAAATTGAAGTAGAAAATCTCCGCTATTTCCTATTTGTTTTTTTAATGACCATTTTTATATCTAAGTAGGTTATATTTAATCAATATTTTTAACTTCAATTTTCTTAATTTTTTACTCCTTTAACCTCAACTTAAAAAATAATTAATTTTTTTGTTGTTATATATTTCACTTTCCTGTATATTATTTACTGCATGTAATGCAGCACATTAATACTGCTCGACTGACGTTTGATACGGCTGTAACGGAGTAACCTAAGCTACATTGGTGAAACGATTAATCAAACACCCGGAGTAAGGAATTAATGCCTATTCATTATTTTGCAAAGAAAATAAGGAAAGGAAGTACAAAGTCATGAGATATACTGGATCAGACTGGAAAAGAAGTCGTAGATTAGGTTTTTCAACTCTTGAAACAAACAAAGAACTTCAAAAACGTCCTTACGGTCCTGGCCAACACGGCGCATCCCGTAAGAAAAAACCATCTGAATATGGTAAACAATTAGTTGAAAAACAAAAACTAAGACAAATGTATGGTGTCAACGAAAGACAATTCAGAAGATTATTCATGATTGCCTTAGCTAGTAAAGAAGTTACTGGTTTCGCATTTATGAAATTACTTGAATCCCGTTTAGATAACCTTGTCTACCGTATGGGTTTCGCCCGTACTCGTAGAGGTGCTAGACAACTCGTCAATCACGGACACATCGAAGTTAACGATAAAAAAGTTGATATTCCAAGTTACTTATGTTCAATTAACGACGTCATCGCTGTTAGAGAAAACTCTAAAGATATGAAAGTCGTTAAAGAATCACTCGATTCAATCGCCACTAAAGTCGGTTGGGTTGAAGTTGATGCTGAAAAACTCTGTGGTAAATACATCAGAGAACCAGAACGTAATGAATTAACTCAACAAATCACTGAATCACAAATCGTTGAATACTACAACCGTAAACTCTAATTCATGCATTACACAAAAGACTCACAATATTGTGGGTCTTTTTTCTTTAAAGTCCACTACTGTTATGATAAACTCTACTAAGTAGGAGGAATCATAATATGGGCATATATGAAGAATTACAAGCACGTGGCTTAATTGCTCAAGTTACAGATGAAAAAGAAATACGCGAACTAATTAATAATGGCGGCGCGAAATTTTATATCGGCTTTGATCCTACCGCTGATTCATTACATGTTGGTCACTTTATGGCGTTATGTCTAATGAAAAGACTTCAACTTGCAGGTAATACCCCAATTGTTTTATTAGGTGGAGGAACTGGACACGTTGGAGATCCATCCGGAAGAAGTGATTTAAGAAAGATGCTAGACTCCGAACAAATAAATCACAACGTTAATTGCTTTATGAAACAAATTAGTAGATTCATTGATTTTGATAAAGCTCTTGTTGTTGATAATAAAGATTGGTTACTTAATCTCAACTATGTTGAGTTCCTTAGAGACGTCGGTCCACACTTTTCTGTTAACAATATGTTAAGAGCGGAATGTTATAAGCAAAGAATGGAAAGAGGATTATCTTTCTTAGAATTCAACTACATGATTATGCAAGCTTATGATTTCTACTATTTAAATCAACACTACGGCTGCAATATGCAATTTGGTGGAGATGATCAATGGTCAAATATGCTTGCGGGTACTGAATTAATTAGAAAGAAAACCGGTAAAGATGCTTACGCGATGACTATCACTCTTCTTCTTAATAGTGAAGGAAAGAAAATGGGTAAGACCGCTAATGGAGCGATTTGGCTTGATGAAAATAAAACCACACCATTTGAATTCTTCCAATATTGGAGAAATATTGAAGACGCAGATGTTATTAAGTGTTTCAAATTATTAACATTCTTACCTTTAGAAAAGATTAATGAAATCGAATCTTGGGATGATTCTCGTATTAACGAGAAAAAAGAAATTCTTGCTTATGAATTAACAAAATTAGTTCATGGAGAAGAAAAAGCAAACCAAGTATTAGAAGCTGCTAGAAGTTTATTCGCTGGAACTGGTAGCGATGAAAATATGCCTTCATTTGAATATGAAGGAAGTGAAAACGAATTAGGAATCATCGATATCTTAGTTACAAGCGGACTATGTACTTCAAAAAGTGAAGCTCGTCGATTAATCGAACAAGGCGGAGTTTCTGTTGATGGAAATAAAGTTAGTTCAGTTAACGAAGTGATTAATATCACTGAACCAAGAAAAATCAAAAAAGGAAAGAAAGTCTTCCTTAAATTCATTAAAAAATAAAGCACAAAATAAAAGATCTCATTCATCAAAGTTTGAGATCTTTTTTATATCTATATTAATAAATAGGATAAGGAACTTTCTTTAATCTATTAGAAGGATAGTTCGCTCTTCCTTCTTTTGCTTGAGGTTTACCGTCAAGCATCACA
>JBGURM010000078.1:0-4705 GCA_045132035.1 Bacilli bacterium
TAAAAATCAATGGTGTTCAACCTGTTACTTTAATTGGCCAATTAGCAAACCAATTTAGACTATTAAACCAAGTTTCTTATTTATATAGAAAAAGATACACCCAAGAAGAGATTGCTAAAGAATTAAAAATCAAACCAGGAAGAGCCTATGTTCTTTCTAAACTTGTTAGTCGTATCTCAGAGAAAACCATCCATCAAACGTTAGAAGATTTATATCAGCTTGACTACAACATAAAAAGTGGTCAAGTCGACCACTTTTACGCTTTTGAGATGTTTTTGTTAAAATTCAAAACGCAATAAAATAATCAATTATTTTAAAGAATTAACTAATCTTTGTAATTCGCCTTTTTGTCTGCTAGCGGTGTTTTTATGTTGGACACCATCGCTAACGGATTTGTCGATTAATCTGAAAGCAGCAACAAGTGCTTCTTCAGCAGCTTTTAAGTCTTTAGCTTCAACTGCGACTCTAACTTTCTTTGAAGCAGTTCTGAGTGCGCTCTTAGCAGCCTTGTTTCTTAATCTAGCTTCTTCGTTTGTGCGATTACGTTTGATTTGTGATTTGATGTTTGCCATATATTAAATTCCTCTTTTATTTTTTGCGTCAGCGATAATGATACTAAAAGTCTATAAATAATGCAAATATAATTTGTTATTATTTTTGCTTCTTGAGTCTAACAACTTCTTCAGTGAAATCGTTGATAGTGGCCAATTGACCATATTTATCTTCAGGAATAGTGACTCCAAAAGTATCTTGAACATTAGTGATTAATTCAACATAACTCATAGAATCTCCACCTAAATCATCAACCCAGTGACCATCGTCATCAATTTTGAATTGTGGGAGGATGAGAATCTTAGAGAAGATGGCTCTCATTGGTTCTAAAACTTTAGAAACTGTTTCAGCATCAAAGTTTCTTGTTGGTTTGCTTTCTTTCTTGAAGTCAAAAGAAATATAATCTTTTGATTTAGATTCGATGCCTTCTTTAACAACGAAACGTTTAACTTTCATGTTGTTAGCGATTGGTAGTTTCTTTCTACAGAAATAGAATTCAGTAATCTTTGTACCTTTTGGAAGGTCTTGTCCGATTTCCTTCATCTTTTTCTTGAGATTTTCGATTTCTTCTTCGGATGCGCTATTATCGACTTCGACAACACAGACAACCTTTTGATCTCTCTTACCTTTTTGGTCGACACCTAAGACACAGACATTTTGAGTGTGTGGTAAACCTTTAAAGAAGATTTCAAGTTCATCAGGGAAAATATTTTCTCCATCTGCGTTAATGATGACGTCTTTAATACGTCCTTTCAAATAGAATCTATTTGTTGGATCAACTTCAGCGATATCGCCAGTTGCGAAGAATCCATCTTCATCAAGTGTAGTGGCTTTTTCTTCTCCACCGATGATTTCACGAATGTGGGTAATTTTTGATTTGACAAATAATTCACCAGTATTTGCGTTCTTACCTTTTGATTTAATCTTGTATTCGACTCCATGGAATGGAATACCAATACTGCCCTTAAGTCTTAATTCGACTTGTGGGGATAATTCGACGGAAGTAATACCGATTTCAGTCATACCATATCCATTATATAATGGATAACCGATACCATTGATCACTGTTTGAGTCTTACTATCAAGATATCCGCCACCGGAAATACAGAAACGAATATGATTACCAAGTAAGTTCTTTTGGACTACATTTTGAACAGCTTTATATGGTCCAGCTTCTTCTTTAGAAATCTTACCGGTGTTATAACCGATTAATTTGTCTAATAATTCTTGTTTATTTTGTGGTTCAAGAGCACGTTTTCTTTCTAAACCTTGAGCAATGGAATCCCAGAATAGTGGGACCGAGAAGACGTGAGTAACTTTGAATTTTTGAGCGGCAGATTGAACTTCGCTTGGTGCGAGAGATCTGACGAAAACAAAGTTTGCGCCAAAATAGAAGTACCATAAGAAGGTCGCGATGAAACCAAAGATGTGATGGAATGGAATCATTGCTAAGACTCTAAGTGGTCCCATTGATTTTGGATAAAGTAAATCTTTACTTGTTTCTTGGAAGTCTAAAGCGGCACCGATTTGATTACAAAGGTTTTCACCGTTAAAGACCATAAGTTTAACGTTACCAGTTGTTCCGCTGGAACAGAAGATGACTTCATTTTCCCAGTTTGGAGCAAAATCATAACTGTGTTTTTCTTCTAAGATATCTCTTAAGGAGAATTTAGGAACATCATAGTTATAGTTATCATCAGTGATGATAGCGACCGCCTTACCTTGTTTGATTAAGTTGTCAGTTCCTTCTTTTGATGTTCTAGCGTCCACTAAAAGTGGTTTATAGCCACACATTAAGATGGCCCAGAAGATTTCTCCCCAGTGTGGTCCGTTCGCTGCTTTTAAAACGATTGGAACATTTTTTGGCATTTGAATCATAAAGTTCGATAAAATCGAAGCGATTTCAAATGCATGTTTTCTAAATAATGAATATTTGTAGTTTTTTCTCTTTCCCTTTTGATCGATGTAAGTAACTGCGACTCTCTTTTCATTTCTTTTTGTAGAAAGAACAAAGATGTCTTCCATCGTTCTTGACGTATTGAAGATTAAGTTAGCTTCAGCACATTTTGCTTTAACTTTGTTATATTCAGGATACATATTAATTCCTACTTTCCAATTATTTATAATACTATAAACTGGCTTTTAACAATATCTTTTTTGTTCCTAGCTCAATTATAGATATGTTGATGTGGTCTATTTCTATTTCCAAAATAGCGTAACTTCCTAGGCTTCCATCTCGAGGATGAGTGACACTTCCTGGACAAATAGTTATGTAGTTATCTTTCTTTATTTCATATCTATGAGTGTGACCGTGAATGAAGATTTTTGTGGTCTTTTCTTCATCTCTATTAAGTACTGGATAGTGTTTCATCACTAAATATCCAATTGGAGTGTTGATTCTTCTAACCGTATCAAAATCAAAATAATCACAGTTGCCTCTAACTGAATCAAAAGGAAATAAAGCGTAAGAAGTACTTTGTGAATCTCCAGCGTGCAAATAATAGTCCATCTTCGGATATTCTTTTAACAAGTCTTTAAGGACCGAATCATTTCCATGAGAGTCACTAACCACTAAAATTTTCATCAAAAGAATGTTACCATAACTTAACTTTTTTAGAAAAGATATATTTATATATAGGAATAATAATCAAATTCGATTATGATATTAATGCTATGAATAGTAAAAACGCTAGAATCATCTTTATGGGAACCCCTGAAATCTCTTCTCACGTATTAGAAGGGCTGATTTTAGATGGCTACAATATCATCGCAGTTATCGCTCAACCAGATCGACCAGTTGGTAGAAAAAAGATTTTAACACCAGTACCCACTAAAGTAGTCGCGGAAAAATATAATATTCCTGTTTATCAACCAGTTAAGATTAGAAAAGAATATGAATTCGTGAACGAATTAAAACCAGATTTAATTCTCACTTTAGCGTATGGTCAAATCGTCCCTCAAGGACTTTTAGATATTCCAACTTTAGGATGTATTAATCTTCATGGAAGTTTACTTCCAAAATATCGAGGCGCCGCGCCTATACAGTACGCTTTACTTAATAATGAAAAAGTTACTGGCATGACTCTTATGAAAATGGTCAAAGAGATGGACGCTGGTGAAATGTATATGACAGAAGAAGTGAATATTGATGAAGAAGATAATTCAACTTCTTTATTTATAAAGATGGGTGAGACTGCTTTAACTTTAGCGAAAAAAGCCCTTCCATTATATTTAGAAGGAAAATTACCTGGTATTCCTCAAGATGAATCTTTAGTGACTTTTGCTCCTTCAATCAAACCAGAAGAAGAGAAAATTGATTTAAATAAAACTAAAGAAGAAATCTTTGGACAAATTAGAGCCTTAAGCGACACTCCAGGAGCCTACCTTTATTTAGATAATCTTAAGATTAAAATATATAAAGCTAAAATTGTCTCAAGTGAAATAGTAGGTGAAGTTGGAGAGATTGTTAAAGCTGATAAAGGTGGCCTATATTTACAAGCAAATAATGGACTTCTTGCGCTTTTAGACCTTCAAAAAGAAGGAAAAAATCGCATGGATTACAAGTCATTTATAAATGGCAATCAAAATATATTAGGTCAAAGACTAAAATAAGATGAAAAAGAAAATAGTTCTTTCCGTCCATCAGTTGGTGGATTTTCTTTTAAGAAGTGGCGATATTGATAATCGCGTTTTTAATCATTCTTCTCAAACTGAAGGAAGTCGATTACACTCGGTGTATCAATCAAAACAGGGAAAGAATTATATTTCTGAATATCCACTCAAACAAACTTTTGTCGTCGAAGAAGCGGAAATCACTCTTCAAGGTAGAGCGGACGGAATCATTAAAAAAAGTGAAAAAGAATATATCATTGATGAAATCAAAACCACTGTTGTGGAACTTGATGAATTTAGAACTAATAACCTCGCTTGGCATTTAGGACAAGCAAAATGTTATGCCTATATGTTCGCGTACGCCTTAAAACTTGATTTTATTGGAGTAAGGCTTACTTATATCCGTCAAGGTAAAGAAAGTAAAAAACTCATTGATGAATATACATTCTCAATTCAAGAATTAGAGCAAGACATCTATAAGATGCTTGAAGATTATTTAGAATTTGAACATATTGTTTTTCGTTTAAATCAACAGCGAGAT
>JBGURM010000079.1:0-5513 GCA_045132035.1 Bacilli bacterium
GTTGTTAGACGATGCAACCAATGCTACAGCGGTTGAAATCTTGGAAATGAAAAAGAATGGCAAAGCCATTGAAAGTGAAGACAAAGTTGAATATGGTCCATTTGAAATCTCAACCAATGAGAAAGTTATATTGGATGTGAAAACAAATTCAATTGGTTACTTTGGAAGCGAGGTAAAAGTTATATGCAAGTAAGAAATAAATTATTCCCGTATCCAGTGATTAACCACAATGTGGTGTTCTCAAATTTTAAAGATTTAGATTTCTTTATGGAGTTTGACCCATTAGAAACTGAGGCTGCTTATATTCTTAAAAATGTTCACTTCGTTACAGATAGTCAAACCATAAATCAACTTTATGATGAAGATAAAATTGAAATAACGATGATTGTAGAGTGTTCTGACACGGTTTTTAGAAGAGCATATGAAGTGAAGAGAGAACCAAAAGACATTGTCTTGCCAAAAGTAGATTTTACCGAAAAAGTCGATATCTCAATGTTTGCGACTGCTAAGAAACCATTCAAATTCTCGTCAAATGAATTGGAAGATGATTATCAAGGACTGGAGTTTGATATTGACCAATACGATATCCTAGGTGCTTATGACGGATTTAATGTCAGATTTAAACACGAAGAAGCTGAAGAAACCTTAGTCCAGTCAATCTTTGCTATTAACGTTGACCATGATTTAGAAGAAGGAAAGTATGTAGTTGAATGCAATATTGGTAGAAAAATTTCCATCACTCTTTCAGAAAAGGATTATTTGAATTATAAAGTTATTTATACAGTTCCTACTTATAAGGAAGTCTTCTTCAATATGCTTTTGATTCCATCTCTTATTGAAGGTTTGTCTTTATGTAAGCAAGTACTAAATGACGATTCAAAAGATTTGGATGATGTTGGTAACCAATACTTGTGGTTCCGTTCAATCCAAACCGCCTATAAGAGATTAAAAGGTATTAATTTAACAACTGAAGAGTTTTCAAAGATGTCCCCAGTCGCATTGGCTCAAGATCTTTTGGGTAAACCAATTGGTGAATCCTTGTCTAAGCTCGTTAATGAAACAAATAAGATTGATGCAGGAGGTAGTGAAAATGCCTAATCAAATTCACATTAAGTTATTGAGTGAAAATGCATTACTTTATTTAAGGAAGAATCTAACTAGCGTTACAAAGAATATCCAGGAAAATGATAACAATAAGTGGATTTATTCAGCATTTCCACAACCAATGTTTATAGAAAAGAAGATTGAAATCTCAGATTTTGAATTGCAAGACAATCCTGACAGTAGTGATAAGGATATAGATTTCAAAAATTCAGTTACTATTTATGAAACATTAAAGTGTTTACCAAGATATATTATTTGTGACGAGAAGTTTTGGCTATGGTTACACTTTGAAAAGTTTTATCTCATTACAAAAAAGATGATGAAAGTTAGAGGAGAATCAACGATTAAAGACCACTGGATGCATGATCCTGGAACTAGAAGAGGACTTATGTTTGGTGTTCTTTCAAGATGTTTCTTTAGAGCTGCTTTAACTGTAGATGAATCTAAAGTCGAGAACAAATACGAATTGACCAAATGGGTGATTGATAATCCTGAAAGATTTAGAAACTTAACATGGAGAGCCTTCTCGTCACAAGAACATCTAGTTAGAGGTATATTGAGAGGAGAAAAACGCGCTCTTGAAGAATTCGGTGGAGCCGAAGATAACGATATTTACCCAGAAATTTGCAAATACGTATCTGTAATTGGCAGTGTTAGACTTCTTGATAAAATATCTGAACAAGATATTGAGAGAATGATTTATGAAAAGATGCTAGAATTACTAAATGGGAGTAAGTAATAGATGAAACCATTTGTAAAATGGGCTGGCGGAAAAAGACAAATATTAGGTCGCATTAAAGAGTTTATTAATGACTCAATAGCCGACAATGAAAATTACACTTATATTGAACCATTCCTTGGTGGTGGCGCAGTTTTCTTTGACCTTATGCCTAGAAAGGCCATAATCAGTGATTTAAACGCTGATTTGATAAATGCTTATAAAGTTATTCAATCAGATGAAATTGAGTCTCTTATTGCACTTTTAGATGAACACGCTAAAGCTTATTTCGATGATCCTGATGGCTATTATTATGAAGTTAGAGCTTGGGACAGAGAACCAGGATGGCCCGATAATCGAACAGATGTTGAAAGAGCGGCAAGAATGATTTTCCTTAATCGCACTTGTTATAACGGGTTATATAGAGTCAATTTGAAAGGGCAATTTAATACTCCTATTGGAAGGTATAAAAATCCGACAATTTGTGATAGAGATAATTTAAGAGAAATCCATAATTATCTTAGTTCAAAAGAAAACGATATTCAGATTTTAAGCAATTCATATGAAATAACCTTGGCTAAGGCTAAGGATGGAGATGTTATCTATATTGATCCTCCTTATGATTATGAAGATGATGATGGTTTTACCAAATATCAAATGACTGGTTTTACTTTTGATGATTTTGTTGCACTGAAAAAAGAGTGTGATAAAACCATTAACAAAGGAGCCTTTGACATCATTAGCAATAATGCTACTCAAAGAGTTATTGATTTGTTTGAGCAGGACCCAAAATACAAAATCTTTTACGATGTTAGCAAGTTCTCAACTCTACGTTCTATCAACTGTGTAGGATCAGAAAGAAAAACTGGTAAAGAAGTAATTTTTTGGGGAATGAATAATAACATTCCTTTCCCACAAGCAAATGATATGACCAAAATCATTAGACTCGTTATGGCTGAGGAAGAAGTATTGAATGATAAGGATAAGGCTATGGAACTTATTCAAGTTAGCACTGTGAGACAAGTAGCTTATTATCTCTCAGCAT
Source organism: Bacilli bacterium (assembly GCA_045132035.1). Taxonomy (GTDB): domain Bacteria; phylum Bacillota_I; class Bacilli_A; order RFN20; family CAG-826; genus UBA2450. Next base: position 2,868 of record JBGURM010000079.1, read on the forward strand.
TATTATTCCTTAAATACATTACTCACGATAAGAAATTCACTGACTCAGCTAAATCAATTAAAGATTGTGAAATTGAAGTGAAGAAAGATATCCACGCTCAACTTTTAAAGAGCGAGATTTTTAAAGAATTCTATCTTATGTTCTTTGAATCGAAGAAAGTAGATGTTAGCATCATAAAAAAGAGTCTTCTTGAAACAAAAGAAAATAGGAAGCTCGCTGAATCAACTCTTAATCGAAGAGCCTCAACAATTAAGGCTTGGGTGGAGTGGATGTACAAGTTCGACGAAGAATTGAAGTACTAAAATGAAAAGGTTAATTGGAATAGCATCTTCGATTATCATCTTAATACTACTCTGTAGTGGCGTTTTTGCTGATTTAGTTAGGTTTTTTGGTTGGCTTTTCACGTTGCAATATTCTCAACCAGAGACATCAATTGCCGGTGGCGTAATTGTTAGAATACTTACTTTCGTTCTGTCATACGGATTGGTAGGCTTGGTTTTTAGTGTTTTTGGATGGTTCAATAGTAAAACCATGTCAATTACATATTTTATAATCTCAACTTTGCTTGGGTTTGCTCTTGCTTATGTAGTGTGGATGATTGAAAGCCACATTTTGATTGTCGGAATTATATTTGGGATTATTGTAATAATGGTGATTGTGTATTTTATAATTCAACGGATTATTAGCAGAAATAAAACACAGAATTAGTGAAATAGAAGGCGGCCTTAAAAAATGGTCGCTTTTCTATTGTTCCCTTAAGGAAAAATGTATCAGAACTAGTAGGTTTTCACCCCGTACCAGAGAATAGGATTATGGTAGAAAACGACCAAAATATTAAGAAAGTGGTTTATTTCTCCACATAACTAAAAAAGTGAAAAAAAGTATAACTATTTATTTTTTATAACTGTGCAAACTTACAAATATAAAATAAGAATTTTGTGATAATAAGTATTCGTAAGCTCATGATATGGATTATTATTGGATATAAATAAACATCAAAGTTATTGCTGTTTTGGTTTATCATAAATGTATGATTGATTTAATGCTTCTTAATGGTCAAACAACGGCCTTGATTATTGTTACGGTCATTATTTTATTAGTGGTTATTCCACTTGCCATTGTTTATGGCAACAAAAGAAGGAAAGAGCATTTAAGTGGAAAAGCCGGTGAGAAAATGGTGTCATCAATTCTTAATGATATGGCAAATCGCTATGGTGGATATGTTGTTGATGATGTCATTATCCCATCAGGAAAAGGAAAGACTGCTCAAATTGATAATATCTATATTGCTCCTAATGCAATATTTGTTATTGAGGTAAAAGACTATAGCGGGCGTATATATGGATCAGAGAATCAAAAGCAATGGACCCAAGTTTTAGCATATGGTCATGAAAAACATAAACTCTATAATCCTTTAATGCAAAATAAGACTCATATGGATTCCTTGTCAGAGATTGTTAGATATCCAGGATACATGGTTTCTTGCGTGGTTTTCATTAATTCAAACATCAATCATGTCGACGCTAGTAATGTCTTCAATCCAACTGGTTTAAAGAGATTTATTAAACAAGTTATAAAATATAATTCTGTTGAATATAATGCTTCTATTTATTATCAAAAGATTAGATATTACAAAGACAATCCAATAAAGAGTAGTGAAGAACATGTTTCTGAGATACAACATAGACAATCATTAGTGAATATCAACTTTTGTCCTAATTGTGGTGTTCCACTAGTTGTTAGACATTCAAATAATGGATCTCGTTTTTATGGATGTCCTAATTATCCAAGATGTAAGATTACAAAGAGGATATAATTAATCTAGGAGATTTAAATGTTATGGAAGACAAGAATGTTGTTTTATTGAGTGCGTCTGCTAATACGGGGATTGGACTATGGACAAGTATATGCGTTTGCTTTGCACACATATTTGGATGTGAGAGCCAAAACTTTAAGAAAAAACAAAACAAAATCATTGGAAAGATAAAAGAAGACTTAAAAAGACAAATGGATAATTATCCAGATTATTCATTCTCTGATTTTAGAATTACTTTACATAGCAAATTAGCGTTTACTGGGACAGTAATGGGAATTAAAAACGGACAAGAGAAAAGAACTAGTGTTTCAGAAGTAGAAGTTACTAGAAAAGTAGAAGCTCCTAAAAGAGTAAGTGAAGAAAGAGAAAGTAATGAAGAAATAGTGGTTGGTTGCACTGTTACTAATATTGAAGATATTAAAGATGATCGTGGCTCTACCATTAGAGCGGGTAGTTTATTTACAGTTGTTAACTGTTCTAAAAAGATGTGTGATCTAACTTGTAACAATAGAGGCACTAGATGTTCATTTGTTGATAAGAGTGTTCTTAAATTAGCTAAACGTTAAAAAAGAATTATCATATAAGAGCCCCGCTAATTTATATATTATGCAAACCCTACAAGAATTCATTAACAAACATAGTAGCAACAAAGAGAAAACCTCTACTCCATTCCAATTGAATATATATAATCTGGCTGATTATAAATAAAAAGAATTCCCACTAGGCGGTAGTCATTAGCTACCACGGGTGAATTCTTTTTATATAGAAACACATATTATTTTAAAAATCAATGTTATCTTAGATCTCTTTTATATCACAAATAACCATAT
>JBGURM010000080.1:0-3100 GCA_045132035.1 Bacilli bacterium
CGATTATAAAGATGTTGAAACATTAAAAATGTTTATTGCTTCTAATGGAAAAATTTCTCCACGTAGAACAACTGGTACATGTGCAAAGCACCAAAGAGAACTCGCTGTTGCGATTAAAAACGCAAGATTTATGGCGCTTCTCCCATACGTTGCTGACTAATTAATTATTGTAGCAGGACAGTCGCGATTTGCCTCAGTTGGCTAAAAATGACTTTCCTCGCAAGGCAGTTAGTCGAAGCATAGGGTAAGGCCCTGAATTGAGGCTAAATCAATGCAAATTAAGTCGTCCATGAAGGGCGACTTTTTTGTGACACATTTGTGACAAACGTTGTGATAACATATAGTTAACAAAGGAGAACTTTGAATATGAAGCAAGACTTATTAAAAGGTTTAACCAAAGAACAAATTGCTAAAGCTAAATCATGTAAGAATCCTGAAGAGATTATTTCTTTAGCAAAATCTGAAGGTGTTGAACTCTCTGAAGAACAATTGGCTGCAGTCAGTGGTGGAGGATGTTTCTCATCAGAAAAATGCCCAAAATGTGGTTCATCAAATTTGGACGGATGGTGGGATTATGTTCCTGGAGAAGGAGATGACGTCGAAGAAAACCATTACAAATGCAAAAATTGTGGTTATGAATGGATCAGACGTATATAAAAAAGAGTTATTAAAAGGTTTAACTGAAGAACAAATTGCAAAAACAATGAAGACTTATTAAAACTTGCTAAAGAAGAAGGTATTGAACTTACCGATAAGCAATTAGAAGCTATTGCTGGTGGGACAAAGATCATATCATTATCCACGGCAAAAAATATAAGGGAAAATAAATATATTTGTCTTCAATTAGTCAAAATTAAGTCGTCCTTAGTGGCGACTTTTTTGTGATTATAAGTTAAGAATTTGACTTTTTGGTTATTGCTTTATAAATTGATGTTTCCACTAGATATGTCAAGAAAGTTACTAAAGCAATAGTGGATAAGAAACCAATTAGATATACTGGATATCCGGCTTTTTCTTGAACGATACTACCTATAGGTAAATTAGTGATCCTTGTTGGGTTAATAAAGAACATATTGATGAAGTGTGGATAGAAAGCCACATTAATAATAATGGCAATTACCGCGGTTATAGCGAAGGCAATCAAGCTTCTATAGAATGTTTTAATGGTGATATTCTTTCTATTCCAGACATAGATGAAAACGCCTATAACAATCAGCACTCCATGATGGACCATAGTTTGAATATTGATATAGATTAACTCAGATGTAACCATCTTTGTGTAAACACAAACAACAATACCCATTGTTAAAGTAATAAAACACAAATAACCAATTGCAGCATCCACAACCTTTGGATGCTTTTCTTTATTTACGAATAGAATAATTGGTATCAAATAATAAACCATCGAGCAGATAGAAAACGGGAAGTCTCTAATGCTATATTCCCAATAAGATGGATCCCCGTAGTGATATGCTTTAACTAATTGTTTAAAGATTTCTAATATAATTAGAACAATCCAAAAAATAAATAGAATCATTTTATATGTTTTTTCTTTGGTGTCTTTAAAGAAAAGAGGAATTAATATCGCAAACGCAATAATTGGAATAAGCGCGATAAAATGGAACCAAGAAATAAGTCCGGGCTCTTCCATTGTTCCTTGAAGAAAATGTATGAACTCTTCCATTTACTAAATTTTAATACAGATGTTACTTGCGATAAAATAAAAACCAGTTATGAAATAAAAACCAATAGTTAACGCTAGAAAGATTAGTCATAATAGTGACATTTATTGTTTTACCTTTAAGTCTAACTGACCACTTTCGACATTAAAATTGTTTTTATCTAGTCTTTCACGGAGGACTATATTTGCGAGTATTATTGCATAATGACTGTCAAAAAAGTGACACACTGACTAAAAAAATTTTAATTTTCTCTTATTACATTTTTCTTTGAATTAAATATCCTTTTCTTCTATAATAAAAGCGTCAATTAATATAGGGGGTTTCTTATGAAAAGAAGAAAACTGATATCCTTAGGATTAATGCTTAGCGGGTTAATCCTCTCTTCGTGTGGCCATAATCAAGAGCCAGCAAAACCTGTTGAACCAACTTATTTAACAGTTAGTGAAGCGGTTGCTTTAGCTAATCAAGTGGGAACAGAAGGCACTAGTGAAAAGCAATATGTAACAGGAACAGTAAAAAGCATTAGCAATCCTACATATGGCGAAATGTATATCACTGATGGCGTTAAAGACTTATATGTCTATGGCGTTTATTCAAGTGATGGCACAACAAAATATAGCGATCTAACAACTAAGCCATTTACGAATGATGAAGTATTCTTATATGGATTTGTGAAAACATATAATGGTAATCCAGAGATGGGACAATCTTGGTTAATGAAAATGGTGTCTCATCAAGATGATGTTGATGTTCATGATTATGAGTCAATGAATATTAATAACGCTAGAAAAGCAACAAATAATAGTAAAGTCCTTGTTCAAGGAGTTGTTGCCACAATTACTTACTCTAATGGTAAAGTTCCTAGTGGTGTTTATCTCGTTGATGACACTTCTTCAATTTATGTCTATAGTCCAGAGATTGCTGGAAGAGTGGAAGTTGGTGAAGAAATTAAAGTCGCTGGTGTTAAAACCGAATACATCCTTGAAAGCGAACTTGGCTTCGCTCAAACATTTGGCTATCAAGGTTCTATCCAATTAGATAAGGCAATCTTTGTAAGTTCTTTAGGAAAGAATAAAGATTTCTTAAAGAGTTGGATACAAGAAACAACCATGAAGAACATCATGGATACTCCATTAACAAATAACATTACAACTTTAATCCATAAAGTTACCGCGATTGTTAATAAAGTTCCTGGTACAGGATTTGTTAACTATTACATTAATGATTTAGATAATAAAACAGGCTCATACGTATACACATTATGTAATGGAAGCGATTTCAATTACTTAGATGCATATGATGGAAAGATTTGCACAGTCTATGTCGCTGTTCATAACGCAAAATCAACAAACTCTGGTATCTTCTATCGTTTAATGCCAATCAAAGTAGAAGAAAACACAAGCTTCTCAATGACTGAT
>JBGURM010000081.1:0-5658 GCA_045132035.1 Bacilli bacterium
ACTGAAGAGAAAAATAGACTTTTAGGAATATCATATAAAGATATTGATGAATTTGGCGTTGTTTCTAAAGAAGTAGCGGCCCAAATGGCTAGTAACGGCAAGAAATTATTAAACGTTGATTACTGTGTTTCTTTTACTGGCAATGCTGGACCAACTGCAATGGAAGGTAAGCCAGTAGGCGAAGTTCATATTGGAATTGCCTTTTTAGATACCGCTCAAGTGCATTCATATACCTTAGAAGGTTCTAGAGAAGAAATTCAAAATAAAGCAATTGAAATTGCTTTTGAACTTTTGGAGACATTAATTTTAGAAAATAATTAATTTTTTTTCACAATTTTTGAAAAAAATCCACTCTGTATATAGTGAGGAGGCCATAATAAATGGACAAAGAAAACAAACTAAATGAAAAAGAACTCGATGAAGTTCTAAAACAAATTCAAAAACAATTTGGTAAAGGCGCCGTTATGAAACTCGGCGATAGGCCAAGTGTTGAGGTTTCCGTCATTCCGAGTGGATCATTACTTTTAGATGAGGCTCTTGGAGTTGGTGGATATCCAAAAGGAAGGATTATTGAGATATATGGTCCTGAAAGTAGTGGTAAAACCACTCTTGCCTTACATGCAATTGCAGAATGTCAAAAACAAGGTGGTAGAGCTGCCTTTATTGATGCTGAGCATGCTATTGACCCTGAATATTCTAAAAACTTAGGTGTTAATGTTGACGAGTTAATCTTATCGCAACCTGATAGTGGTGAGCAGGCTCTTGAAATTGCAGAGATGCTTGCTAGTAGTGGCGCTATTGATTTATTAATCGTCGATAGTGTTGCTGCTTTAGTTCCACAAGCTGAACTTGATGGAGAAATGGGTGATAACTCTGTTGGTATGCAAGCTAGACTTATGTCTAAAGCGATGCGTAAACTCGCAGGTATTTTAAATAAAAATGACTGTGCGATTATCTTCATCAACCAATTAAGAGAAAAAGTTGGAGTAATGTATGGCAATCCAGAAACAACTTCTGGTGGTAGAGCGTTAAAATTCTATGCATCTATCAGATTAGATATCCGTAGAACTGAAGCACTCAAGACTGGTAGTGAAGTTACTGGTAACACATGCCGCATTAAAGTTGTTAAAAACAAAGTTAGCCCACCATTCAAACAATGTGAAATTGACATTATCTATGGTGAAGGTATTTCTAAAGAAAGCGAAATTCTTGATCGCGCTGTTGAACTTGGTATTATCAAAAAGACTGGTGCGTGGTACGAATACGATGGCAGCAAGATTGCTCAAGGTCGTGACGCTGCTAAGGAATACATCAAGTCTAACGAAGATGTTAAGAACAAACTTTTAGAACAAATCAAAGCAGCAAAAGAAGCTGAGTAAAAGAAATAAGCGGGAGAAAATCCTGCTTTTTTCAAGCCTAATCTACATAATAAAAGTTTATTCTTTTATAAACAGCAAATATTCTCTATAATACAAGTGTATCTTCCGAAGAGATACTTACCTATAGATTCTCAATAGAGAAATTGGTTTATCAGGCCTAGCCTGTTATATATAGAAGTCATACTTAATAATGTTTTTAGGTTGATTTTAGGTAAATAGTCTTTTGACTATATATTTTAAGAAAGGACATATTTATGCCAGTTGTATTAAACGCTTTCACAGAAGTTGGTTTACCAATCATTTTAGCGTTCGTTGGCCTTTTATTAGGCGCTGCGCTTGTCTTCTTTGTGCCATTCTTTAAGAAACAAAGAGACCAAAACAAAGCAAATAAGATTGTTAGAGAAGCTGAAATCAAAGCTGAACATATCATTAAAAATGCTCAACTTGATGGTAAACAAACAGTTAATGAAATGAAAAACCAAGCAGACAAAGAAATCAAGGAGAGGAAGCTTGAATTGGCTGCACAAGAAAACAAACTTCTTCAAAGAGAACAAAGCATTGACCGCAGAGACACTGCTCTTATTCAAAAAGAAGACACTCTTGATGAGAAAAATGAAAATCTCAATAGACGTCTTAAAGAAGTCGATAAGAAAGAACAAATCTTACAACAAAAGATTGATTCAATTATTGGCGAATTAGAGAAAGTTGCTCAAATGTCAACTCAAGAAGCTAGAGATGAACTATTCCAAAGAGTGGAATCAAAAGTTTCTAAGGAAATTGCTCAATACATCAAAAACAAAGAAGACGAAGCAAAAGAACAAGTTGCTGAGAAGTCTCAAGAATTATTAGCGTTAGCGATGAGCAAATACGCTCAAGAAACAACAATTGAAAAGACCGTTGCTGTCGTTGCTCTTCCAAACGATGAAATGAAAGGAAGAATTATTGGACGTGAAGGTCGTAACATTCGTACATTAGAAACACTTTTAGGTGTTGATTTAATTATCGATGATACTCCAGAAGTTATCACCGTTAGTTGCTTCAACCCAATTAGAAGAGAAATTGCTCGTATGTCTCTTGAAGCTTTAATTAAGGACGGAAGAATTCAACCAGGTAGAATTGAAGAAATCGTTGAAAAATGTAAACAAGAAGTTGATGAATCAATTCATAAGACTGGTCAAGATGTTGCCTTTAAACTTGGGCTACCAAGAATTAATCGTGAACTCTTAGACTATGTTGGTAGACTTAAATACCGTACTTCATATGGACAAAATGCATTAGAACATTCTATCGAAGTCGCTTATCTTGCTGGAACTATGGCAGCTGAACTTGGCTTAGACCAAAATTTAGCAAAAAGAGCCGGACTCCTACACGATATTGGTAAGGCTTGTGACTTTGAAATGGATGGAAGCCACGTTGAAATCGGCGCTCGTTTAGCAAAGAAATATGGTGAAAACGAAGTTGTTATCAACGCGATTGAATCTCACCATGGTGATGTTCCTGCTAAGTTCATTATTTCTCACCTTGTTCAAGCTGCTGATACATTAAGCGCTGCTAGACCAGGTGCAAGAAGTGAAATGCTTGAAAACTACATTCAAAGAATTGAAAAACTCGAAGAGATTTGTAAATCTTACGAAGGCGTTTCTCAAAGCTACGCGATGCAATCAGGTAGAGAATTACGTGTTATGGTAGTTCCTGAAAAGATTGATGATATTGGTGCATTTAAACTTGCAAGAGAGATTAGAGAACGTATCGAAAACGAAATGACCTACCCAGGTCAAATTAAAGTCTCTGTTATTAGAGAATACCGCGCTGTTGAAACAGCGAAGTAATTATTACTTCTAGAAAGAGTTATTTTGAGAATATTATTTATCGGAGATGTCGTTGGCCGTATTGGTCGACGAATGATTAAAGATTATCTATCGACTTACGTTGAAAAATATAATATTGATTTCGTTATCGCTAACGGAGAAAACGCAAGTCATGGAAAAGGATTATTACGACATCACTATCTCGAATTAATTGATAGTGGGGTTGATTGCGTTACTTTAGGCAATCATTATGATAGTAAAAAAGATTTAAGAGGCTACGCTGACCGAGTTGATCGCTTGGTGCGTCCTCTTAATCTTATTTCTGATTATCCAGGTGAAGGATCCGTGGTCTTTGATGTAAATGGAGTGTCAATTAGAATTACTAATCTACTTGGCTCTGCATTTATGAAAGAAGAAGTCAATAACCCTTATTATTCTTTATTAGAATGCCTAGATGAATCAGAAGATAATGCGTCAATCCATATTGTTGACTTCCACGCAGAAGCAACAGGAGAAAAAATATGCTTTGCCTACGCATTTGATGGCAAGGTTAGTGCGGTTCTTGGAACTCACACTCACGTTCAAACTAGAGACTACCGTATTTTAGATGGTGGAACAGCGTTTATTTCAGATGTTGGAATGACTGGATATTATGATGGTGCTCTTGGCTTTGATAAAGATACAGTGGTTAGTAAACTAATGTATGGAAATAATGTTAGATTTGACATTCCAAACGAAGGTAGAGGTGTCTTTTCTGCGGTTGTCCTTGATATTGATGAGTTAACAGGCAAATGCACTGAAATATTCCCTATTTATCAAATAGAAAAATAAATATGAAAACAAAGATTGTTAATTATCCAGATTTAGTAGCAGCGCGTAATCGCGAAAAAAGCGAGACGATATTTTTTGATGCTTCAACTTTACATCTAGATGAGATGAAGAAGATTGCTAGTGGAAAGAAATATTACATTCACACTTATGGCTGTCAGGCTAATGTTAGAGACGAAGAAACAATGCGTGGAATGCTTGAAAGTGTTGGCTACACAAAAACTGAAAACGCTGAAGAAGCAGATGTCATTATCATTAATACCTGTGCAGTTAGAGAGAACGCTGAAGACAAAGTTTATGGTGAAATTGGTAATCTAAAGAAATACCGTAGAATTAATAAAAAACTTGTTTTAGGTATTTGTGGATGTATGGTGGAACAACCTGAAATATTACAAATTCTTCAAGATAAATTCCCAGAAGTAAACTTATTTTTTGGCACTCATGAAATTGATCAATTACTAGACTTGGTGTATGAAGTGTATTCATCAGATATTAGGTTAATTTCTATCAAGTCAAAACAAGGTGAAGTTATCGAAAATAAAAATGTTACAAGAAACAATGAATATAAGGCATACGTCAATATTATTTATGGTTGTAATAAATTTTGTACATATTGCATTGTTCCATATACAAGAGGAAAAGAAAGATCTCGCAAATTCTCTGACATTATGGATGAGGTAAGAGAGCTTAAAAAAGCTAATTATCAGGAGATTACTTTCTTAGGACAAAACGTCAATGCTTATGGCAAAGATTTAGACGAAGGCCGCGACTTCGCTGATGTGCTTGAAGAAGCGGCGAAAATGGGTATCCCAAGAATTCGTTTTACAACATCGCATCCGTGGGATTTCTCCAGCAAAATGATAGAAATTATTGCGAAATACGATAATATTATGAAGTGTATCCACCTCCCTGTTCAATCAGGTAATGATGAGATTTTAAGACTCATGGGAAGACGTTATTCTCGCGAGCATTATCTTAATCTAGTTAAAGAGATGAGGGAGAAGATTCCAGGTCTCTCATTATCCACTGATATTATTGTTGGTTTCCCAAATGAAACTGAAGAACAATTCCAAGATACTTTATCACTTGTTGATATTGTTAAATACGAAAGCGCATTTACCTTTATTTACTCTCCTAGAAGAGGGACACCTGCCGCTAAAATGGTGGACAATGTTACCTATAAAGATAAGAGTAGAAGATTCCAAGAATTAGTGAAGCATTTGGAGGTTAACATTGAGAAGGACGCTTTAAGCTATATTGGCAACACATATAAGGTCCTTGTTGATGGTGTTAGTAAGACAGATGAGAATATGTTATCTGGATATACCGAAAGCAATAAACTAGTGCACTTTAAAGGAAATAAAGATCTTGTTGGAAAAATCGTTAATGTGAAAATTCTTGAGTCACATACATATTCATTAATTGGAGAATTAGTGAATGAGTAAAGCAATTGAGTTGGCTCACGAATTAAAGAAAGAACTCAATTCTCTTCCATTGTTCCAAGAATATAAACGAATCAAAGGACTAGTGGATTCTTCCGAAGAATTAAAAGAATTAAAGACAAAAATTGTAAAAGCTAATTCTAGTGAGAAAAAAACGCTGCTAGATGAATATAACTCTCACCCACTTGTTGTTAATTACAA
>JBGURM010000082.1:0-17317 GCA_045132035.1 Bacilli bacterium
GCCTCGCTAAGCAATTTAAAACGAGACGTCGACAAGAAGCACCACCAGCCCAAAGGAACTTAGCTTGACCCCTGTGCTTGCATAGGAGAACGGCTAGAGGCAATGAGAAAAGCCTCATTTTTTTTACCCAAAAAAGCCGATTCATTATTAGTGAACCGGCATTTTTATTTGCTTGAATGATTAATATGTTAATTCGGTTAATGGTTTTAATTTCTTAACTGTATCTTCATCCACTAAATAGTCGAAGAATCTTTGGACATTATATACAGCGTTCATTGTGTCTTCACATTTAATAACTGCATAGTGGAGTTCTAAGAATTCCTTATCATTAATCCTTGAAATATAAGCGCCGAACCAAGAGTTGGAGGCATTGAATTCATCTAATAATTCATACACTCTAGTGGATCTATCGATTTTATCAAATACAGCAAAGCAGTGAAGAGTTCCACTTTCATATGCAACTATTCTGATAAATATTCCATCATCATATGATTTTGTTGTAACACTTGCGGTAACTGTAATTTTATCGTCTTCAATTTTGTCGTCGAAAGTAATTCCAGACATCTTTTCTTTAATGCCGATAGAAAAAGCTTGTAGATTAACTGCCATTTTTTATGTTTGCTCCTTAACAAATTTATTATAAGGTAGCGAATAATACACAGTCAAAATATAAAAAAAGTATTAAAAAATATAATATTTATAAAATATTATGTGTCAAAAAATATAGATGTAATCAAAACTTTTTAAATATTTTATAAAAATATTAAAAAAACTATTGCACTAAATATAAATAGTGCTATACTTATTACCATCAAATCCGAAAGGGTTTGAGAGGCAGTAATTACTGATAAGTAATTAAAGAACGCCTAAGACTAGGTAAGTCAATCACCGCAAGAAGAAGTTGATATGACGGTTCTAGGAATAAACATCCTAGATTAATGATTGCACTAGCACATGGGTCACTCGCAATAGAGACTCATAGGGTCGGACCTCCCTACTTGTAGTGGTCGCTGAGTTAGAACTTAACAGCGTAATTCCACCGCCCGACATGATCGAAGAGGTCACAAGAAGCACATCGCTTAGCTTCCTGAAGTTAATAACTTAAAGGAACAACCCGTTCACGCTAATGATCAACTCAAAACGTGGAATAAGTAAGAGATAATACCTCTTATGAAAAGGTACTAAAGAGTTTAGCCCGACAAAAGTCATCCAGCCGCTAAAACGACGTTGATAGTAAGGTCTCTGAGATTAAAGCTCTCAGTCAATGGACGCTTCGGACTTACCAATCGCTGGATTGGTTAAACGGCAACCCTCCCTGCTACAGTGGTCGCTGAGTTAGAGTTTAACAGCGTAACAACCACCGCCGGACATGATCGAAGAGGCAGAATTAAGGAACCTGGCTAATAACCAAGTCCAAAGCCCAAGTCACATTATTCAACTCAACGTGTGACGATAGTAGAAGAGTTACATACTCCTGGCATCTTCTACGAAGAAAGGCCTATCGAACTTAAGACTAGATCAGTCAACCAGCTCCATGAAATTGATGGTGGAGCCTCTGAAATTAAAGATTTCAGTCAGTGGTTGCTCTAGCAAAGGATTATTACGAAAGTAGTAATCATCGGTACGTTCCTCCCTGATAGCTTGCTATCATCGGTCTCTGCGTTATAGTTTGACAGAGTAAACCCGGTACCGGACACGACAAAAAGGAAGACAGCCTCGACGCTAATAACGAGAGGAAGCTGGCCACCAGTTCGCTAAGCAATTCAAAACGAACTGCCAACAAGAAGCACCACCAGCCAAAAGGAACTTAACTTGGGTATCTGTCGCAGGGCTCGCCCCTGCAACAGTACAACGGTTAGAGGCGAAAGAGAAAAGCCTCATTTTTTTTTACTCTTTTTTTAAAATTGCGGAATGTGTTCTAAACCTGACATCCATTTGTGGTTTAAATGAATTTTAAGGCCCTTTTTAGGGCTTTTTATACTTTAGATGTGAATTTACCTGTTCTTTTGATTAATGTCTCTTATTCCGCTAATTTGAGAAAAAATAAAAAACTCACCGAATTTGGTAAAGAGGTTATCTTATATTCGATGAGTATGTTAATAGCTTAAGCAATGTAATCCAATTTGATCAAATTTGTACTTAATTTTTTAGCAGAGGCGCTTCCTCCGGTTAATACGACAGGATCGCCTTTTCTTAATTTAAAGATTTCTTTACAAAGTTGAAGAGCGTTATTAAACATTGGAGTGGTGTGTTGGAATTTTACACTCATAACTGGAGTAACGCCCCAGGATAATCCGAGTTGTCTCCAAACCTTTTCATTAGTGGTAACACCTAAGATATCAATTGGACTTCTAAATCTTGCAACCATCTTAACAGTCATACCACTTATTGAAGGACAGGCAATGGCTTTTGCTTTAGTGTCGATTGCCATTTCTACCGCTCCATGGGAGATGGCGTCAACTCCATTACGGATTTCAAAGTCTGTCTCTTTAAAGGCTTTTGCGTAGTTAATATGTTTTTCTGTAAATGTAGCAATTTCTACCATTGTGCGTGTTGCTTCCACTGGGAATTGTCCGTTAGCGCTTTCTCCTGAAAGCATAACTGCAGAGCTTCCATCATAGACTGCGTTAGCGACGTCACTAATTTCCGCTCTAGTTGGACGAGGATTAGTAATCATTGATTCAAGCATTTCAGTTGCGGTAATGACGATCTTACCAAGTAGACGGCATCTTCTAATTAATTGTTTTTGGATAACAGGAACTTCAATGAAAGGAACTTCAACTCCTAAATCACCTCTAGCAACCATGATTCCATCAGCGATTTCACATATCTCATAAATATTATCGACACCAAAACGATTTTCAATTTTAGCGATGATTTCGATGTTTTTGCCGCCGTGCTCATCTAAGAAGTTTCTCATATCGACCATATCTTGTTTACAAGAAACAAAGCTAGCAGCGACAAAGTCAACATCGTTTTCAATGCCAAAGAGTAAGTCACTCTTATCAGCTTCTGAAAGGAAGACTTGTTTTAAGTGTTTATTTGGGAAGGACATTGATTTTCTGTTAGAAAGTTTGCCTCCATTAACTACGTGAGTGTAGATTCTTTTTCCTTCAATTCTTTCAACTTCAAAGATGACTAAGCCGTTATTTACTAAGATACGATCTTTTGGTTGTAATTCTTCTGGTAAGCCTTTGTAACTTACTGAAACAATGTCTTTGTTGCCGACAACGTCTTCGGTAGTGAAGATGAATTTATCACCATTATTTAAATAAATTTCATTATTTTCAAACATTCCGATACGATATTCAGGCCCTTTAGTGTCTAACATAATAGAGACTGGAAGATTTAATTCTTCTCTGACCCTTTTAATCATATCCATTCTGGCTTTATGTTGTTCGTGATTACCGTGAGAAAAATTGCATCTCGCAACATTCATTCCAGCTTTCATCATTTCTTTTAAAATATTTTCATTGTCACTAGCAGGTCCGATAGTGCAAATAACTTTGGTTTTTCGCATAATTTGTTCTCCAAAATTTCTTCGATATTATTATTTTAGTTTACAAGTTATTTACTTTTAAATAAAAAATTAATATGTTTCTTGTTATACTATTTTTTGAAAGAAGAATTGTCATATGAAAAATAAACCAGTATTTCTAGTCGTTGGCTTTTTAGCGGTAGCGGGAAGCGCATCTTTAAATTTACTCAGTAAACCAAGTTATGTTCCTACAAGGGGATATTCAACATCATCTTTACCAACGACAATTAACTTAAATGATTGTGATAGTGACACGATTAGAAATTATTATTCTTCTTTGAATTCTTTACCTAATGAAGAAAAAACCAGTTCAAATTTATTAAAGAACTTAAAGCCAATTCTTAAGAATAATCAAAAATATTATTCATACGATAGCACTCAAGCAACTTGGCAAATATATGAAATTACTGATCGTGATTGGGAGAAATCTCCTGCAAGTTCTACAACATATGGGACATATGACGCAGTTAATAACAGACTAGTCGATTATGTATATGGCACAAGTAATTCTAATGGGAAGAATAACCCATATGTCCACGCCTTGTACATTAATAGAAATGTAGAAAACCAAACAAAAGCTTGGGGAAATCATAACCAAGACGAATGGGGCATCAATAGAGAACATGTCTGGCCAAAATCTGAAGGATTTGAAGTAGAGAGTAGTGCTGGTGGTGCTAGAGGTGACCCAATGCACCTTATCGCAGGTAATGGATATTCAAATAAAATTCATAGTAACTATTTCTTTGGTTACGTTGATAAAACCAAAACATACACTGACTGTGGAGCAACTTATTCAAATCAAAGCGGAAACCTAAAAGGAATATCTAAAACAACTGGAAGTGGAACAGTTTTTGAACCACAAGATAGTGATAAAGGCGATATTGCTAGAGCCCTTTTCTATATGGCCGCTAGATATAACTATCTTTCTGGTAGTGATCCTGATGGAATTAATTCAGATAACCCTAATCTTGAAATAACTCAATCCGTTTCACATTGGTCAAGTACAGGCTTTTCTTCTTCCACAACAAGAAAAGGATATATGGGTGTTCTAACCGATTTACTTGAATGGAACAGATTAGACCCAGTTGATGAATATGAAATTCATAGAAATAATTTATTATTTAACAACTTTACAAATAACAGAAATCCATTTATTGATTTCCCTGAATGGGCAGATTTAATTTGGGGAGAAAACCAATACACAAAATACGCGAATCCATTATTAGACAGAATTAATGGAAGCGGATTATCAGTGTCTACTAGCTCAATAAACATTGAACCAAATAAAACAACAACAGTAACAGCGTCAACATCCGACAATTCAAATATCGCTTGGACAGTAGCGGATAACACGATTGTTTCCGTTTCTAAAACTGAATCCACAAGTGGAGAAGAGATTACAGTTACTGCTTTAAAAGAAGGCGAAACTAAAATCACAGTTACCGCTAATGTTGAAGGTGAAGATGTTAGTTTTGAAATCAAAGTAGTGGTGGCTAAAAAAGATTTTGTCTTCGGTTTACCTGTTCCATATATCATCGCAATCGGAGTAGTGCTTGGAGTTGTTATTATTGTTGGATTAATTTTCTACTTCTCTAGAACTAGTAAAGCGAAAAGAAGAATCAATAAGAAAGTAAAGAAAACTGTCAAAGACAGTATTGAAGCATATAACAAAGCTAACGCTCCTAAGAAAAGAAAAAAATAATAACGGAAATCAGAAACGTGGTGAGCCGATATGAAAACTCCCACGTTTTTATATGGGCGAATAACTAAAAGAAAGGACTCTCTACAAGAGAATCCTTAAAAATTTGATTATCAAAGGTTAATTATAAGGCGGTGAATTGAATTACTTTTTCGCACTTTCTTTCACCTATTTGGCCTATTTCACCTTCAGGTTCATCTATTTGATACCAGCAAGAAAAAGTTAATGTATATGTTTGTCCGCTCTTTAAGTCAGATTTTCTAACTATAAATGAGAAAGTATCATTGTATTTACCAGTTTCTTCATTGAAGTTTGGAGAACCTATAGAACCATCTGTAATTGGTTGAGTGCCATCTGCGATTGAATAACTATAAAATGGGTACACTAATGTGCTTTCATCGTTAATCTTAACAGTGAACACTCTGTTATTTCCATCTATCTTTTCACTTATATCACAGTCTAGGTCAAATATCTCTATTTTATCTGGATCAGAATAACAAAGAATAAAATGATCAATTATGTTATCTTCATTGTCTAAATAAGTATAAACATTGATAGTTGAATAGAAGTATTTATATGGATAGTCTGAAAGGTCATAGACATATCGTTCACCTTCTTTAGTGGTGATTTCTTCAATGGTTTCTCCGCCCTCAGGTAATTGCCTTCTCATTTGAACAAAAAGTTTAGTAGGTTCTGCAGTGGTTTTAACATCTATAAAGAATTTGTTATCAACTCTTTCAGCTTCAACGCTTTCAATATATGGAATTTGACTATACGCTGGGATCTCAAAATCTTTTGTGGCTACCCCATCACGATATTGGTGATCAGTGTCATAGGCAAAGAAATTAAATCTTAAATTTTTGCCACGTAATTCTCTTAATTCAAAATATTCTGAATATCCTGAATAAGCATGTTCATTAATTTTTCTTAGTATCATTTTGTTTGTTGATAAATCGATAACGGAAATTGATATATAAGAATCATGTTCCATCGTGTATTTAACACGGACTTGCCAGTCTTCGGTAACACTGATATTGATATCACATGTATTAGAGCCTATGTAATCGTAATCACCATGTTGGTTAGTAAATTTTATTGATTCAATAATTGAATCATAACCATATTTTTCTTCATCACCAATGGCTTTAACTTTAGCAATATATTTTGTATTAGCAGTTAATTCACTAACATTTAGTTTATGGAATGGAGTGGTTTCTGTAGCGGTGTAAACTAACTCTTGATCTTCGTTATCTAGATAAATAGAGATAGAATAATTTTTCACTAATTCTTTATCAACAACTTCCCAAGAGATAATGTCATCATAACCGTATTTTAGATCTCTGATTACAATTGGGGTTTTAACTGTGTAAACTCCTTCAACAGGATATACATCAGTGTTTAAAATGTCATAACATGTATATTCATTTGCTTGGTGATACCATCCTCTTCCTTGTATTGTAAAATGATATTTTCCTACTTCGAGGTTATATGGAAGAACCCAACCTTCTCCACTTTGAACTTCACTACCTGAAATACATTCGTTATTTTCGTTAAACATATAAAGGCGTGGCTGTAAATAGGCATTTGAAAAATGATAATCAAAAACTACAAACCATCCTGGGGTGGCGTCTTCTAATTCTTTTGAATTATAGTTTTCATCACCGGGTTCAGCGTACACTTTACCGACGCATTTGCCGTACGCAAATTTAGTTGCTCTACAATAATCAAGTGAAGTAGGAGTGGTGATTGGAATATGTTTAACAGTAAATGATGGTCCTTTATATTCGTCGCTTGGAAGATATTTGGAGCCATCTTTTGGCATAGCGTTTAAAGTGACATAATATTCATCATCAGCAAATCCTGATTGCTGCGTTGATATAGCTTTTCCGCTTTTATAATCTTCGATATGGAAATATCCACCAAGTTCTTTACCTTGGATTCTTAAATCAACAAACGCATCATCACTTTGAAGAGTGTATGAAATCTTCACATTCTCTTCTTCGGCGTTAAATACTGCGCTTACATTAGTAAAAACGAATTTCTCTGGAGTAACTTCTCCTCCTCCTGGAGTGTCGCCCCCTGGGGTATCTCCACCTGGATTATTTCCGCTACTAGGAGAACAAGACGCTAATCCTAAAAACATAGCTAAAGATATTAATGGGAGTACAAATGCTTTTTTATTCATAAAAACTACCTTCTTCTCCTCTAGTGTAGTTCCAAGTTATTTTATTAACAAGGTACTATCTTTTTTTCTATTGATTCAGTCAATAAAAAAACAAACACTATATTAATAGCGAATGTTTTTAAGCCTTAAGTAAGTTTTATAGTTCGATATAGATAACTACGTATGTTTTTTCGCCTCTAGTAGCGATTTCCGTACTCAGTTCATTATTAGGCGAATAATAATATCCATCTTTAAGAGTCCAACCAGCTTCTTTAATGGCTTTTATATAATTAGTGGTGAATTCCGTGATTGCTTCTTGTTCACCAATAATTTCAGCGTATACATAACTATAGTCACTAGTTCCACCATCATATGATTTATATGAAAATAGTGGACCTCCTACACATTCTGGGATTAAATCAGTAATGTTGGAGTTTAATTTATTAAGCATATCGTTGATTCTAAAAGTACTCCAACTTGATGGTGCTTCAGTAATGTTAATAGTGAAAGTTCCTTCATCAATGATGAGTGTTTCAATATAGATTTCTTTATTTGGTGAAACATAAATATAAGTGCTAAGAGATTCTTCGTAACTAACTTGTTTCCACCCGTTTTCTTCTAAGATAAAACGGTAGGTGTCTTGACTCTCTTTTTCTAATCCTTTTCTGACAAATACAACGATTGTTTTACCAAAAGCGTCATCATAAACCTTATAGTCAGATGCTTTTCCTGTATAGGCTGGGATTTCATCAGTGCAGTATGGGACTAAGGCTTTTACTTTTTCAGCTGGCCAAACATTACTCGCTTTTGGAGTTGGAATTAAATAGAAAGCAATAACAAATTCGTTATTAGTGGTAATGCTCACTCCAAGCTTTGCGGTTGCGCCATTTTCTAGTGTTTTCGTGTAGAAAGTGACTCCTTTTTCAGTTTCACCTTTAATAAAGCTATTAGCGGTTAATAATCCAATATAATCAGAAATATCTTTATTTGTGATATTTGAAACTACAACTGCTCCATAGACGTAAGAATATGCTCCATAACTAATCGCGGAACCATTAGTTGGATTTTCATATACATAATATAAAGCGCCTTCAACTTCTAAAGTTGGGAAGTCAAATTCATATGAACCGTATTTAGTGTATTTATTAAATAAAGTAGTGATATCTTCTTTTGGCCAGACAGTTGTTTTAATTGGTTCTAAGAATAAATCCAATTCAATAGAAACGTCACCTTTACTATAGTAAATACACATATTAGCGACACCATTAAGTTCTTTTAATTCTTTTTGGCAATAGAAGTTTCCATATTGATCAGGACCTCTAACTGTCCAATCATCTTCTTCTAATTCACCAAGATATAAATCAAAATCTTCTCTATCAACTGTATAGACTCCAATTCTTATGGAACCACCAAAGTTATAGAAGTTATAACGATATCCCTCTTTTTCTAAAGTAGGAATTTTATATTCAGTTGTACCTGCTTTAATAAAGGCGTTACTTATTAATAGAGTTGGCCAAACGATATATGGACGATAATTTAAGTGAATATCTAAAGAATGATATTCTTGGTTATATAAATAACTTAGTGAGAATAAATCATCTGGAGAGATAGCAACTATATATCCGCTTGCATCTCTAGCAGTGTCAATTGTCCAACCATTATTAGTTAATATTTCACTATATCCAGCGTCTTCACTATTGGAATCGATGAAACAATACACTCCAGTATTACTTGAAGTAGTTTGATAATAATCTGCTTCAAAAACAGGGATAGTGACATCACTATCAAATAAGTTCTTAATCGCATCCGATAGTTTATCAGAAGGGAATTCGTGTAAATAAGGATCTAACGCAGTTAATAAGAGCGTTCCATTTCCAGTAGGAGAAATAAACCCTTTATCATTAACTGCAGAGAATTGAACTAAAATAGCGCGTTTTCCTTCACTAGTTTTAATGACTTTTTCAAAAGCGTAGAAATAATCACCGTATTGACTAACATAATCTTTAGAGTAATCTTTCCAGTCTTTATATTTTGAGGCGTACGCTACTAAGTCATCAGAATTAACTTCTTTACCTTTAATGACAATCACATCTTCATCAAGAGTTACTTCGTTATCACTTATATAAGGAAGAACTTCACCATAGAGGTGTTCTTTCATTAATGTTTGTTCTTCACTTTTCCAATTAGGCGCTTCAGTAGCGCAGCTGACAAAAAGCCCTATTGATATAATAGCGGTAAATATATTTTTAATTGGTCTACTCAAGCTTTTCATAAAATTGATTTAATAATAGTTAATTATTAGTGATGTGACAATCAAAAAATAAAGAGGCACTTTGTGCCTCTATTTAAGATGTTATTTATTATCGATTCCAAGTTCTTTTCCTTCGTACATGTAGTCAAACCATGGGAAGTTTTTGAACTTGTTTTCATGAAGCCTATGCATTTCTTCGGTTAACATGATGACTTTTCCAACGCATCGATACTCTGAATAGAAGTCATAATATTCTTCATTAATGTATAAGGAGAAGATTGATAAATCGACAGTCATTGGATAAGTCCAAACAGCCTTATAATCTAAATCGAAATTGAATGGTTCTCCGTTTTTTGTGCCTCTAAAATGGACACCGGTGTGATTAATTTCATAATCACCTTCTCCAACGATTTCAGTAGTCATTGATTTATCGACATAGTGGTCTTTTGGAAGAGCGCCTAATTTAACATGAATTTTAAATGAATAATTAGGGTCTTTTCTAATTTCATCGATGATGACTTGTCTTTCTAAATGCGCCCATTCACTTGGGGTTTCAGGAATGACACAGTCTTTATCAAATGGATGGAAATCATAATATTCATCCATAGTCGCTCCATTTCCGCAAGCTTCACATTTAATGAAGTTACTTTTAGCCACCATTTGGAATTCTTTTCCACATCTTGGGCAGCGATAAGCAATGTCACTCAAGTTAGTGCACATATTACCTTTCGCGTCATATTTAATGTGATGTGTTTTATTCCAAGCATAGTCATCGTGATGGAATTCTTTATTGATGATATCTTCAATCTCTTCTCCGCTTAATCTTTGAAGATCTTCTTTAGTGAAGAGGAGCTTTTGTTGATAGTAGACTTCACCAAGTCGGTCATTCGCATCAACTTTGTTATTTGTTAAATAACTTCCTTGCATATATCCACAGTACACTGGGATATTGAAGGCTTTTATGAATCTACCTGTTCCTGGAACGATTGGTTGGTTATCTCCAAAGATGGAACTAGTTCCTTCTGGAGAGAAAGCGACACATCCACCTTGTTTGATGATATCTCTCATCGCACGGATCCCCGCCATATCGTTGCAGAATACTTTTTTAGGAATAACTCTTCCTAATTTAAAAGCGAAGTGGAGGTGGCTTCTAAAGAAGCTATTATATTCACAAACGATTGATAACTTTCTTGGCCAGTTAGCGGTAGTTAAGAAGGTATGGTCTCTTCTACTTTGGTGATTCCAAATTAAGAAGCATGGACCTTTACAATCGCTTGTTTTGTCTTTTACATCATAGTGACAGTGATATTTAGCACCTAAAAGGTGTGTTCTTCCAACAACATAGTAAATCCAAGAAAATAGTGGGTTTGGAAGTTTATATTTACGATGTAAAAGTTCGTTTTGTAAGTCTCTTTTCTTATTCATTAGACTTAACGTGTTTTAGCGTGGAAGCCAATACCGAGAACATCTGGTCCGCAGTGGCAACCGGCGGTTGGATTTACATCAAGGAGAATATATTTAACATCATCTCCGAATTTTTCTTTAAGCATTTTATCGAATTCATCGACTAAATATTGTGCGTCAGCGTGAGCGATAACGATTGGGTAGTCTTTAATGTGGTCTTCAAGTTTAACGACGTATTCCATGATTTTCGCTAAAACTTTCTTTCTACCAACTGCGCTATCGATGGAAACCATCTTACCTTCGCTAGAGATATGGATGACTGGTTTAACACCAATCATTCCACCCATAAAGGCTTTAAAACCACTGACACGGCCGCTTCTAGCAAAGAACTTTAAGTTATCAGCAAAGAAATATGCAGCGGAGTGTTCGATTATTTCAGGAGCAGCTTCTTTGATTTCATCAATAGTCTTTCCTTGAAGATATAATTCACCAATTTGAATATCACTTAAGAAAGAACAAATTGTAATACCTTTAGTGTCGATTAATTCAATTCTTCTACCTGGATATTTTTTAAGTAATTGAGCGATAGCTTTATCACAACTATTGAATGTCGCCGACATTTCTCTAGAGAAGTGGACATATAAAATATCTCTGCCTTCTTTTAAGATTGGTTCAAAATATGTGACATATTCTTGCTCTGAAAGAGCACTTGTTGATGGGTTGGCGTTTCCTGTTCTTAAGGCATCATTAAACGCTTTGGAGTCAAATTTTTCCCAACTCTTATATGGGAAATATTCTTCATCACAAATGACATATGGCATGGAAATGAGTTTGGCGTCATATTTATTAGCCCACTCGGTGGTGATGTCACAGTCACTATCAAAAAATAATTGATAATCTTTATTCATTGTTTGTTTTCCTTTGTTATTTTGTAGCGTTTTTCGCTAAGAAGTCTAAGACATCTTGGACAGTTTTAAATGTTACTGGAGCGTCAAATGTCACTCCAAATTCATCTTCGATGGACATTGATAACATCATCATTCCGATGCTATCCATTCCTAAATCTTCGATAAGTCTACTTTCCGCTTTAGCGTTACTTAAGTCTTTATCTGGAAGATTTTCTTGTATTAATTTCATTAATCTTTCTAACATTGTTTATTTCTCCTATTCGTAGAATGTTTTATTTGAATTGATATTGATTAAAATCTTTGAAGCGCTTCTAATAGCGACTGGACCACTTGATCCACGGCATTTAAGAACATATTTTCTTGCCCCTAACATAATGCCAGCGCCTAATGATTCAAAGTCGTATGTTTTCATTAAATAGCCAGCGATTTGTTGAGTGATTTCTTCGTTTCCAGTCTTTTTACCAAACTTCATGATTTCTGTAATCATATTGATGGCCATACCTTCGGTATTCTTTAAAACTTGGTTACCCGCGAATCCTTCAGCGACAAGAACATCGCACATTCCGCTTAACGCTTTACTACCTTCAACGTTTCCGATGAAGTTAATGCCTTCTTCTTTAGCGAGTAGTGGATAAGTTTCTTTCACTAGGTGGTTGCCTTTTGTTGGCTCGCTTCCATTAGATAGAAGTCCCACTCTTGGGTTTTCAATCTTATAGAGTTTTCTCATAAAGTCTGTTCCTAAATGAGCGAATTCCACAAGTTGAGAAGGTCCACAGTCAATTGAAGCACCAGTATCCACTAAACAAGTGAATCCTTTTTGCATATTTGGAAGAATAGCTGCTAAAGCAGGTCTAGTTCTTTTTGCGTCTAGTAAGTAACGGAGTGTTCCAACTAATAACGCTCCTGTATTACCAGAAGAGATAATTCCAATTGCGTTATCATCTTTTGCGCATTCTTCAACAGCTTTGAAGACTGAGACATTCGCTTTCTTATAGAAAGCTTCAATTGGATTATCGTAGTTTGTAACTGTTTCTGGAGCGTGAATGATTTTCACGCGGTCACTAGGAAGGTTTTTGCTTTTGATGAGTTCTTCATCTCCAACGATGGTGAGATTAATTTCTGGGAATTCATCAAGCACCATTTTAGCCCCTTCAATGATGGCTTCTGGTCCTTTATCACTTCCTAAGGTATCAATAACAATAGTGTGTTTATTTTCCATTTTTAAATGAAACCTTTCTTTAATATATTCCGATTAATAAATCGTAGACATCTTGTTTGCCGTTAATTAATCCGACTTCAAGATTTGGCCATTTTTCATTAATCGCACTGACGAGTTCTAAGGCTGCTTCTTCAGTAACGGTTTGCCCATAAATGATGAAGGCAACTTCACAATCATCAATTCCTTCAATTCCATTGAATAACTTGAATGTTGCAGCGGTTCTTCTTGGAGCAAAGGCTAAAAGTTTCTTTCCTTTTGAACCAACATAGCTTCCTTTAGGAGCGATTTGGTTACCAACTTTTGCGTCTTTTCCACTTTTGAAGACGATATATGGAGTGATCATTTCCGCTCCAGCTTTAAGAGCTTTATATACTTCTTCTCCGTTTTCTTCATCTCCTGTATGCATATTCAAAGCGGCAAAACCTTCTTGAATATTATGGGTATGAACAACATATACTTTGCTGTCTTTATATAATTCAGCAGCTTGTTCAGCAGCTTTAATCATATTTGTTTCATTTGGAAGAAGAATGATTTCGTCAGCGTTAACATATTTAAACGCATCAATCATTTCACTAACGGAAGTATTCATTGTGGTACCTCCATTAATAACGAGGTCCGCTCTTAATTGGTTTTGGAATAAATCGATAATTCCATCTCCTTGCGCAATAGCGATAACCGCGTATTTCTTCCTTTCTTTGGCTCTCTCTTCTTCCTCTTTGATGAGGGAATTATGTTGAAGGGCCATATTTTCCATTTTGAAGGTCACGAATTCACCAAATCTTTGAGCGTATTCAATCACTTCATATGGCTTTTTAGTGTGAACGTGGACTTTGACGATTGTGCCAGTTTGGAAACAAACGAGTGATTCTCCATGTTCTTGCATGAAGGCAATAAATTCATCGATATTGAATGAAGGAATATCAATTTTAGATGTTAATAATTGGAGTAAGAATTCAGTGCAATATCCATAATCTAAAACACTGTTTTCATTAAAGGCTGAGAAATCAATTGAGTTTTCTGATTTACCTTTTTCTTCAACTATTTCATCTTCGACAGAAATTTCTTTTCCAGTGAAGAAGGCTAAATAGCCTTCAAAGATGGTGAGTAATCCTTTTCCTCCAGAATCAACAACACCATTCTCTTTTAAAACTGGTAAAAGATTAGGAGTGTTATCAAGAGAGATTCTCATCATATTGACGACTTTAGTTAAGAAGCTTTCAAAAGTATCTTCTTCTCTGACACTTGGCATGGTGTTTTCAATTGACTCTCTAGCGACAGTAAGAATTGTTCCTTCGGCAACATCCGCACAAGCTTTATAAGCATTTTTATAAGCACTAATCATCGCTTTAGCGAAATCGGCGACTGTTAATTCTTTTTTCTTCTTACATGCATCAGCGAAACCTCTGAAGTATTGGCTTGTAAGGACGCCGGAATTTCCTCTTGCCCCAAAGAGCATTCCTCTAGCGAATTCATCACTGATAATGTAAATAGGCGCGTCATCATCTGAAATGGTTTTTAAGCCATTTGAGTAGGTGAGCTTCATATTTGTTCCGGTGTCTCCATCTGGGACAGGGAAAACGTTCAAATCATTAATAATTTGAAGGTGGGCAACTAAATTTTTATATCCGAATCTTAATAGTTCTGTAAACGTCGATCCGTTAATTTTACTTGTATTCATTTTAATAGAGTCTCCTCTGCCTGCTAGAAATATATATTTCTTCCAGCAAACACAATAATATATATGAGTTAGTAAAAATACGCAACTCAAAAAATATGTTGTTGTAAATACAACAAAAGCGACTCTTTTTATTCTAATTTTTTAATATATTTATATCCGATAAATGATGAGAATGATATTTCAGATATCACCACTAAAGCGGAGATAATTAATGGAATAATTTTGTTATTAGTGAATAAAACAAATGAAGAGAAACAAAGAATGCTTTCAATAAATAGCTTTTCCTCATAAGCATCTTCAAAAGATGTGAATTTAAACGAAACAAATGAAATCGCGATTCCTAAGCCAAGAACTGGAATATTTTCAAGTGTGGTGATCAAGTAGTAATTTTCTCTAAGTGAAAATTCATCTAAAGGAATAAGGCTTAATCCAATTCTAGTAAGGGCTAAACCAAAAACAAACCAGTCGATTATTGGGCTTATTTTATT
Organism: Bacilli bacterium; assembly: GCA_045132035.1. Lineage (GTDB taxonomy): Bacteria > Bacillota_I > Bacilli_A > RFN20 > CAG-826 > UBA2450. The sequence continues at coordinate 15,350 of JBGURM010000082.1, forward strand.
TTTATAAATAATTCGGTAAATAACATAGACCGCGGCATAAATTGTGACAGTGGTAATGGAAATGATATTTTGACCAACACCCATTAAACGATAAAGGCTTTCAAAACGTTGGAAAGAATAACCAAATATTTGAGGAACAATAGTGAGTGAATCAGTAATAACAATGGTTAATCCAGCGCTTGCAAGCAACAAAAAAGGAACCTTATTCTTCCCTTTAATCATGACATAGATTGATAGGACTAGTCCTAATAAGAGGTATGCGATTTGAAATGTAGGTTCCATTAATGAGTACATGTTATTTCACTCTTTTGTATCTAACAAAAACTAATAATACTACAAATGAAAGAGATAATGCACTCAAAATTATACTTGAGGTATATATATTACCTCCGCACCCATTTGTTTGAGTTGGAGTGTCATTTGTCCCTGGATCTACTGGTTCAGTAGGTTCAGTTGGATCAACAGGTGGATCTTCTGGGTCTGTTGGGCCCACTGGTGGGTCAACTGGATCAATAGGAGTAGTTGGGTCACCTTCATCACTTTTTACGTTAACGATAATCGAAGAAAGGTACACTCTTTTGACAGTGGTTAATTTAATAAAATTAATTTCGCTTCCATCAAATGTATATGTAATATCACTTAATTCACTAGTAATTTCATTACTTATTCCGGATTGATTGACCGCTGTTGAGACTTTGATTTCAGAAGAATCTGAGCCATATCGTTTTGCTTTTAAAATTACCGATTCAACTTCATATGATTGATTAAAGTTGATTGTTAACGTTCCATTTTCCTTACCAGAGCCCATCTTAATTCCATAAGAAGAGCCGTAGATTTTATTAGCGTCGCTCAGCGAAGAAACATATTCTTTTCCTTCGTCTATATATTCATATATCGCATTACCTTTTAGTTCTGCGGTTTCACTTCCATCAGTTTTAAAGGTGATTTCGACATCACTAAGAACCGGTGGAACATATGGAGTGTCATTTTTATTAACAGTTAGACCAGTAACTTCGACAGTTTTAGTTTTATAAGTACCGGTCACCTTAGTGGTTCCTTCAGTTAATGGATTAGGTGTCCATTTCACTGAGCTTGTGACATTTAGAGTTGAATTATCATCAAAAGTTGCGGTTACTATTAACCCTGTTGAATCAAAAGAATCACCAGCTTTATACTCTAATCTTGTAGGTGTCCCACTAATTGTGAGATTAGTTAATGTTTTTGGCTCTGCAATTTGCTCATTATTAAATACTGCTTTTGCGTATTCTGGATGGTCGATATATGGGTTACGATTATGTTGGAATCTTTCGTAAATCAAATCATTACGATGCATTTCAAAATCATCAACAGGGTCTAATTCATTCCACTCAAGAAGAGTGCTTAAATAACCCCATGTTCCATTAGATGAATCATCATCATTTGTTAAAGTTAAATTAGTGCCTCCGCTTCCATCTCCGTTATAGTAACGGGTCGCCATATAAAATAGTGCACGAGCAACATCACCTTTATATTCATCAGCGGGTTCAAATTGATGACCATTACATTTGTTGTTTGTTTTATTTCCGTAAGCGTTATCAACTTTTTCTCCGTTACTAACATTAGTGAATGGGTAACTTGATCTAGTGTTATTACATTTCCAGTCACTCGCTCGTAAGTGGTGGAGATCTGAATAAGCGGCTAAATTTTTGGTGTTGAAGCCATTTGATTTAGCCCAAATATGTTCTTTATTCCAAATATAGCCACTTGCTACGCCTCCATTACTTCCTCCACCTTGGAATAAATTCCATTCGCAAGGACTAGAGGTATTATAATCAGCGTATAACAAAACCATTTTAGGATTCTCATCTTCTTCTTTTGGAGAAAGAGTCCAGTTCCTATCTGTAATCTTCATATCATGTTCAAGAGTGTTGTAACTTCTTTTCTCATGACCTTTGATGATGTTATATAAAGCGACCTTAAGATCGTTAC
>JBGURM010000083.1:0-8580 GCA_045132035.1 Bacilli bacterium
GATTGAGAGAAGTGTTCACGGTATGGTGCCAAAAGGCCGTTTAGGAAGACAAATTGAAAAGAAATTATTTGTCTACGCTGGACCAGATCACAAGCACGAAGCTCAAAAACCAGAAGTTTTAGAGCTCAAATTCTAAGGAGGATATGAATCATGGCGAAGAAAGAAAATCTCCAATATTACGGTACTGGTAGAAGAAAATCATCTATTGCACGTGTTTATGTCACCGAAGGAAAAGGCAACATTATCGTTAATGGTCGCGATGTCAATGAATATATGCCATATGCGACACTCGTTATGGACCTTAAACAACCATTAACTTTAACCGGTACTGAAAGTAAATATGATGTCAGAGCCGAAGTTAAAGGTGGTGGATTCACAGGTCAAGCCGGTGCTATCAGATTAGGCATTACACGCGCTTTACTTGAAGCAGGATGCGATCGCAAAACCTTAAAGACCGCTGGTATGATCACCAGAGATTCCCGTAAAAAGGAAAGAAAGAAATATGGTCTTAAAGCTGCGAGAAAAGCTCCACAATTCTCTAAGCGTTAATCTTGGCTTGATATCTTTGATATCAGTATTAAGACAAAACAATTTAAGGAAGTTGATGCTAACTTCCTTTTTTGTTTTTGAAATTTCTTGTTGATATATTTTTCCTATTATTATATATTATTTAAGCGCGTATTCGGGCCTTTAGCTCAGTTGGTTAGAGCGCACCCCTGATAAGGGTGAGGTCGATGGTTCAAGTCCATTAAGGCCCACCAGAATTTGCGTACATAGCCCTTAACATTAGGGCTTTAATTAAATAAGGAAACACTATAGGGACACTTAGTTCAGCGGGAGAACGCTTCCTTCACACGGAAGAGGTCACAGGTTCGATCCCTGTAGTGTCCACCAAAAATGCCGTCTTAGCTCAATTGGCAGAGCAACTGATTTGTAATCAGTAGGTTGTTGGTTCGATTCCGATAGACGGCACCAAAATTAAAAAATATATGGGCTGAACAATCAGTCCTTTATTTTTAAGAAATATGCGACTATGGCGGAACTGGCAGACGCGCTAGACTTAGGATCTAGTGAGGCAACTCGTACAGGTTCGATTCCTGCTAGTCGCACCACATGAATAAAATGAGGATTTTGCATCACAAAGTCCTTTTTGTTTTGTAGACTAGCTATTTTTTTACACTTATAATTGCGCTTTTATCTATAATAATTATTGAATGATAAGATAAATGATAAGATAAATGATAAGATAAATGAATTGGATAAAATGATACTAGGTGAAATTAGAAAAAACAAGTACATTACTATTCCTGAATTATCTAAAAAATAGGCAAATCTGAACCTACTATTTATAGGCACATAGAAGGTTTGATGAAAAAGATATATTAAAGAGAATGGAATCGAGAAAAACAGGGTATTGGGAGATTATTTAATGATGGGAATGAGAGAAATATGTAGTTATAGCTCTTACTGGAGAGGTTTAGGAATATAAACGGGAATCCTCGGTTATTCAATTGCCGAGTAAGTTCACACACCAACATGTTATATGAACTAACAAGGGAAGTTCCTCAAGAACTAAAAAAGAAATACGACCTTAAATAGGTGACATGCTCCCACCGCTTAATGAGAAGAGACCCAAATATTGGGCTTTTTATATTGCCAAAAACACTTTTTATACATAAAAAGAGTAGATTATTTATTTCGCAAATTTAAAATTTGATGGAAAATGCGAAATATAATATAATGTAGTCAAGGATAATAATATGAAACTTATTAAAAGACCTTTTTATTTAGAAAGTCTGATCAATGTCAAGGATATTCCGGATATCAAAATCATCACTGGAGTGAGGAGAAGTGGTAAATCAAAGCTCCTCGATGCTTTTTACGATTATCTAATAACAGACGCAGAAAAAAAGAACATTATTCGCATAAAATTAAATCTCAAGAAAAATGATGCACTATTAAACCCAAATAATTTATACGATTATGTTGATAAAGGGTATGTTGAAGGTGTCCCTAATTACTTAATTATTGATGAAGTGCAAGAATGTATAGGATTTGAAAGAGTTATCAATAGTTTATATGAAGAAGAAAGGTTTGATATCTATTTATCCGGATCAAATGCTTTTATGTTATCCAGCGACTTAGCTACATTATTCGGTGGTCGTTATTTTGATTTAAAAATGTATCCTTTCTCTTTCAGAGAATTTAATATTTATCACAGTAATAAAAAGCCAATCGATTCCTTTGATGATTATGTTACTAAAGGTGGTATGTCTGGTTCATATCTTTACAAAAATCAAACCGATGCCTATCAATATATCGACGGCATATATAAAAAGACAATTTCAAAAGATATAGTAAAAAGATTTAAAGTTGAAAACGAACCACTTTTGCTTATGGTCGCTGATTATCTTATGGATAATGTCGGCAATAAAACATCTATAAGAAACATTGCTAACGCATTAACTTCTAATTCATATAAAACTAATGATAAAACTGTGGGATCATATGTGGATTATCTTTGTAAATCATTCTTATTCTATCCTTTTACACGTTATGACATTAAAGGAAACAAGTATCTAGAATCAGATAAAAAATATTATCTTGTAGACTTGTCATTTAGGTTTGCAAATATAGGCACTAAGAATATGGATTATGGAAGATTATATGAAAATTTGGTCGCCATTGAGCTTTTAAGAAGAGGATACGAAGTTTATGTAGGCGTTCTCTACGAGAAAGAAATTGATTTTGTTGCGATCAAAGATGGATATAAATATTACATTCAAGTAAGTGATGACATTTCTAGAGAAGAAACATTCCAAAGAGAAGTTAAACCTTTATTATCCATTAAGGATGCATATCCAAAAATGTTAATCGCACGAACAAAGCATCCTGAAAGCCAATATGAAGGTATAAGGATAGTGGACATCGGTGAATGGCTAAATAAAGTCACATACTAGCATTACCGCTTTTAGACCAACTTGATGAAATTCATGAAAGAAAATAAAGATTTCAATTAATTACAATCATTTCATTCAAAAACCCGACAATGTCGATTAATCATCGGAGGTGTCGGGTTTTGTTATATTGATTAATTTCCTTTATATGCAGCCTTTAAGATTTCCATCATATCAGAGACAAGTGGCTCTCTTGGGTTAGCAGGAGTGCATTGATCTTCATACGCTAAATAGGAGAGCTCTTCAATCTTAGACATGAATTCTTCTTCATTAGGAATGATTGAACATAAGTTCATATCAATGCCAATATCTTTTCCAAGTTTAAGTACTGCATCAGCAAGAACGTCTTTCGCGTCTTCTTTCTTATCGCACTTAAAGCCTAAGGTCTGACAAATCTTTTGATATTTCTTGTCACAAGAATATGATTCATATTTTGGCCAGACAGATAATTTAGATGGTTGAGTTCCATTATATCTAATGACATGTGGGAGCAATATTCCACATGTTTCTCCATGCACTGTATGGAATTCAGCGCCTACTTTATGGGCTAAAGAGTGAACGATACCAAGGAAAGCGTTAGCAAACGCCATACCAGCAATAGTAGCAGCGTTATGCATCTTTTCTCTTGCTTCTAAATCATTTCTACCATCTTTAACAGCGCGTGGTAAATATTCAAACACTAAAGTGATTGCTTGAAGGGCTAAACCATCTGTATAATCACTTGCCATAACTGAGGTATAGGCTTCAATCGCGTGAGTGAGAACATCTAATCCTGTTTGAGCGGTTGCTTTAGCAGGAATATTAGTAGTGAACTCTGGATCAATAATCGCGATTGATGGAGTTAAGGAATAATCCGCGAGAGGATATTTCTTTTTGTTCTCTTTATCAGAGATAACTGCAAATGGAGTGACTTCACTTCCAGTACCAGAAGTAGTAGGGATACAAATTAATTTGGTCTTTCTACCAAGTTCTGGATATTTGAACGCTCTTTTACGAATATCCATGAACTTTTGTTTTAAGTCATCAAAGTTGATTTCTGGATGTTCATAGAAGATCCACATTCCTTTAGCGGCGTCCATTGGGGAACCGCCACCTAAAGCAATAATGGTGTCAGGTTTGAACTGATTCATGAGTTCAACCCCTCTCATTACGGTTTTAATATCTGGATCTGGTTCAACATCAGAGAATAATTGATATGTAACTGGATTTCTTCTAGCGGCGAGTTCATCAGTGATTTTCTTTAAGAAACCAAGTTCCACCATGCTTTTATCGGTGACGATGAAAACTTTTCCAACGGTCTTACATGAACGTAAGTATTGGATACAATTTCTTTCAAAATATATTTTTTGTGGTACTTTGAACCATTGCATTGTGTTTCTCCTCTTACCGATTTGTTTGTAGTTGATTAAGTTAACTGCGGAAACGTTTCCTCCCACTGAATTACCTCCGTATGTGCCACATCCTAACGTTAAGGATGGGAGGAAGGAATTGTAGATATTACCAATTCCTCCGAAGGTTGAAGGAGAATTCCAGATGATTCTTATCGCTTTCATCTTATCTCCGAAGCGTTTCACAAGTTCTTGGTCTTGAGCGTGTATTGCAGCGGAATGACCTAATCCTCCAAACTCTAGGAGTTTTTCACTTAAGTCGAGTCCCTCGTTTTCGTCTTTGACTTTAACGATTCCTAAGACTGAACATAACTTCTCTTTACTTAATGGTTCTTTTTCACCAATTTCTTCTAATGTCACAGCGATGACTTTAGTGTTACTTGGAACTTCAAAGCCAGCGTTTTTCGCGATTTTAACAGCGTCCATTCCAGCGACATCAGCGTTTAATGACGCACTTGCAACATCTTTAGCCCCTCTATGGGTTTTAAACATGTAATCACTTAATTTTTCTTGTTCTTCTTTAGAGGCAAAATAGACAGTGTATTCTTTTAATTTCTTAATCACATCTTTATATATATCTTGATGAATGAAGAGAACTGATTCAGAAGCACAGATCATTCCATTATCAAATGATTTAGAAAGATATATATCATTAACCGCTCGATCGATATTGGCATCTTTATGAATATAGACCGGAACATTACCAGGACCAACACCTAAGGCTGGTTTTCCTGATGTATATGCGGCTTTTACCATTCCTGGACCACCAGTCGCTAAAATAGTAGCGACATCTGGGTGATTCATTAGTTCTCTAGTCGCATCAATTGATGGCTCTTCAATCCATTGAATGCAGTTTTCTGGAGCTCCTGCTTTAATAGCAGCGTCTCTCATTACTATTGCCGCTTCTTTAGAACATCTTTGGGCTTTTGGATGGAAACCGAAGATGATTGGGTTTCTTGTTTTAATTGCAATTAAGCTTTTAAATATAACAGTGGAAGTTGGATTAGTTACTGGAGTAACTCCACATATCACTCCAACAGGTTCTGCGATAGTGGTGATACCACTTACTGTATTTTCATCAATAACACCTGCGGTTTTAAGATGTCTCATATTATTAACAACATATTCGCAAGCGAATAAGTTTTTTGTTGCTTTATCTTCAAAGACTCCTCTTCCTGTTTCTTCTATTGCTAGTTTAGCAAGTGTTCCATGATGGTCTAATCCGGCGACTGACATTTTAGCGACAATGTAGTCAACTTTTTCTTGATCGAATGTTGAAAGGATTTCTAAGGCTTTTAATCCTTTCTTGACCATCGTGTCTATGACTGTTTTTACATCACTCATATATATATTTACCCCTTTTTTAACCAAGAATTATTGTATTACGTGATTAGACAAAATATCTATCATTTTAATAAACATTTAATACGCGTATATGAATTATATGATTAGAAGTATGTTTTTATATTACTTCTTTATATTGATGTTTTTTGTTATTTGTCATATTGCGTAGTTGACAAATACGACAAATCAGTTGACAAATAGTTGACAAATGAAATAATGTGAATGAAATGTGAAGGAGTTAGGTAATATGACTGATTTATTAACTATTTCTGAAAAGCTTCATTGTGAATTAAAAGAAGTAAAATGTGGTGTTCCAAAATCAATATATGAGTCCATCTCTGCCTTTGCTAATACGGAGGGTGGCAAAATATATTTAGGAATAAGTGAAAATAAACCATACAACAAAATCGTTGGTGTTTCTAATCCTGAACAATATAAAAAAGATATTATTAACACTGTCCATAATAAGACAAAGGTTTCATATCCTGTTATTGAAGATGGTGATATAGAAATTAAAAATATAGAAGGAAAGAAGATTGTTATCATTAATGTGAATGAAGCTCCTAAAAGCATCAAACCAGTTTATTTAAATGGATCTTTATCCGAAAGCTTTGGAAGGAGTGGTGATGGTGATTATTTACTAACAAAGAATCAAATCAAATACTTGCTAAATGATAACAATGAAGATAGTTATGATCTTCTTATTAATTCAAAAGGATATTCATTTAAGGATGTAAATATTGAAACATTACATTCATATAGAAAAGAATTGAATTCTGTTTTCCCTAATAACATATATATTCACTTAAGTGATGAACAATTTTTGATTAATACTGGACTATTAATAAATAGTGAAGGAAAAAATGTTTTGAGTAACGCAGCGGTTATTTTATTAACCGACTATTCCAAAATAGTGTCTATTTTCCCTAACTATCTTTTTGATTATCAACGTAATGTTACTGGAAATAGCAAATGGGACAATCGAATTGTAAGCGATGAACCAACATGGTCAGGCAATTTATATGATTTTTACCAACTGGTGTTTAAAGATTTGTATACAGATATTCCATCTAGTTATGTTTCTAATAATGGACAAAATATTGGAAAATCATTAATGATTGATTGTATTAAAGAAGCGTTAGCGAACGCTTTCTCTAATCATTCATTCTTCTTGTCCACTCCGTTAAAGATTATTAGAAACTCAAATAGTTTAACTGTCACTAATTCTGGAAGGATGCTTGTTAAAAAAGAAAGAGCAATTCTTGGTGGAATATCAATAGCGAGAAACCAAGCAATAATTACATTCTTCAGAAGAATTGGAGTCGCTGATAGAAGTGGAACAGGAATTCCAAAAATGTATCATGCGATGGAGAAAAATGGTTTTCCTGAACCAATAATTGTTGAAAATACCACTCCAGAAGATTCAACAACAGTAGTGTTGAACTTCACCCCTAATCTATATTCAAAAGATTCAAAGATTGAAAATGATATTGTTTATATCGTGATGAAACATAGAGACACTGGTATTAGCATTATTGATATAGCGGTAGAATTAAATGTTTCTAGACAATATGTTTCTTCTATAGTGAATAGACTTATTCAACAAAATAGATTAATTGATAACGGTAAAGCCACTAAAGGAAGATTAATATTCATTAATGAATAAAAAATCCAAATAGATAGAAATGGTGAGTGATTATTGGAAAACACTCATCTTTTCTTTTGGAATCTATTTCTTCTTAGGTTGCACTCTTTACAATGTAGTAAAATGTAGTAAAATGTAGTAAAACGTAGTAAAAAAGGATTGATCATATGGAACTTAAAGGCACTGTTTCAATCAAAAGAATTAATGGACAAGAATATTATGTCTATCAATATCGTGATAATGGAGTGATGAGAAATAAAACTCTTTCTGCGGAAGAAGCTTACTCATTGTCTTTTAGGTTACGTTATTCAAAGCAATATGATATTAACGAATTAGATTCTTTTAAGTTTAAAACTGACGTCCAATATGGATTAAAGCTATATACGTTATTAGAAAAATATAAGTCTTTTAAACATCGCTTTGTTTTTAAAGAAATCAAAGATTTCCTTTATGACCAATCCAAATTAGGAAAAGTTTTAGCGTTATATGGACTAAGAAGAACTGGGAAAACCACTTTGATATTTCAAAGTGTCATCGATATGAATCTTGAAGATTTTTCAAAAGCCGTATATATCAAAATATCTCAAAAAAATACTTTCTATGATTTAATGAATGATTTGGATTTTTTAACTACTCATGGGTTTAAGTATATCTTCATTGATGAAGTCACATTATTAACTGATTTTAATTCTTTATCTTCCACTCTTTCAGATATATATGGTCTAAGAAGCAAGATTGTCCTTTCTGGCACTGATTCATTAGGTTTTATGATTAGTAAATACCATGAATTATATGACCGTGTGATATTGATTCACACCACATATATTTCATATAAAGAATTTTCTATGGTTTTAGGAATCGATTCAATTGACACATATATTGAATTTGGTGGATTAATGACAATCGAAGGGAATAAATATAACGAAAACAATTATTTAGGTGATGAACCTATTAACGAGTATGTTGATAGCGCAATCGCGCATAACATTGAACATTCACTAAAATACTATAACGATGGTGAACATTTTCATTCCCTTTATTCCTTATATGAAAAAGGCGAACTCACTAATGTTATTAACCGTTTGGTAGAAGACACAAATCATCGATTTGCGATTTCTGTTATCGAAAGAGCGTTTAAGTCTTTTGACTTTGGTTCATTAAAGAATCTTTTAAAAAAGTCTACTAATCCCTCTATCTCATCTTCTTTAGATGAGTTAGACGAAGAAAAAGTTGTTTCGTTATTAAT
>JBGURM010000084.1:0-28711 GCA_045132035.1 Bacilli bacterium
CTGAGTTCTTTTTAGAACGCTCCAATTTTCTAGGGAACAAACTTTTGTAAAAATTCTTATTGTTTTTTAATAGTTAGTCTCTTCTTATTAATTATATAAGAAAAAAAGCGCTTCTCGCGCTTATTTTCGTAATTGATGATAATTTACTTACTATAAGAAACAATCGCACTGATAAGGTCGTTTCTGGTAAGTGGTTTATAGAAGTAATAACCTTGAACCACCATTTCATTATCAAGATTCTTAAGAATGTTAAATTGAGCTTCGTTTTCAACACCAACGACAGCGACTTTAATGCCAACGTTATGAGCGTTCTTAACGATATCTTCAACCGCCTTAAGTTGAATTGGATCTTTATCGATTTTAATAATTAAGTTACGAGCAATCTTAACTTCGTTAAATCCTAAGTCTTTAAGTTTTTCACTACCGATATATTCTCCAGTAAATCTATCGCAAGAGAAGAAGATGTGGTAATTCTTTAACTGATTAGCGAAGTCTTTAATCTTATCGATATTATCTGGAATCATATCCTCAGGAATTTCAAAGGAAATGAAGTTATCAGGAATATTATTCTTCTCAACTAAATCAATAACACCTTTAATTAAGTTAGGGTCCTTTAAATAAGTTTGGTCGATGTTAATCGCGATACGCTCAAAATTGTTAATTTTGAATGCACCTTTACCATACTCCTTATATAAATTACCAACGAAGTTAATAATTGATTCAGTAATAATATGAGTCTTATTTTCTTTTTCAGCGATACGAGAAATTTCTTCAGCGTTAAAGAAGACTCCTCTATGGACGTCGTTAATACGGAGAAGAATTTCAGCCCCATAAATATGACGGTTACTGACTTGAACAATTGGTTGAAGATTAACAGAAGAGGTTGATTGACCTGAGAATTCATTTTCAATGACCGATAACATGAATTCACGTTTAGAAGCACTACGGCTAATCGCGTAGTCACAGAAGTAAATGAAGTCTTTGCCTCTTTCATTCTTGTCTAAGCGATAGAATTCACCCATATGTCTCATAAAGTCATCAACGTTCGCATATCCACGAGGATAACCAACTGGGAGATAAGTGATTTTAAATTGATCATCACTACCATCATCTAAATAATGTTCTTTGGAAACTTCATAAATATTTTCACATATATTTAATACGTCCGCGTGACCATTAGATGGTAATAACAAGGCAATTGTAGAAGGATTATATAAATAGACATCACTAATCTTTAATTTGTTTTTAATGTTTCTAATGAAACATCTAATGCAGAATAATAATCCTTGTTCTTTTTGACTCTCTAAGAAAGAATCAAAGTTATCGATAGTTAAGAGTAAAACATAACCACGACCACTAGAGATATATTCATTTTTAAGTGCTTTATGTAATGAATAATAAGAATAAGCGAGATAGTTTTCATTAAAGAGAACTTTTGAATCGACATCTTCATCGCTTGAAAGCGCTTTTAATAGCATCGCTAAATTTGTTTTCTTTCTTTCATTAAGATTTAAAGATAATTCAAATCTCTTCTTACCTAAAGTAACTTCTTTAGCTTTAAAGGTTCTTTTTGGACAGTCATTACATGGACGATCATATCCAAATAATTCTTTATAACAAGTTCCTCCAATAGTGGCTTTTGGAGCGAATTTCTTTAAGTCATTAGATAAATATGTAAGGGTAAATTCATCATTGGATTTATATAACATATAATCACTCATTGAGAGGATATATTCGTTTTCATTATTACGGAGATCAAGATAATCAAGAAGTTCTTTCTTTTCAAAATAATGAGCGATTCTTAAACAAAGCATAAAGAATGATTCTCTTAAATAAGAATCGATATAAAAATCACGATATCGATTAAAGAAATAGACTAAAGCGATGGTTTTTCCATCTGCGTTAGTAACGACTTGATAATATCCACTTTTAATTCCAAAGAAATCAAGTTGACGACCTAAATTCTTATTCGCGTGATTTCTAGTTGAGAAATAATAAGAACCATCATCTTCAGAAGCGCTTTCTAAAGAAGAGATAAAGGCTTGATCAATCGTCTTATTTTTATTAAAGATATTTGCTCCTTCACTAGCAAGAAGTAAGCTATAAGATTTTAAGGCTTTATCGTAAACGATAATACCAGCTTCATCAAGCTCTAAGAATTTCACTAATTCATCAAATAATGACTTAATAGCGGTTTCACTAGCTTGGTTATCAGTCGCATTATATTCTAAAGTTGCAATTTTAGAAAGAATCTTAGACATATAGCTATGATTCATTGTGCTACTCATTAAGACATTTTTACCGATATTATTTTCAATACGGTTAGGAATAAAGACGTTAATTGATTTATTTTGTCTTCTAGCGTATCTAAGGTCACTTAATAGATATTCTTCACTTGAATATGGATAGACCACTAAAGCGTATCTAGGGGCAATATTTTTTAAGCCATTCGCGTCTCTAATAACAATTGAACTATCACTTGTAGCGAGCTCTAATTGTTCTTTAACTCGACTTAAAGAGTCGATAACTGGAAGATAAATATATAAAGTTTTTTCATCTTCATCGAACATGAAAAGTGAATGCTCGTAGTCATTAAATGTATGGAAAAATAGGTTAAGCACTCTATTTTTATCATCGTCAGATAATCCTTCATCTAAAGCATAAGAAATGCTAATTAAAGTATTCTTAAATGATTGAGAAACATGGATGATGTTATATAGATTCTTTTTAAATGATTCAAAGGTAATTAAATTACGATTTTTATCAACATATTCTAATCCTAGATTTGTGTAATCAGGAGTGGTTACCACTAAATAAGAATTATCAAATTTCTTTTTAATATCGTGCATCGCATCATTCATGCTATCGACTTCTTCAATATTTAAATCACGATAGAAATCAAAGCTTGTGTCATTAGAAGCAAGTTTTTTAATATTTGAATAAGTTGTTAAATAGATTTGTTCGTAATACACTTCGTGTAATCTTCTCATCATGAAGATTGAGAAAACAATATAAGCGATTAAACTTAAAGCAAAAAATACCGCAAGTAAAATAAGGAAAACAATTGCCCCGTTAGCGAAATATAAAATGGTAAAAATGATAGAAATAATAACGTCAATTCCTAAAATAATTGCAGGAACAACAAGGTAGAAACTTCCTAAGGAAGATAAGTTTCTTTGACGGTCGAGAAAACTACGATGATTTGTATTCATTGCCAATTCCTCCTCTTAAGATATCATTTCTTCCAATATCTCCAATTGTTGCGACAACTGATTTTCCTAAATCGATATATTTTTCTAAGACATTAAGATAATCGTCAATATTTTCTTCTTTGTCTAAGAGATTTTGAACAACTTTGATTGAAACATAAGGAATATCTTTAAGCGTGGCCGCTAAAGCGACACCCGCACTATTATGATCGAAAACAATTCTTTCATCGGTAATGCCGTAAACATTACGATGTTCATTTAATATTTTAAGGGTTTCTTCTGCTAAATTATCACTAGATAAATAAACCGCGTCATAAGAAGTAACGTAGCTTCTTTTAGCAACACCTTTTTTAAGATAATTAATAATATCGTTTTGAACTTTAAATTCATGTTGGAAACCTGGAATTTGACCAATTCCAACATTTTTCACTAAAGATAAGTCAGCGTTAACATCGATAATGCTATTAGAGATGACAATATCACCACTTTTTGTTCTTTTATCGATTCCAAAGCAACGACCAACACAAATAATTAAGTCGATATAATATTTATTTAAAATATGAGAAATAACCGCGCTAGAAAGAATGGAACCATATTGATCACCAATAACTAAAAGTTCTTGATTAAAAACTGTTCCAATATGGGCGGTATAACGATTAAGGAAAACTTCATCACGCTTATTATAAAGAACCTTTTCAAAATAAAGGATATCATCATGCGATGCACCAATGACCACGATCATTATTTCTTTCCTCCTTCAAATTGATTGTTTTTAAGGAATTCTTCATAGTCTTTAAAACTCATAGCTTTAGAGTAATAGAAACCTTGAATAGTGTCGACTCCCATTTTTCTTAATATATCAACTTGTTCTTTCTTTTCAACACCTTCAATAATGACTTCCATGTCATTGACATGGCCAAGTTCGGTTAAGAATTTGACAATTGAACGTGTCTTTTCATCTTCAAGTAATTGATCAGTGAATGATTTATCGATTTTAATCGCATCAAAAGGAATGTTTTTAAGGTTATCAATTTGAGAATAACCAACACCATAGTCATCCATTAAGACTCTAATTCCTTTATCTTTAAGTTTCTTAATAACAGAAACAGATAAGAATTGGTTAACTTGAGAAGTTGTTTCAGTAATTTCAATTTCCACAAGTGAAGGTGGAACTTGATATTTTTGAAGTAAATCAACGATTGTGTCTAAGAAGGAATGAGAGAAGAACTCATACAATGAGAAGTTTGTAGAAACTGGGATGACTCTTCTACCTCTTTTAATCGAATTAGATAAATCTTTTAAAGCAGCTTCAAAGATATAAATATCAATCGCTGAAATTAAACCAAATTGTTCAGCCTTATCAATAAAGGCACCAGGAGTTAATAGTCCTCTAGTAGGAGATTGCCATCTCGCTAAAACTTCAGCGGAAACAATTTCTTTTTTCTTTAAAGAATATTTTGGCTGATAAAATGGAACAAATTCGTTGTTATTTAAAGCGTCTTGAAGTTCTTTTAAGAAACTTGTGGACTCTTGGTTAGTCATTTTTGGAATGAATTTAGTAAATGATTCAAAGTTACTTTCTCCAGCATTTCTTGCGTTGAAAGCGTCTTCAATGGAGCTAACAATATTATCGCCTTTAGTGACATCGCGACATCCAAAGAATGGTTGAGCCCATATTTTAAGTCCTTTTTCTTTGACTATGTCAAAGACTTTTGTATGAATTACTCCAACGAGTTGTTTGACTTTTTCTTCTTCAGCTTCAAGGGTGAAAATCAAGAAAATGCCACGATTAAATCCATAAACAAATCTCTTATTCGCATATTCGCTTTTTGGATTATCAAATAAATCTTTTAAAAACATCGCAACTTCAAAGTTAAGTTCAGTCATCGCATCATTTTTAAAAGCGTTAAATGATGTTTCTAAAGATGCAGTAGAAAAAACAATAATTGCTTTATTTTTATTTTTAGAGGAACGTGAACGCATAATTCTATTAACCTTTTGTCTAAAAGCGTCAAGGTTAAAGAACATAATTGGTTGACCGAGTGTATAAGTGGTTTCTGATTCAAGTTGATTAATAAAGTCTCTTTCTCGATAAGCAGAAAGAAGAGAAAATACGCAGAAGAATCCAAAAACAACACAGATAATAAGGATAATTAAACTAATAACTGATGTAGTATCACCAAAAATAGCAGGGCTAAAGGAAATAGCGATTTGCATGGCAAATCCAGCTAAAAAGATTAAGCCACACGCCATAAATGAGATGTTATACACAATAAGAATTTTATTGGTTTTACTCATCCTTTTTGTCTTCTCCTTGTTCTTGTTTCTTCTTTGAAATCATTTCATCGAGTAATTCTCGTTTTAATCTTTCGCGATCTTCGCTTGATATTTTATCAAGATCGCTTGGTGCTTTTGATTCGCCACTACTAGATTCACCATCTTCGCTTTCCTTTAAAGCTTTAAAGATATCTTTAGCAGAAACGATGATTAAGTAAGCAGCAGGGATTAATAGTAACACTAATAAGCCCCATGGGGAGGAAATGAAATGGAAGATTCCTCCTAGGAAAGGTGAATTGATTTTCACTGTTCCTAAATATAATTTTTCGGAGACAAATTGATATTGTCCCATTTTACTATAATCGCCTTCATCATTAATACCTGATGTGACGAATATGTATTTTCCGTTACCATAGGTAACGTTTTTACGAATGTGAAGTTCTCTAATACGGTGAGTCATTACGAGATCTGTAACAACTGGGCCTTGATACTTAAATTCGTTAGTGTAGAAATCAAATGTTGTATAATCGATTCCTGTACTTTTATTTTTAAAGGTGATGTCCACTCCATTATTGATATTTTTTTCATAATCAAGTGTGGAATTTGGATCATATTTTGGGAAAGTCATGAGAGCTCAGTAGCATCATCTTTCTCCACTTTCGCGTTTTTCACGCCTTTAAGCTGATTAACGACAACATCCATTTCTTCTTTATATGTAATTAACGCGCTTTGCGTTTTATATAAAGGCTCCATGGAATTAGTAAGAACGATGAATGTTCCTACTCCGAAACGAATTTCTTCGTCGTTATTTTTGTTTTTGTTCACCATTCCATCGATTTGAGCGGCACCCAAGAATCCAAATACGAGTAGAAAGATTCCTAGTAACACCCATTCAATGATTTTAACGGCTTTGCTTTTTGGTTTTTTCTCCCTTTTCTTTTTCTTAGGAGCTTCATCGACGACTTCTTGTTTTACTTCTTCAGTGTTTATTTCGTCACTCATAATTTAATGACCTTTCCACCAAATTTGGCTTTCTTTTGGTTCGCAACATTAAAGTCGTCAAACACCGTTGCGCTGCCTTTATGTTCGCTGAATTCTTCATCGCTAATATAGTAACCTTCGTTAGTTTTAACGATGAATCTTCCAGGAATGACCTTAAGAACATCTCCATCTTTAGAAGAATAATCTATTTTATCTTCAACTTTTGGAGTTTCTTTCTTCTTACGTTGAGGAGGAATTCTCTTTGGTTTTGGTTTTTCTTCTATAACCTTAGGTTCTTCCTTCTTTTCTTCCATTACTGGAGCTTCTACCTTAGGTTCTTCTTTAGTTTCTTCTGGTTCCACTATTTCGTATTCATCACTATCTAAGACAGAATATACTTCTTCTTTATGTCCATCGACATAAGAGACAGTTGCGTTACCTAAAACACGGTAAATAACTGGTTCAGGTTTCTTAACGGATTCATTAACTGATTCTGGAACTTCTTCATTAGAAGATTCAACTTCAGATGATTCTTGAGGTTCAACTTCAATAGGAGCGTTAGCTTCTTCTTGTGATTCTTCAGATTGTTCCTCACTAATAGCAGAGTCAGCAGCTACTGCAGTGATTGCTTCAGCGTTCTCATTAGCTTCCGCATCAGCTTCAGTTACATTTACATCACTTTCAGTGGCAACTGGAGTAACACCTTCAATATTTTCATTTTCTGGTTTATTTTCTTCACTAACTGGAGCAACTTCTTCGCTTGGAGTTTCATTAGAAACTGTTTCTTCGGCGTTAACCTCAATAATAGGCTCACTAGAAGGAGTTTCACTACTTTGTGGAATTTCATTCGACATTTGCGCTAATTCGACTTCTAGAGGCACTTTTGCCATTTTCTTATGTTCTTCTTCAGAATCAAAGATTGGTCCATCATATGGATCTTTATTTGCTTCAGCGGCTTCGATAATCTTTCTACGTCTAATCTCAATAAGAGATTCATGGTATTTACGAAGTTCTTCAAGTTCTTTTTGTCTTTGTCGAGCTTCTTCAAGTTCTCTTTGAGCGATGAGTTTTTCAACATATTTCTCCCACTCAGCGATTTCTTTTTCTTTTCTAGCAATTAAGCGATCTAATTCTTTTTGTTCTAATTTTTCCGCTTTTTTAAGATCGTATTCTTCTTTATAGTATTCTTTTTCGTATTTATTTGGATGCTGAGGTAAATCTTCTCTCACTTGAGCGTGCAAATAATTACGATATGCTTCATCCACTCTTACGAATTCGATTGGGCCTTTTAAGAGGTCACCATAAACGAATTTCTCATCATCAATACTAGTAAGGATTTTTGGTTTATATGTTTTACTAGTCTTTTTAATTGATTCAAATTCGTGATCATTTTGTACAGAAAGGAAACTTGATAACATTAAATAGTTAATTTCGCCTCTTTCCTTTTCATCAAAGGTTTGATAGTTTTCATCAACGTGATAAGACACACCTAAAGAATCAAATCTTTCAATGAAAAGGAATGCTTCATAGCATTTTCTATATTTTGGATTTTTACGAATGATATTTGTTTGAAGGATTGGTTTACGAACATCTTTTTCGTTTTTAAGAGCCTTCATGAATGGAGAATTATAATAATATTTGATATAGTCGCGCATATTAAGAATACGTTCGATATATTCTTTCGCGTTTTTCGCACTTTCATCGATGATGTCTTTTTTAATGGTGATTTTGGTTTCGATTTCCACTTCTTGACCATCGACAATTGATTTATTTTTCACCATTAAAACATCATTAGATGTTAAATTAACTGTCTTTTCAATAAATTCATATCTCTTTTCAATGAAGAGAAGTAATCTTCTAATAAAGGTTGCAATGAATCTATTTTCATATGTATGAATATCTTCAACGTTATAGTGAGAAAGAATTTTAGAAGGAACGACATTACCGTTTTCATCAACTTCTTTAATATATTGAGTGTGGCTCGCTAGGTGGACAACAGATTCGCCGTCAATCTTTTTAGCGAGTTCAACTGGGGTAATGCTACTTTCAGATTTTGTGACTTCACGAGGATTATTAATAATATCACCTAAGTCGAATAAGCAGTTTTCAATAACATCAATCCAAGTAGGGTCAAAAGAAGATGAACCTTTTCTAGTTAATCTGATATATGAATTCTTTCCATTAAGTAAAGAATCATAGATCGCTTCAACATTTTTATCTTTGTTGAAGGAGTTCATCTTTTCGCAATATTTTTGGAAGAGTTTTTTGTTACTGCTACTCATAAATATTTAATTTAATAATTAGTTATTCTTAAGCATTCCTTCAATCTTCGCGTGAGATAATCTGAATTGACCTTTGCCGTATAATTTATCTAAATAGGCATCGAGTTCTTTTAATTCATCTTTTAAGAAGGCGATGTTTAAGCTTTCAAATTTCTTTAAAATCTTATTTGAGAAGATAAAGTCATAACCATCTGATTCATTTCCACCACAGCCAACGTAAACTGGAACAAAGCTTTCAATTTGTTTAAGAATACGGTTACCAAAGGCGAGTTTGAATTTCTTAATAACAAAGTTATCAAGTTGTTCAAATTTATCAATCATGCTTTCAGAGATTTGATTTTGTTTTTTCGCTTCATCAAATAAGGAAACAAGTTGAGCGTAAGGAATAGTCATTGGTTCTTGCTCTTGGCAATCAAATTTACGTCCTTTATCGTCAAAGAATAATGAAATAGCACGGTCATAGACCTTATCAGAAATAGTGAAAGTACTATCATCGTTATTCGCTGTACCGAAGAAGACAACGTTTTGAGGAATGAGGAGTTTACCTTCTTCTAAGTGGATTGGGTCTCCTTGTTCAGTAGAAGGAATTAAGTCAATTAACCATTTTTCCTTATCTTTAATTTCCATGACGGATAAGAATTCAGCGAAATAATATTCAATTCTCGCTAAGTTCATTTCATCAAGACAGATAACGTTAAGATCTTTACGATATGTTGTTGTGTATAAAGCTTTTAAGAATTCTGATTCATTGAATTTCTTAGTAAATTCATTGTAGTAACCAAGTAATTCACTTCTATCTTTCCAAGATGGTTGAACAGAAATGATCGCACTATCGAAGAGGAAGAATTTACCAATCGCTGTTGCCATAGATGTTTTACCTGTACCAGAGATACCTTCTAAAATGATTAATTTAGAAGTAGCGATACCAGCAAACATTTGTCTAATCGTATCGATTGTGTAATATAATCCTTCTTTTGAAGCACAGTAATTTCTAAATGAATTACATAATTCTTCTAGTGATAAACCTTCTTTAAAGGCAATCGCGGTGTTTCTATCTTTATAGGTTTGATCAACACCAATGAGTTTTGGGAATCTGGAGCTAACTTCTTCGATGACTTTAGCTTCTTCAGTTCCTTCTCCTGGTTTAATACCCATATAAGCGGTTTTTAAGTTTAAAATCTTTTCTTTTTCAGTTAATTGAATATATAAATCGTATTGTAATCTTTCGATCTCTCTAATCAAATCATCTTTTTCTTTTTGTCTCTTGTAGAAACGAATGTATTTTCTAGCAAGAATAAATAAACCAAAACAAATCGCTCCAATTAAAGCGATGAAGAAAATAAGGAAAATGATATAAAATAGCCAACCCACAAAGTGGAATTCGCCGACGTGTTGTTGGAAAATCGCATTGTAAGATTCAAAATTTCCTGGAACATCTTCCCATGGTGTGACCCACCACTTATAGAAGAATCTTCCTAAATCGGAAAAGAATTTGACAAGCATTTCTCTTAAGTATTCAAAATATGCTTCCATACCTAACTTTCTCCTTATTTAACTGGTTTATCTACTCTGAAGCCAAGATTAGCGAGGAAACTAGCGCCCATCGTGTAATTAACACTTTCTAAATCCCAGCCTTCAACATAGATTGATAAGATGATTTTTCTTGGTTCGTATTCGTTACAACGAATACTGAATGGTTTATTTAAGTTTGTGGATTCAAAGTCATATAAGCCGAGTGAAGGTTCTTTATTAATGACTAATCCGTTATTAAGCGAGGCTTCTTTATCAAATCTTTTAACATTAGCCTCATGACGTGCATTGAACGCACTTGTTTCTTTGGTTGGATCCATATAGTCTGAATCATTAAGTTCTGATTCAGTATAGATGATTTTACTTGGATCATTGATATCTCCATAAAAGTGTTCGTAGTTATATCCACTATTATGGAAGTTATCGAAGTATCCATCGATATTGACATCTAATAGACCGCCATATTCAACAATTTTGGTTCTATCTTTATTTGGATCAATAATTCCGTATTGATACACTTCTTCGTCTGGCACGAGAATTGAGAATCTCATCGCTTCAGGAAGTTTATTGAGGCGATCAGCAATTTCTTCAACTGGCATATCTTTATATTTAGCAAATTCTTCAGTTGCTGTTGGTTGAATTGCCTTCTCTTTAATCTCTTGTGCGTACGCGTTATTAAAAGAAGCATTAGCTTTTAAGTACGTATTCTTTGGATCGATTATAACATCTGCATTAGTGTCACTATATAAATATAGTGTTTGTTGATAATAACCATGTTCTGAAGCGATTTTACGACTTCCATTTTCAGCGAAAATAAAGTTTAAAGTATCGTCATAGAAAATTGGTTTATCACTCTTAGAATCAATCCACGAAGATGAATAAGCGCTTGTGACAGGAGCAAAATCGTTCTTATTAGGGACACTTGATAAATCAAGTTCGCTTTTAAAAGAATCTAAATCTGTACTTGTTGACACTAAGATCTCAGGGCCGCTAGAAATGGTAATATCAATCGCATTAACATATAAGTTATTACTATTAACGTACCACGCAATAGATGCCCCTACACCTATCGTACTTAAAGCGATTATGCCTACACATAAAGTAAGAATAATCTGATTTCTTTTCATAAGGGTATTAAAGTGTATTAATTTCAAATGTCATTGAAAGATTAAATTCAACACCAACTTTATCGTCGGTTAATGAATGATCCCATCCTTCAACGTAAATCGAGATTGTTGAATATCCAATTTTACTAGCGCTTTCAGTGTAAGCGATTGGTTTACCACCACTATAAACACCGTTATTGGCGTCTGGTCTAATGGTGCCCATTGTTTGATATTCAGCTTTCAAGAATCTGGTTTTAAGTTCGTTATAATTTGTGATTGGGTGACAATTTTTATTGTGTTTTGCGTAGAATGTCGACTTAGTTTCATATGGTGTGTCATTGACATTATCATATTCATCTTCATCGTATCCTGGGAAGAATTCATAGGTGGTATCTGAATAAATTGGAGCAAATCCTCCACTTGTGTCATAATCACCGTAAATATATTCTCTCATTTCACCCATCGCATAGTCATATACTTCACTATTACCACCAGCAAGGTTAAGCATTCCTCCAACCGCAGTTTCTCCGGTTGTATCAGAGTTATCTGCAGGTCTAACAATCATCTTTTCGTTATTGTGATGATTATCAACGAATAATCTAATGACATTATTACCATCATTATTTGCTAAAGAAGTTGTAACCATCGAGTTAGTTAACCAAATTTCTTTATCCTCGACCTTTTGGCTACTACTATCAACAATCTTAAAGGCGAATGGAATAGTAATATAAGATCTCTTATCTGCAGTTTCATCTAAAACCGTTTGAGTAGCTTCTGGAGCTTTATATAACACTAAATCGTCAGTGCTATCAATTGATCTTGCTTTAGTAGTAACTGGAGAAAGGAGATAGGTTGCGTAACCATATTTGGTTAAATAAGCTGTCAAAACATCATTAATGATGCTCGATGATTTAGACCAGACAATGTTATTGCCGTCTACTGTCGCTCCTGTTTCTCTTTCAAGGTTATATGTGACTAGATCTTCATCGGTAAATTTATTCATAGAATCAACGATACCGAAATTAAGTCTTGTTGACTTTTGAACTGATGTACCAGTGTAAGTGACTCTTGCGCCGGTAATATTGACATACCATGCAACAGTCGCTGCGGTCGATCCAACCATAGAAACCACTGAAACAGTGCTCATCGCTAAAATTAATAATCTAACTTTAGTTGTGCTTTTCATACTCTCCTCCTTTCTCCAGAATTATGTTGTATATTTAAACGAAATTATAATGTTTATGCATCAAAGACGTTGTCACCTGCATTAAAGGTGAAACCAACGTGGAAGTTCGCGCCGAATGTTTGTTGCATATCCCACATTGCGTCGCTGGCTCCTTCAAACACATGCCAACCTTCGAGCCAAATAGTAACTGTGTAACAAACATCTTTATTACCATTAGCTGCGTATGCAGTTTCATCTAAGGTTGTAATGTGGAATTTACCAGTAGTATCTTCTAATGCGCCTGTTGTTGAATTTACAGATGCTTTAGTTTGTTCGATACTCTTAGTTGTGACTTGTTCAACTGGATCATCACCATCATATTGACCATATTTACAGACCGGAGCAGTAGAATGTGCTTCATCTTCTGCGTAATCATATCCGCCAGTACGGTCTTTATCTGGATTAAGATCTCCATCCATATCAAGTTGTCCGCCTAATTTTTGATGAGCAACTGCTTCTTCTGATAAGAACCAGTTATCCGCGGCGTTTGTCTTGTTTTGGAAATGAACTCTAACTGCTTCAGATAAATCCTTATTGTTATCTAAATCTTCGATTTTGATATCAGTAAGATAAATATCTTTGGCAACGCGTTCATATAAGTCGTTAGAATCTTTTAATTCTAAGGCTCTGAAATAGAGATCAAATTGAACGTAGTCTGTTCCTTTTTTAGCAACATCCCAGTAAGAGAGATCACCAAATCCAATTTCTGGTTGTAAACGAGCTTGTGCTGGTAAAGAACCATCATTGTTTAATTTACCAAAGGTAACTTGGTTAAAGGAAACTGAATTTTCACCTAAAATATCGTTGGTCCAAAGTCTACTTGAGTAGTTTGTTCCATCTTTACTTAAAGTGATTGTTCCACTTCTACTTACTTCTGTGCCCACTAAGGAAGTTTTTGATCTAGTTGAGTATTGATACCAAGCAACGGTACCAGAGATGCTACCAACTAAGCCGATACCCATGACAGTTGATAAGGTGGCGACTACTAATTTTTTATTCATTTTCATAATAATCTCCTCCTTACGCTGCTAAATAGGCATCCCTACCAACATCAAAAGTCATACCAATTTTGAATTGAGCATTTGCTGTTTGAGTTGGATTCCATAATTGTGCCATTGCCCAACCTTCAAGCCAAATGGTAACAGTAAGTTTGACGATACCAGTTGTGCTATTAGTTTTGCAAATTTCGTGTGTAGTTGCTGCACTTGGATTGATTCTTCCGTCAGTGCCTCTTAAAGTGAGAATAGAATTGTTGTCTGTGCTTGGGTTAGCAATACTATAAGAAGTATTCTTTGTGTTTGCAGTGCCATAGGCAACTGGATCATTAGCGTGGGCTGGATCAGAACCTGGTTGATAAACAAATGCTGGATCGTTAGCACCATCGTTATCTAAATCAAGTTCGCCACATGTAGCAACATCAGCACCAGTTCTGGTGATGAGGTAATTATTACCACCATCAACAGCGATGTGGATGTGAACTGCATCAGCAATGTTCTTACCGACTGTACCATTAGCTATTTCCATATTGGTTAAATAGATTGGTAAGTCTTTGACGACTTCATAAGCATCAGTACTTTCGTTATATTTTTCAGCTTTAAGATAAAGGTCATATTGCAAATATTCGTAGTTAACGCCTTTTGCTGGTTTCCATTCATTTAATGGTTGATGTCCTAATCTTGGATTAAGATAGGAATCAGCAGGCATAGCTCCGTCTTTTGCAATGCCACCAAAGGTGACTGCTTCGAAATTGCCACTGAAGTTGTTACTTTCAGCGTTAGCGGTGTTGTCTAAAATATCCTTTGTGAAAAGATCAGTCTTATAGTTAGTGCCATCAGCAGAAATGCTTAAATAGCCGCTTTCAGAAGCGTTAGCACCAACGATAGAGGTGATTGCTTTTGTTGAATATTGATACCAGGCAACAGTGCCAGTAACACTACCGACAATTCCTAGACCTAGGGCAGTTGATAAAGAAGCAACGATTAATTTCTTATTAATTTTCATATGCGTTTATTTCAACTCCTAATTTAATTGTTGCACCAATAGGTGCGTTTTCCTCTGCTTCGGTTCCGGACATATATCCTTCTAACCAGGTGACGAGGGTGTACCTTGTTACTTCACTTACGGCAATTTCAACACGTTTATAGTTAGCGATTAATTCACCTGATACAAATGTATCATCAACATATCCAGG
The DNA here is from genome assembly GCA_045132035.1 of Bacilli bacterium. Taxonomy (GTDB): domain Bacteria; phylum Bacillota_I; class Bacilli_A; order RFN20; family CAG-826; genus UBA2450. The sequence continues at coordinate 14,802 of JBGURM010000084.1, forward strand.
GAATGGTTGGCTTAAATAGCTCGCCATTTCTTCTGACATTGAAATTGGAGGACGATAATCAAGTTCGCCTTGTTCATTAGTGCGAGGTCTAGTGGCCTTGCCATATATTTTCTTATTATGAGATCCGCTGAGTGGATTACGATAAACCATTACTCTTAATGTATCATCGAGTTTTCTTTTATCGTCTGAAGCTTTTGACTCAAGAATTCTGATCTTGCAGTCGTAATAAGCTTTAGTTGACCCAACATTCTTCAAATAGAAAGTATATTTAAAGAACTTGACGTTTTTGATGGTCGTTCCATCAGAAGCATAATGATATCCAATTTTGTAATTAGAAATATCATTATCTAACTCATCTTCAGAATATTCATCGTTAAACCATGTATATGTATATTCTTCAAATGGTGCTAGATTGTTCACTCTTAGGAATGATGTTGAGGTGAGGAATGCACTTTCTTCAGCAAGAGTAAGTTTAACAGTTCCTGTATCTAAAGATACAGTAAATGTACCAACAAATCGACCCAAGAATGCAACTATGCTTAAAGAGGCAACCACTACTGTCGAGATGCCACCAATGATAGCCGCACGAATGCGTCTTTTTCTCCTGTTAACGTACCTAATATTGTATTCCATAAGTGAGAGTGTGCCTAGAAGGAAAGGCTAAATTAATGTCCCAATAGAGAATCAAAAGCCAGTTGCCTATCATCCAACGCATTGGCCGAGAACGACTCTCTAAGGCAACTGGCTATCTTAATCCTTCTTCTTAAGACCCTTTAGCTTTGCGGCACCATATCACTATGGTTGTGCTTTTTTCTCGTTAATAAAATAACATTCTTTTATTCAACATTGCAAGCACTTTTTTATAATTATTTTAAGTAAAGAACACGCATACATATATAATATGAGTGATCAGAAAAAGAAAAATCCCCGAATGAATCGAGGATTTGTGTTAGTTAGTTAAGTATTATTCAGTTACACTCTTTGCTAAGGCAGTAACAGCTGCTCTTGCTCCACCTAAGTCAATTTCCATAGTAAGTGACCATGAATTTGTTAGAGCTGCAAATGTTGCGTTTGTACATGTAGTATCTTCGCCTTCAAGCCACATTCTAGCAACTACTTTATAATATTTAATTGCACCACTTGCGATTGAAGCATCAAGATTTGCTGCGGTATTATAGGCAACACTAAGGCTATCAATTGCGTTTGTAGCACTTACAGCCTTACCTGCTGTAAAGTTTGCTGCATCGGCTGGTGTTAAAATAGTTTTTAATTGTCCAACTGTTCCTGTTGATGTTCCGCTAGAAACATCTTCCGCAAAAAATGCAACTCTAAATGCTTTTTCTGCATTTTCTGCTGCGGCATTATACTTAAGATCTAATGAGGTTACCTTTAACGCAGCGGCTGCATTTTCGTTATTTTGAGCACGAACTTGGAAAACATAATCAACATATGGAACAGCACCTTGAAGAGCAGCAAGTGGTCCTTCACCATCAGGATCAGGCATTAAACCAGCGGCTACTGTTTTTGTTATTCCATAAGCTTTAGAGAATGGATCGGCATATGTTTCTAGTTCAGAAGAAGTTAAAGCTGCTTCTGTACCATATTTAACATAAGAACGATCATCTGTATCCTTAACGTTTCCATCGGCTTTTGCATCTGTTGTATAGTAGAAGTTAACTCCATCGATTGTAGATGCAGGTTCTAAAATTCCACGAACAGTTTGATTGAGTGGTCCTGACATAAATAAATTATCAGCTTTTTTTGCATTACTTGTTAAAGTATCTTCTGCGATTAATAAGTTGCTTGAAACTTTTGTCTTAACAGTCATGCCTGTAATTCTAACAGTTTGATTCGCAGAGAACCATGCAACAGTGCCTGTAATGGACGCTGCTGTTGAGAAAGCGATTAATGCTAATGCAGGAATGACAACTCTTGTTTTTTTCATTTTAATTATCTCCTTGTATATAAACGACAAAATACCATTCAATTGTCGTCTTTTTGTTTTGAATGGATGATAGTTAAGTTTGTTTACATCAATCAAGCTCGTAGAATGGGACGTTCCATGTCACCTTTTTGATGCACCTATATTGTATCTTTTCTTTTTAAAAATAGTCAATAAAAAAGTTTGTTTACTACAGTAAAAAGTTAGAAATATAAAAGTGATCAGTAATAGATAAATAGAAATGAACTAATTAATTAGACTTTTCTGTTTATCTAATACAAAATAATTTTTAGTCTTCTCAATTTTTGCCCATCATAAAAATTATTTTGTACTAAATTGTTCCTACTCATCTTATCTAGTGGATCTTAATTTGGATTCTAATTATCTTAAACTGTTGAAAAACCGCTACTTTGATCCAATTATAAGATATATAGATTCATTTCTCCTTTATATATGATTAAATAATTTTAAATTAGTTAATCATGTGCGTGTGCAATTCCTCTATTTGTGTCCATTACAGGCACTGTTGCATGGTTCTCTGCGAATAACGTCGTAACTGTAACAGGAATGCAAGTTAAAACAAAAGTTAGTAGTAACTTATTAATTGCAGAAGTAAATCAAGAAGCCAACTTTAAAGATAATCTTGAGCAAGAAAAATTAGGAATTCTTGAACCAGTTTCAACCGTCGATGGTGAAAACTTCTTCTATACAACAGCTGGTAAAGCTGATGGCGATGCGGCCGAAGATAAATACACTGCATATAACAAAGCAACAGCTGCAACAGATACAACAAATTATGGCAATAAATTCTCTGAAGATTATGGTGTTACAAAAGATGATGTGACAGCATTTGATACAAGCGCCAATCCAGCAACAGCAATTGCTTTAGGATATATTGATTATTCATTCTATCTTAGAGGTGCATCTACAGCAGAAAATCAAAAGTTATCATTAACAAAATGTAATTTACTCTATGGTGGAAACGCATTAACATCTGGATTCTCATGGAGAGTTGGTGTATTTGCTTTAGCAACATCTGCTAACACAACAGTCACAGATGACACATGTGCTGTTGAAGGCAACAATATAACAATTTTGGATATGGCTAAATCACTCAATCAAAACGAAGTTACAGCTTCTGTTCCAGCTGCTGATACATCTGTGGCATCTGGTTATTACACAGATCCAAATTGCCAAACTGCAGCGGAAGGTACAGCTAACGGTCATACAACTTATTATCAAAAGAGCGGAGAATACAACTCACCAAAAGCTGTTTCTGCAACAAACGCTGCTCCAACAGCAGTTACTTATGGTACAGCTGCTGAAATCGACTCCGATGTTGATGTTGAAACAGTTTACTATAAAGTAGTTGTAAGATTATGGCTTGAAGGTGAAGATGTTTCTTGTACATCATCAACATTTGCTGCTTTAACAAATAGTTGGACATTAGACCTTGCTTTCAAATTAGGTTCTGATAACGGCGTCCAAGTTATTAGCACCGATCCAGCTTTATAATCTTTAAAGTTATCAACATTAAAAATCGTCAATCCATTCGCTGGAAAGGCGATTTTTTTATATTGTTAATTCTTTGCCACTACTACTTATGAGTGTGTTTTAAAACGTTTATTCTCTGTCAGATATAACTGATAATTTGTAATTAAAACAGCGAGTACTGCAATTACATTATCCGTTTGGACGATTTCTTTTCCATTTTCAAGTTCACTTATGAATTTAGTGCTCACTCCCGCGTATAAAGTGAGAGTTTTTTGATCTAATCCAAGTTCCTTTCTTGTATCTTTAATAATCTTTCCGATTTCATTCATATTTTTCACCGTTCGGTTAAATATTCATTATTTTTTAGTAAAAATGGTCGATTTATTACCGTACGGTTATATTTACGTTAACTAAAAGAAAAGCTTCTACAAGAAGCCTTCTAATTATCCATTAAGTCTAATACGTATCTTTTACCAATATAGTTGTTCTTTCCACTTTTCTTGACTTGATATAAGAGTTCGTCAGCGAATTTAATCATTTGACGGAGATCACTATTATCGGTTGGAACTCCATAAGTAAATCCGATTGATAAGCGTATTTTATAATCTTTATCATTAACTCTAATATTTTTTACTTCTTCTTGGAGTTTCTTTACTCTTCCTTCAAATTCAGCATATGTATCATCTTTAGTGATAACGATGAATTCGTCTCCTCCAAAGCGATATACTGATTCTTCTCCAAATATTTCTTTAGTTGCATTAGCGATTTTTTTAAGAACTTCATCTCCAAAATCATGACCATTATTATCATTAAATAATTTAAAGAAATCGATATCAAAAATCATGAGATGAATCTCATTACCAATGAAATGATTGAAATCATTTCTTAAGGAGTGTCTATTTTTTGTATCTGTTAAGGCATCTTTTAATGATATTTCTTGTAATGTTTTCTTTTCATTTAATAATTCATCATTAGCCTTTAATAACTTAATCGCGTTAAGTTTATACATTCTATTAAGAACTCCTACGATTACATAACATAATGCACCTGTAATAAAGGAGACCACTGTTTTAATCGCGTTAACTTCAGTGAAATCCACAAAAGAATGATTAGTGGAAAAGAATAATAATGAATAAATATATATTCCTAATAAAGAAAAGGCACCTGGAATAAAGCCACATACAGAAGTAAAGGCAATCATTACAGTAAATAAGAATAAATTAGGATTAGGAATATTTATGAAATAGACAAATAGAATCATTCCACCCATCACAATGATTGATAGAAGGGATTGAACAATCTCTGGAATTGGTTTGTCTTTGACGTTAATAATCTTGTCTAAAAAGAAATTCATGTTTTGTATAATACTATATTTATCTTTTAATTTAAATTATTTATTTATATTAAAGAGTGTTTCTTTTAGAGTGTGGACCACTACTGGGCTTTCTATTTTAATGACCATAAAAGCTTTTTTAGAAAGAGAATTTAATGATGCACCTATCGAATAAAATTCTTGATCATCAATTATTAAAATTCGGTCATGAATATCGTTATTAATGACTATATTTATTTCACCAAATTCTTTTTGATATTCCTCAATATCTTTTTCGTTGATTTTAGAATATTGAGATATAAAAATTGTCTTTTTTATTTCTTTTTTAGTTTTAGAGAGGATTAATAATCCTGTTCTATCAAAATAAGGATCAGTTAGCACTACTTCTTTTTCTGCTTTTTCTAATTAAGAGCAAATCAAATCATACGAATCAAAGAATTGTCCTTTTAAGAAGAGATATTCCTTTTGAGGAGAGTTATCTACTTTTCTTTTTAAATCAATAATATCGTCTTGTATTTCAAATATCATTTTTTCTAGTCTTATATAATTTGATTCAACATTAGACAAATTATCTTCTTTGTTTTTTAAATATCGTTTAATTATTTCTGAAGCCCAATTCCTAAATTCAATTGCTCTTTTTGTTCTAACTCTATAACCTACTGCTAGTATCATATCAATGTTGTAACACCTGACATCATATTTCTTACCATCAGAGGCAGTTATTCGGAAATTCCGAACAACTCGATTTAAATCTAATTCATCGTCTTCAATAATATTTTTGATGTGCTCAGAAACGTTAGATTTGCTACTTTCAAAAAGCATTGCAATTTGGTCCAAGCTTAGCCACACAGTTTTCTCTTCTAAAGCAACATTTACCGGTATTTCTATTCCTCCATTATTATAAATAATAAGATTATTCTCGTTTATTTCCATTAACGATTCATATTCTTTTAAATAATTATCTAGAAATTGTTGTAATAATATACCTCTATTTGACTTTGCTCTTTGGGCTACTGCAAAGACAATTTTAAGGTTATAATGCTTCAGCTTTCTTTTAATGCTCTTGTCAATAATTTCAATATAAATGTCAATATTTTCGACATTATCGACAATACTTTTGTCGGAATTGTCAATAGCTGATTTATATGTTTTTAATACATCTTTAATATAACCTGCAATAGTCGAATGTGATTTTTCAAATAATAGTTCCATTTGTTTTTGTGTCATCCATATAGTCTTTTCTTCTGGTGAAATAGTTACTTCCATTTCAAAGTCACCATCTTTAAATAATGCTTTTTTGTATTCGTTCATAAAAAAGTCCTCTCATATTAATAAGAGTGTGAAAATACAAATTTCTTAATTATTTTCTTAAAGTTTTTTCTTATTATTCTCAATTAACCAATTTATTGGTTAAAAAAGACACCTTAATTTGAAGGTGTCTATTAGGATGATGGATATGTGTCGCCGTCAGAGACAGAGTCTCCATTGATTGTAGCATTTATACCTTCAGCAACACTAACATCAATTGTTATACCTGTTGCATCAAGTGTAATGTCATATAACGTTTTATTTGTCCATGGTAACTCAGGTAATTCAACATTAAATGTATTAGAACCATCTGAACGCGTTAACACAATCACTTCATTTCGTCCTCTAATTAACGCTAACATATCGTTTGTTAAAAGAGCTACTCTTGATTGCAACGTCGATAACGAAACAATTGAATTATTTAACTCATAAATCGATGTTACATTATCATATTCATCAATCTCATCATAAATCATTACATTATAGACATTTTGTGCAACGGTTTTGACCCTAATATGATGAACTATTGTTCCTCCGCCAGGAGGGTCTCCAAGTTCTCCTATGTTAGTATCACCACTTATTGTGTAAGGAGGCGCTGTTTTCTTATATGAATATGCAGCAAAATCATCACTACTAGTAATAGTCACATTTGTTCCTGTTGAAGAAACAACAAATTGAATTGTTCCTTGGTTTCCAGAATCGATTTCTATGCCAAATGAAGTTCCACCATTAGAATCGTAGCCAGTTACAGCAAAATCTACTCCAACAGGGTGTTCAGAAACATTGCTTTCTGTTCTAACAGAATATGTGTCAATTTGGTCCGAAAGTTCACCTGCCGTGCCAATATCGAGGTACATTAAATACGCACCGCCTGCTTTTCTGTCACATACACCCATTGCGTATTCTCCAGCGTTTACAGGCAATTCAAAATAATAAACTGCATTTTGCACCGGCGGATTATTAGATAGAAAACCAAGATCAAATGCAAGCGTTGAATTACTTGGTGTAGTACTACCAGTAAAATCATAAATATATTTTTCTGATGCGCCAGGATCGTTAGATTTAAATATTCGTCTTATTTGCTGTACACTAGTAATAGCTTGTGTTGATTCGTTTCTTGTTATTTTCCATAAAGAGAAGAAGCTGTCAGTGTCTGCGGGAGTATTAGTATTTTTATTAAAATAAGAACCTGCAAAGAAATTAATGTATCCTTCTTCTTTTAGACTAAAATCTATGCAAGAAGTTGGCAAAGTATAAGTTGCATAACTGGACCCATTAATTGTTGCATTTGATATTGTTACATTATCAGTTGTATTAATAAACGCTGATGCATCCTTTGTAGTTTCACCTCTAAAGTGAATGCCATGTATGAAAGAAGCAGAAGTCAAAACACTATTAAGAGTATCTCTAGAATCACCATATTTTTTTAAACCTAATGCTTCTGGAGTTGTAGAATTGCTCTTTGTATATCCAGTGATTGCTGGAGTATGACTACTATTATAACTATCTTTAATCAACACATAGTTTGAGGCACTATAAGAAGCACTACTATTTGTCAAAACTTCAAATTTATTTTCATTAAAATTTGGATATGGACCATTATTGCCTCTATAGATGTTATAAGAGCTAGATTCATTATTAAAATATGTATCTCCAAGCGAATTACTAACAAAGCGTATTGGTTTTGAAGCCGAATTAAAAGAAGGATTAACTTGGCTTTGAAGATTTCTTCCGCTCTTTGTTGTTGTAATCGTATGACCACTAACTAAATATCCTGTATTTCTAGAATTTGTTTCGTAATTATCATCAATAATAAGAGGCTGAACAGTACCTGCAACAGATAGAGAGGTAGAATAAGGCGTTGTTCCTGTATTCTTTTGAGAATACCATGTTTCGTTTATCATCTCTCCAGTCAAAGCGTAGTAAACTTCATTTGTTTCTGGATCATTAGCATAATAAGTATCTAACGTAGTATTTCTTGCTGAAGATGCTTTATTATCATTGGAACGATAAGTTGTTAATCTTATATCATCCTCACTAAAATATCTAAATCTGTTAGCGTAATGAGTATCATCATTCCAATTAATATCTGGCTTAGTTAATTCTTTATTATTTAGATAGTAATGCATTCTTTTGTTAAATGCTTTGAAGTCGATTGAACCACCCCATTCGTCTCCCGTTCCATCTGCATCACCTTCATTGTAATATTCAGTAATTGTCTGACTGTAATCACCTGTACCAGCTCTTTTTGTAGTATATCCAACTATTCCATAATTAGAGAGCTTAGTGAAATTACCACCAATGGCAGTACACACTCTACTATTAACATCAATTTTTGTGGTTCCACCAAGTTTAATTCCGCTCATTGTTCCATTTACATAACCAGCCGCTAAGCCGATTAATGTTTGTTCGGTATTGCTTTTTACAGTAAAGTTATCAAGTGATGTATTAATAAATGTATTGATTGATGAATCATATGTTGGAGTTGAATCTCCTTCAATTGCGCCAACAACACCAAAGAAGCCCACTATTTCAGGAGCAGTGTAAACTAAGTTATGTGGTATTCTATCTCCAAAATCGGTTTCATTATTTGAAGTAGTTAAGTTAACTATTTTTTTATTATTGCCATTAAAGTTACCAATGAACGGATAATCTTCTGTTCCAATTGGTGGAAGAGTGTATCCACTCATATCAAGTCCACTAGCGGATATTTCATCAGAAAGTTTAAAGTACCATTGCTGATCAATAGCGCCATCTTCGTTTTCGTCTTTGTTATATGTGCCTAAATATTGAAGCCACGCCAAGTTATAGAGGTGGATTGGATCTCTAATAATATATGGATCTCCACTTGTGCCAGTTCCACTCGCATAGTGATATGGACTTGCAGAGCCATTAATATTAACATCAACCGGATCATTTAATGTATGTTCAGCAAACCATGCAAAAGTACCTGTTGCAATCGCTAATATCGCAACAACCGATGTTGATAATAGACCAATTAATCCAATTCTTGTCTTTGTCATAATTACACCGATATTTTCCAATCACACGTTAAATCGATTGTGCTTGTTAAATCTTTTAAATATGCCGAAACGATATATTCAATTGATTCTTGATAATAATCAAGAAAAACAACAATCTTTTTATATGAAACTCCACTGAAGTGAGCAAATGAATATGTTTGATTATATGTAAATGAACTACCAGAGAAGGTCACAAAACTACCACCATTAGAAGCATAACTTTCCATATCGCTATCAGAATAATAATAGAAAGAACCATCACCTAGATTTGTAGTGGCTGGTAAATTTTCTGCATAACCAGTTGCGTAAGTATGAACAAAAGACGATAAAGGCTTTTTACCAGTTTCTCCTACAGTTTGGCTTAAACCGTTATTAGCAACATCACCAACGAAATAATCTGTCTCTGTTGTCGCTGTTATATCAATTGAACTAATTGAGTTATCAAAAGATAAAACAAACATTATTGGATGATGACGGTCAAATGCTGTATATTCTGCCATTACAAAACTACCAATTGCACTTCCATCATACGAAATTGTTACCGTAGCATCAGGTGTTGGTTCAAAGCGATAATAGTCAACTTCATTTTTTGTAACATATTCACCACTATATATTTCCATTCTTTGGAAACTCTTGAGATGGTTTTCTACTTTCATTCCACCATCTCCACTATTAACATTAGTGTTTTTATTAATCGAGAACCAGGCGAATGTGCCAATAAACAAAGCAAAAAGAGAAAAGATCGTCATCGATGTGGCGGCCACAATTTTTAATGTTACTTGTTTATTTTTTGCCATTTAAATAAAAAACCCAGTCTGCCTAATTCTTTTGCGGCAACTGGCTATCTTTATTAAGACCCTATAGCTTTGCGTCACTACATTACTGTAGCTTTGCTCTTCTCGTTTTATATATTATATGCTATGCATAAATGTGTCAATACTTATACTTAAAAAGTATCTGTTATATCAGTACATATTTTTGTCGACAAAAAAATAAACTGATTTACCTTCAAGAAAACCAATTTATTTGATATTTAGAATTGTAGGATATTTATTCATTAGCCCACTGCCATAAAAACATTTGAGTTCTTACTGACATATAGGCACCTTGATTTAATAGTTCTTTAATTTCTTCTTTAGTGTACCATCTAGCTTCTATTTCTTCATCGACAAATGTTGAATTAACAATCTCTCCATCGCATTTACAAATAACGATCACCATTAATTCATCACTTGTTCCTTGAGAAGCATATGATGGGGATAGAGTTGCCACTATTTCTTTAAGTTCAACACCAGTTTCCTCTTTTAATTCTCTTTTAGCGGCTTCTTCAGGAGTTTCTCCTTCATCGATTAATCCTGCTGGGAAGTTATATACTTTCCTATTAGTGGCGAGTCTAAATTCTGATTGAAGAAGGATTTTACTTTTATCCATTGAAAAAGGAACTAGTCCCACTCCTGCTGGTCTATTTTTTCCAAAATTTTCTTTAGTGACATTTTTATCTCTAGAAATAAATTCATAAGATTTAATGTTATTATCTTTGTTTAAATAATCCGCAATATAGTAGGTTAGGTATTTGCCTTCATATATTTTTCTAACATCAATTAATTTCATAACACTTATATGGTAGTGATACTTTTATATTTTTTCAAGTTTTAAAGTGACATCCTAGTACCATTTAGTTAATTTCGATAATGCGAAAAGTATTTATTTGGAAAACTGTTGACAATGCGAAAAGTATTTAGTTAGAAAAACGTGGATAATGCGAAAAGTATTTGGCAATGCAATAGAACAATATAACGTCAAAAAAACATTACTATAATTTGAAGCCGATTATGTTATGGATATTTGGCCACAAAAAAGCCCCTATTACTAGAGGCTTCAGAAAATGTTATTTGAATTATCCAATATCAACCGCGTATGGATCGTTTGATTTGAAGTTATTATTAACAACATCAATGATTAAGGCAAAATTGAACTTCTCATCAGCAATTTGACCAACAAAGTCTTTATCAATATACACTCTCATTGTTAAATCAAGAGTCTCAGTTACATATCGATAACAATCTTTTTGTCGATCATATTTAAATGCATTCGCATTTTCAATTTGACTTAATGTCTCATTATATGCCTTAACTGCTTCATCACATGTATCACATTGATATGCAGTTGTGAAGTTTTTAACTTGTTCGATAGTTTCAACGATATGAATATATGGTTCGTATACGATTTCAGTATCACCTTCAGAATAAACTGATCTTTCAAAATCATATGGAGTGTAGATATATGGAATAATATCAGGATTATTTTCTGTTAAAACATTTAATACATCATATGTACGTTGATTCCAATTTGTATCTTGGTTATACCATTCATTCCAATTAGTAGCAGGAACAAAAGGATTAACTTCACTAATGGAGACTGGTAAGACTGTTGTTCCAATATTTTTAACAACACCTCTAACAGAAGTAATCTCATCACCGTATTCATAAATTAATTGATTATTAGCTTCATCAATTGTGAAGGTAATTCCTAGAGGAATTGTTGGACCATACACTGTCGCTTCAGTAGTAAGATTTGACCAAAGATATTTTTCAAATCCTTTTTCATTAGCGATAACAAATTTTCCATCTTCAGTTACATTAAATGAACGAGCAGAATATTTCCAGAAATCACCAAATTTATCTTCAACGGTTCTAATTTGTTTAGCGGTCGCGGTTGCGTTAAAATCTCCACTCTCTTCATCTTTTTTAAATTCAATTAAACCAGCGTCTGTTTCAATCGCCCCATCACTACCGTTATACCAGTTTTGACAATCATGATAATATCCGTTTGGAGTGACATAAGTAGTGATAATAACTGGAGGTACTTCAGATCCTTCGTCGCCTTCATCATCTATAAGAGGTGGGGTGATTGGTTCATCATCACGAAGATAGAAATATTCTTCATCTGGATATCTAGTTACATAGGTAACTTCCACTGTGTAATTCATTTCTTGAAGTGAATTGAAGTATGCTTGAAGTTTTTCTTGTCCTGGTTGAGCGGCTCTTGCTCTAGGGAGAGGATCAACTTCAACTGAAGCAGGATCAATAAATTCACCATCAAAGATGTCTTTAGAGATCATATATTCGTTTTCCATACCGAATTCAATATATAAAGTTGTTGGTTTATAGTCTTTATCAAAACCAATTTCAAATGTCATTAATTGGTTTCTCATTGTTTGTCCACCAAAGCAAACATTATATAAATAGTTAAAATTAATCGCAGAAGGGTCTTCTAAGACTAATTTGTTCTCATTTACAGTAAAAGCATAAGGCGCAAGTTTTTTATTGATTGGGAAGCCAAATGCTTCAGTATATGGAACTGGTAAACCAGTTGCATAATCTTGAATGAATAATGCCTCTACTTCATTAGTTAATGGATTTAATTGGAAAATCAAAATCTCATTATTAGGACCAGCGTCATATCGAGTATCGTTTGTTGCAGTGTCGTAAGGGGAACCAATCTTAATAAAAGTATTTGTTCCGTTATAGACTGAAGTGATAAGACGGTTAACGTTTTCGTTTTCGATAGGTTCTTGACCTTCCATTTCATATCTCATCCAATATTTCATCGCTCCTGAGGTTGCAAATGAATCAATTGAGATATTCGCCATAACCGAATTAATAATGTCGCTATCAGATGGTGTAGACGGTCCTCCTCCACTAGGATCAGTGTCACCGCTAGGATCAACGTCTCCTCCTGATGGAGTGTTTCCTCCACTTGGTGCTTGAGGATTATTACAAGCCGCAAGAGAGAGTGATAAAAGTCCCATCATCATTAAACCAAAAAATTTCTTTTTCATAGTGCTTTTTCCTTTCTAAGAAATTAAATTTTTATAGTTCACTACAGACGAGTTGAACTTATATTTAATTTAAATTTTAAAGGCTACTTTATATATTTCAACAAAAAAATATGATGTATACATGAAAAAAATATCCTTTTTTACAAAGTAAAAACCATTTTTAATTTATTTTTTTATTTCTACCTTTTTATATTAAAAATACTGAATTGAAATATTGTTAAAAAGATAGTAGATATATAAAAAGAGCCAAATTAATGACTCTTATTTAGTTGTAATTAGATTATTTTTTCTTCTCAAATCTTTCACAACATGGATCTTCTTCAGGTTTATCTATTGGCTTAGATCCTTGAGGAGTAGTTTCTCCTAATCCTGTTGTTTCTGAAAATAGAACATTCTTTCTTGTTGATTCTACAACATCAGTAGGAATGATGACTTTACTAGCTTGTCCATCAGCGACTTTCATTAAAGTTTCATATCTTTTTAATTCGAGTACTTCAGGAGTAATACCAGCTTCAATTAAAGCTTTATAGCCATCTGCTTCCGCTTTTTTCTTTAAGTAGATTTCTCTAGCTTCACCTTCCGCTCTAGCGATTCGAGCGTCTCTTTCGCCTTCTGCTTGAAGAATTGCTGCTTCTTTATCACCTTGAGCGCGAGTAACTGCGGCGGCTTTATGTCCTTCAGCTTGAAGTAAAGTTTCTCTACGATCACGTTCCGCTTTCATTTGTTTTTCCATCGCGTCACGGATTTCTTTTGGTGGAATGATGTTTTTTAATTCAACACGGGTAACTCTAATACCCCATTCATCAGTGGCTTTATCGATGATTGATGTCATTTTAGCGTTAATGACATCTCTACTAGTTAATGTACCATCTAAATCAAGTTCACCAACGATATTTCTTAATGTTGTCGCGGTTAAATTTTCTAATGCGCTGACAGGATTAACCGCTCCATAAGCGTATAATTTAGAGT
>JBGURM010000085.1:0-6869 GCA_045132035.1 Bacilli bacterium
ATCCTAAATGATAAAGTGACTTATTAGTGAAGACATTGTCTGACAAGATGAATGAGTGAGTGTGCATATCACTTGATGAATAGGAAATTAAAGAAGAAACAAGCATACTCTTAGATTCATCCATCATCATTTCTTTCATCGAGTTCAAGAATTCTTCATCACTAACAACTTTAATATCAAATCCTAATTCATTAAGGACATAAATGATATCTCCCATTTCCACCATATGAGAGTTCGCTGAATGGAAAATAGTGAACTTCTTAGGGGTTTTTGAGAGTAATATGATAGTTTTTGCAACTTCATCAATTGGTGAGAAGTCGACTTCAATATCCATAGAATTGACAGGGAATTTATGAAGTGTGGCGTATCCTTTTAAATCACGCATAAAGCCATTAGTAATAGAGTTTGCTTGGAATTCACCATCACTATTTCTTCCCATCAAGTTACCAACTCTAACCACTTTAGCGTCGACACCTTGTTCAGCAGCTTCAAGAATTGCCTTTTCAGCGTTAAATTTCGAGTGAACGTATTTATTAGAAACATCTTGTCCGAAATCTAACATATTTTCTTTCATCCTGAAGGATTCATCAAATTTATTATCAATGTTTTCTCCAGCAACAGATAAAGTAGATATTTGAACAATACGGCAATTTCTATCTTTAGCGATTTCAATGAGGTTTTTAACACCACCAACGTTGACTCTTTCAATAATGTCATCGTTAGCGAAATGTTTAACAATCGCTGCAGAGTTAATAATTGTGTCAAATTTGTAATCTTTTAATTTTTCTTTAAGTGATTCATCAGTAACATCACCATCAACCACTTTTACATATTGCTCAACTTCTTCAGTTAGTGGAGAATCAAAATAATAGGCTAATAGACCAAGTAGTCGATCTTTTGCGTCTAATTTGCCGCCTCTAACTAAAGCAACTACATTAATCTTTTGATTCATTAATTCTCTTAAAATATGAATTCCTAAGAATCCAGTTCCACCAGTAAGAAGGACGTTATTTAATTGATGCTCTTCGCAAATATCGTTAACTTCAGCGACAACATTGTGACTTAAAGCAACACTACTAGCAACTTCTTCGTGATTATCTTCCACTACAGTAGATGAATCGTTATTAATTTCACTGATATGCTTTTCTAAAGCAATAACAGTTGGATAATCGAAGACATCGCCATATGCGATTGGAAGATTAGCGTTAAGAGCGAGCATT
This sequence comes from Bacilli bacterium, assembly GCA_045132035.1. Lineage (GTDB taxonomy): Bacteria > Bacillota_I > Bacilli_A > RFN20 > CAG-826 > UBA2450. The sequence continues at coordinate 1,221 of JBGURM010000085.1, forward strand.
GCAACTTTAGAAACGCTTAAGCTTGTTCCACCCATTTCAAAGAAATCATCATCGACACCAACTTTATCAGTGCCAAGTGCTTTCTTAAAGATTTCTAATAATTGTTTTTCTAAATCGTTAGATGCTTCTTTGATTTCTTTATTACTTTCCTTAATCTCTGGTTCAGGAAGAGCTTTCTTATCAACTTTTCCATTTGGAGTTAGTGGAATTCTTTCAAGTTGCATCATCACTTTAGGAATCATATATGGAGTAAGCGATTTAGCCATATGAGCAGTTAAATCATCTTTATTAATTTCTTTAGAAGCAACAAAGTACGCTGCTAAATAATCTCCATCTGTAGGATTTGTCTTCACTAAGATGACACTTCTAGAAACGTCTGGATAAGAGTTTAATGCCTTCTCGATTTCATCGAGTTCCACTCTTAACCCTCTTAATTTAACTTGGTTATCAAGTCGACCAAAGAATTCGACATTACCGTCACTATTAATTCTAGCTAAATCACCTGTACGGTACGCTCTATCATTAAAGACAGTAATGAATGCTTCTTTTGTTTTTTCTGGTAAGCCATAATATCCTAAACCAACAGAATCACCAGCAATTGTTAAATCACCAATTGCGTTAGTTGGTAAGACATGACCAGATTTATCTAAGATATAAACTTTAGTGTTACCAACTGGCTTACCAATTGTCATATATTCATCAGTAACAGTTGAATATGTACATGTAATTGTGGTTTCAGTTGGCCCATAACCGTTATTGATTGTGGCGTTAATGCCTAAAGATCTTAATCTATTACATAATTCGATTGGAACATTTTCAGCGCCCATATCAAGAACTTTAAAGTTCTTTAAGGCATCAACAAACTCTTTGATATCAACAAAGTTAGAAACAAATGAAGGAGTCATGAACATGATATTCACTTTGTTCTTTGTTAATGTTTTCGCTAATAATAATGGATTTTCAATTTCTTCTTCACTAGCGATAACTGCGGTGTAACCATGAGTTAATACAACAAATTCTTCTTGTAAAGAAGCATCAAATGAGAACGATGCGAAAGAACAGCTCACGCATTCATCTCCAATATCACGATATTCTTTAGTAGCTAAGTTAACACCATCACTAACATAGTTAATTAAGTTATGATGAGCAATCATGACACCTTTTGGTTTTCCTGTAGATCCAGAAGTATAAATCATATATGCAAGTGAATCTAAAGGAATGTCTATATCTGGATTCTTATCTTCTTTTGATAAAAGAATATCTTCAATTGCAAATGGTTTAATACCTGTCTTTTTAATTAAATCTTTCTTGCTATCAATAATTTCTTTAGTGGAAATAAGGAATTTACTATTAGAGTTCTCAATAATATATTCGACACGATCATCTGGATATTTTGGATCAATTGGTACAAAGGCTCCACCAGATTTAACAATACCTTGTCTAACGACATATGCTTCCGCAATACGAGGCATAAACATGACAACTGTTTGACCGATTTCAACGCCACTATTGATTAAACAGTGAGCGACTTTATTGGCGGATTTATTTAGTTCATCATAAGTGAATGTTCTATTACAACCAATAACTGCTGGTTTATCTTTATGCTTTGCAGCTTGTCTTTCAAGTAATTTATTAACTGTTACTTCTTCTAAATCAACATGAGTAGAGTTAATCTCGTCATATTTTTCTTTATCAACTTTAGGAAGTAAATCAATCTCTCCAATAGTCTTTTTATTTAATACTTCGTTTAAAACAAGTTCAAATAAGCGATTGAATGATTCAATTGTGAACTTATTATAAACTGCTTCATCCCATTCAAAGTGAGCGCGATATTTGCCTTTTTCTAAGAAAATATCTAAACCGAAATCACTCTTAGGAGTGTCACTTTCTAATAAGACAGTTGAGACTTTATATCCACCGATATTGTCAAAGATAAAGTCGTCTCCTTGATAAGCGAAGATGATATCAGCAGAAATATCATAATCGTTAGCGACATCACTAAATGAATATAAGTCGTTTTCTTCTAATCCACTTAAGAGCTCTTTCATCTCGCTAATCTTTGTTAAAACATTGTCTTTATCTTCATACTTAATAAAAACAGGTAAAGTCTTAACTAGCATAGAAACAGTGTTCATCATCTTTGATGATTTTCTACCGTTATAAATAGTTGTGTATAAAGATTCGCTCTTATAGAGGAATTTAGAAAGAGTGAAGGCAAAGACAAAGTTAAATAACGCGTTATTTGTTAATTTGTTGTCTTCAACATATTTCTTAATTTGTTCATTATTAACATTTAAAACTAAGTCTATAGACGCTAATTTGGAAACTTTAGAAACTTTTAAGTCTTTCTTTAAAACATATTCTCCATCTACATCTTTTAAGACACCTTGATAGAATGATTTAGCCTTTTCTAGTTTATCGGTTGCTAAATCTTTTCTTTCTTTTAAGGCAACTTCAAAACCAGTATATGTCTCAGCTTGTAACTCTTCTCCTGAATAGGCTTTATTTAAATCATTTAAGATGATTGATTCAGAAGTACCATCACAAACGATATGATGGAAGTCTAAGAATAAGTAGTTTTCTTTGCCTTGATAAATCTCAATACGATATAAGAAACCGCCTAAAATTGAGAAAGGTCTTACTAATTCATCAATCTTAATCTCTTCATTTTTAATCGTTACCACTGAAGGAGTTTCTTTTCTTGAAGCAACAATTTCTCCATCCGCATTCATTGATAAAACAGTCTTCAAATATGGATGAGCGTCCACCACTTTAGTTAAAGCTGCTTTTAATTTTTCAAGATCAATATTCTTGTCTAACTTAAACAAGAAAGGAATGTTGTAATTTGTGGTATTAGCCTTAGAAACACATTCAACAAAGATACCTTCTTGAGTTTTGCTAAGTGGATATTCTTCTAAAACTTCTAAAACTTCATCTTCAGTCTTGTTTGACAAGAACTTCGCTAAAGCTTCAATAGTTGGATTATCTTTTAAATCACCATTCTCTACGGTCTTACCATATTTCTTAGATAAGAGAATAATTAATCTGATTGAGGAAATGGATGTTAAGCCAGCTTCAAAGATGTTATTTGTAACACCAAATTGGTCATGTCCAATAACTTCTTTGATTAAGTCAAAGATAATCTTTTCATCATCATTTCTAGGAGCGATGACTTCTTCTTGTTGAATCTCTGGCATTGGTAAGGCTCTCTTATTAACTTTTTGATTTTGATTAAGAGGAATCTTATCTAGTTGCATTGTGTAAGCAGGAACCATATATGGAGGCTTCTTGCTTCTAATAAATTCATTTAATTCTTCAACATTAATCTTTTCATCACTAACGACGTACGCAACGATAAATTTAACTCCACTTGGATCAGTGAAATCTTTTACAGTTGCGTCTTTAATTTTGCTATATTCACGAATAACTTTTTCAACTTCTGATAATTCAATTCTAAAACCTCTGATTTTTACTTGTCCGTCTTTACGTCCAATAAAATCAACTTTTCCATCAGGTAATAATCTAACAATATCACCTGTCTTATATAATCTTTGGAATTTTTCATCCTTAGTAAACCAGTTAGTTAAAAAAGCTTCGTTATTTTCTTTTTCACGATTTAAGTAACCTCTTGCTACTTGTGGACCAGAAATGTAAAGTTCACCATTAACTAAAGTTGGTAATCTCTTCTTGTTTTTGTCTAAGACATAAATCTTATAATCGCTAAGTGATTCACCAATTGGGATTCTTGAATAAACTTTATCCACTAATTGTCTCGTACAGAAAACTGTACCTTCAGTAGGACCATAGAAGTTATAGAATTTAAATCCTTTAGGTGGATCAATTGGAACAAGTTTCTCTCCTCCAACACCAAAGACTTTGAGTGTTTTTGGATGAATTTCGCCTGCGAATTGTCTTCCAACTTGAGTGGTAATAAAGCTATGTGTAATGCCTTTTTCATCAAAATATTCACCTAATTCAATAAGATTAAGTCTCATTTCATCTGGAATAACATAAACACATCCACCGCTTGTAAGAGTTGGATATAAGTCCATCATATCAGCGTCAAAGCCATAAGAGGCATAAGCACTAACTCTACTATTAGAGTCTAAATTGAATTCGTTTCTATAATATCTAGTAAAGGCAAAGATATTACCATGCTCTAACATGACACCTTTTGGTAAACCGGTAGAACCAGATGTATAAAGCATAATGAACATATCTTTTGGTTCTGGTCTAGTTTTAATTGGAGTGTAATCCTTAAAGGAGAATAATTTACTAACAGGAATCTCTTTTCCATGGTAATCATCAATTAATCCTTCAAGGTCGTCATCTCTAATTAAAATGATTGCTCCACTATCCTTAACCATGAAAGAAAGCCTCTCTTTTGGATAAGAAGGGTCTAATGGTTGATAGGCAGCGCCTGATTTAATAACTGCTAGGGAAGCAAGTACAATGTATTCTGATTTATTAATTAAAATAGAAACGACTTTCTCTTTTTTAGCTCCTAATCTAATTAATTCATTGGCGATTCTTGTAGTGATTTCATCGACTTGTTTATATGTGTATTCTTTGTCTTTAAAGACCACTGCTAAATTGTTTGGATATTTTTTAGCAGTATCTAGGAAATCATCTAAGATTGTTCGATTGTCTTCTAAATATGGAGCGTCGATTTTATTAAATGATTCAAGAAGTTCTTCTTCTTTTTTACTAACAAGATTGATGTCATCTAAAGATTTCTTGCTTAAGAATTCATTTAAGATGATTTCATATAAATCAATAAATTGATTCATTGATTCTTCATTATATAAATCTGAGCGATATTCAACCCAAATGATATATTCATCATTAAATCTATGTAACTCGATAGCGATTTTTTCTTTTCCGTCTTTTCTAAGCAAAGGAGTAACTTCAACTTCTTTATTATGAAATGTTCCTTTATAGAAATAATCGCCTTGATACGCGAATAAGATACTAGCGGATAAACCAAAATCTTTACTTAACATCGAGAAAGGATAATCAAGATGCTTAACGCTTTCGATATTCTCTTCATTAACTTTTGTTAATAAATCTTTCACTGTGTCATTTTCAAAATGAACAAAGAAAGGATATGTTTTAACATAACTACCAAAGCTTCTTCTAACGCCTTCACTTCTAGCGTTATTAACAGTGAGGAATAAAGCATTCTCATCCATGTTAAATTTCGCTAATAAATAGCTAAACGCTCCTAAGAAGAAGGAGGAGGTTTTAATATTTAACGGCTTAGTAATTGATTTAACTTGTTTATCACTAATTGAAATCTTTCTTCTAATGTTTTGATATGCAACTTTTTCTTCAATTTTGTCTTCAACTATTGTTGAGTCTGTTTCAACATCACCCACCAATTTTTCAAAATAATCTTTTGAGGCTTGGTATTTTTTCTCTTTAATCCATTCACTTTCACTTAATGAATAATCGTTAGCGGTTTCTTTTTCTTCTATAAGTTCCTTGCCTTCTAATGCTAAAAGGAAGTCATCAATGAATAGTTTTAATGAAGTTCCGTCCATTAAGATATGATGAAAATCAAAATAGAAAATATAACTATCTTTTACTTTGAAAAGTTTAAAGCGATATAAATGATGATCTAAAAGTTCGTACGGCAAAGATTCGATG
>JBGURM010000086.1:0-7377 GCA_045132035.1 Bacilli bacterium
TGTCACCTCAGTGATTTTGTATCAAAGGACTTCTTCAACCTATCGGCAAAACCTTGATTTGTATCAGCAATATTCTTCAAGGGCAACTTAGAAACATAGGATTGATACAATGTGTCAGTCCTTTTTTCTTTAGATTATATCTACCTTTTTTGAGATAGTGGTTTTACAGAGAATGTCAAAAGCGGCCATTTTTTGATAAAAATCAAGAAATCATATTCTCATTACTGTTCAAAAACATTATTACTGGCTAAAAATAATAATTAGCTTCTTAGTAAGTACTAAGCTTTTCTGTACATGATTGTTAAAAGCCAAATGATTGGCTATTCGTCTTTATTTAAAAAAGATATCTAATCACTATCGTAAATCAATTTGTGAACTGCTATCACAAGTAATCTTTTGGTTGTATTTAGTTTTCACCCAATCAGAAACTTCCTTAGAAAGGAGGATATCAGTTAAAATATCAATCTTTTCTTTATAAGAAGTATCAGATTCATATTTAGCTTTATTACATACCAAGCCATTAGCTTTAGATGTCACTAATTCTGGATCACTTTCAGTTTTAAGAGGAGCGGCAGTCACGTTACCAGTCATCGCTGTATTACATGGTAAACACGCTAATCCATAATCTTGCATAGATGCGACCAATAATTCTTCTGATATTAATGTAACTGTATAGCCGTTTTCTGTATATGTACTTCCAGTAAATGATAATTCATCTCCATTACGATAGCCTTCAGTTGTGAGATAACCATTAGCTTTAAGTAAATCAAACGCTCTTAAAGCATTGGATGTATCATTACATATCTCAATTGTATTAGTGCTCGCACCGCCTTTATATATACCTAAAGGTTCATAATGCACTTTTGCAGTCATCTTAAGATCTGAAACATGTTCATATGTATTTAAATAAGGCATATGTTCAAAATAATTTGCGTCATATTCGTTATTTCTCACCGCATCATTTTGCATAGTCCAATCTAAAACAGTGACTTCTAATTTATAGCCTTTAGCCTCCATTAATGGTTTAACGCACTCATTAAGTATTTCAGCATGTGGAATCTCACTAGCGCACACAGTAACTTTGTTACTAGAAGTTGAACAGCCTGATAATGAAGCAGCTGCTAATACAAGACCAATAAATAAACGTTTCATCTTAATTTCCTCCTTTTATCAATCTTTCTTGATATGAATAGTCCAAGCTCTTGCACGATTTGGACAATTAAAACCACAAATATAATCATAATCCAGAACATCCATTCGGATGCGTAGTTACCAGTATTACGAGTATAGAAGGTCCAGATTTGAGAGATAAGTCCTCCCGCGCCTATGTTATAGGCAAATGAAGTATAACCTAGTATCGATACCAGAGTAACGGACAATCCAACAATTAATGAAGGTGCGGATTCAGGAATTGCTACTTTAAAGATGAGTTGAGAATTCGAAGCGCCTAAAGAACGGATAGCTTCAAACTTCCCTGAATCAACCTCTGATAAAGACTGCTCCACTACACGAGCAACATAGGCAAATGAAGTAAGGAATAATGGGATAATCATCGTGTACCACTTTCCAGTTGCTCTATCAAATATAGCCCTCGATATTGGCATTGCTAACACCACAATAATCAAACAAGGTATAGAACGTAATACATTAACAATAATAGATAATACACTATTAAATATTCTATTAGGATGAACACCTCTAGATGATGTCGCATTAAGAATAACCCCGAGAGGTAGGCCTACTAAATAGGCTAAGAATGTAGAAATGAATGTAATAAGAATCGTTTCTTTAGTTGATTCTAAAACTAATCCCCAATCGATCATAAAACTACCTCCTCATATTTAACTTTTTTAATCTCTAAATATTTTTTAAGTTTATTAATATCTTCATCATAATAAGGAAGTTTAATAATTAAATGACCATAACTCTTTCCGTCAATTGTCTTTGTATCCGCAGAAACAATTGAGACCAAAATATTACAGTCTTGCACGATATTTGCCACTAAAGGAATATCGGTTTCACCATCAAAAATTAAGCGAATAAGTTTCTTATCATCTAATTTGGTCGCTACTTTACCAGCGTGGATAAGTTTTTGACCCACACTAGATTGAGGATTTAAGAATACATCCGCTAAATATCCTTGCTCGACAATTTGAGAGTGATCAATAATTGCGACTTTATTGCATATTGATTCAATAACTGACATTTGATGCGCAATGATAATAATTGTTAATCCTAATTCTTTGTTTAATCTTTTTAATAAATCTAAGATTGACTCAGTTGTTTCAGCGTCTAAAGCAGAAGTTGCTTCATCACACAGCAAAACATCTGGATTAGTCATTAAAGCACGCGCAATCGCGACTCTTTGTTGTTGACCACCACTCAAAGTAGATGGATATGATTTTAATTTATCTTCTAGTCCGACTTTCTCAAGTAAGTCGATAGCTTTTTCTTTACGATCTTTTTGGTGAGTAAGTTCACCAGCGATTTCAACGTTTTGGAGGACTGTACGTTGATCAAGTAAATTAAAGTGTTGGAAAATCATTGATATCTTTCTTTTTACATCACGAGACACTCTTACTTTATCGGAAGCAATAAGTGTGCCGTTATAATAGATACTTCCGGAATCAAATGTTTCTAATCCGTTGATACAACGGACTAAAGTTGATTTACCGGCGCCAGATAATCCAAGAATGCCATAAATATCTCCATCATTAATAGTGAGAGAAATATCCTTAATGGCCACTGTACCATTTTCGAATTGTTTGGTTACATTTTTAATTTCAATCATAGGTCCTCCTATTCAATAAAAAAGCTCGAGATGTTTTCCCGAGCATTTATTCAATTCAGCAGATTTGATGACTAAAAGTCCCTGCCAACAGCTCGGGTTAGTAACATCATACGCATCATCATGTTTTTCATCATTGTTACCACTTTTAGACCCTTAAATTCTATACCTCTATAGTTCTTTTTACAATTAAGAAATCAAAATCCAAATATTAAGCAACAAATATACCCACTTAAGATAGTGTTTCAATACTACAGCAGTTACCAAAACGAGATAACAATAAAATAATAGAAAAATAAGCCATCAGTGATGATGGTTTTCTTTTATTTATTCCTTGTATAATATATTCAAATGAGCAATGTTCGGCTTTTTGAGATGTGTTCAATTGTATCATTTCTGTCCATTTAGGCCATAAAGTTTATAACTCGCCACCAATATATTGGTACTCCAGTATAGTTGATATGTTGCGAGTTTTTTTGTTGCCGTTCGGGATTCGAATACCAGTATAAAACAAGGGTTATGATAAGAGTTCAACAGCTAAGACAACAATTTGTAATAAACATATGAGTAAAAATGATGCAGAAAGTATTCTATCGGTCATGTTATTATATTCAATATGAAAGAAATATTAACCGATTCTTTTATTGAATTTATTGACAAATATATCGAGAATATATTCCCAAATTTGCCTTTGGGCGATGCTGAAATACCTTCATATTTATATCAATCATTTGAATCTGCTTTTGATGAAAAAGATAAACCAAAATATACACACGTTATTAATGAAATAGGTGATTATTTAAAAAAGCACATTGGTTTAATTGATTACTTTATACCAATCTCTTTCTACGAAACTAGGATTGAAAAAGAGGCAGGCCTTTTTGAACCTCAATCTGATACAACTGGCAACATCAAAATATGCACAGAAGGTATGAATACAAATGCCATAATAGCAACATTGTGTCACGAACTTTCTCATGCCTTTCAGCATATAAAGCTACACAGGCAATTTGACGATAACGATATAAAAAAAACCGAACAATTTACAGATGCTTTGACTTATTATCTCGGATTTGCTAAATACATTATTGCCGGATATTGGTTTTTTACTGATGGATGTAGACATGAATTGGGTTATATTGGTGAATATGACTTTAATCGAATAAACAAGTTGGTTTGTTCGAGATTAAAAATATTAGAACTATCAAGAAAAGAAATAATAAAACTTAACGATAATTATCAAACGATGCAAATGTATTGTGAATATGTTTCATCGCTCCATGATTATCTCAACAAAAATGGTGTTTCTTTCGAAACGCAGGAGTTAAATTGCTTTATCGATTTTAAACAAAAATACAATGAACGTTTAAACCATTTCAAAACATCTATTTCATCCAGTATAGATGCATATATTAGTCTAAAAGCTAAAACTTTTGAAATCGAAAATGTTATATCTTGCTTGCTATCTGATTATCAAAAAATCATTGCTATCTATAATGAAAAAAAGGAATGGCTTGACAATCTTAATCTTATTGTGAGGAATAATGGATTGATTAGGGATACATCTAATAATAATGTTGTATTTGCATACCTTTTAGAAGAATGGTGGATTAATCTTGAGGAGCCTTTTACGCTTGCAAATTTGATAGAGATAGACAATAAAATAGGCTATGTAAGAAATTTTATAAAAGGAGCATATGAAAAGACTGTTAATCTTACAAAAAAAGCATGGGTAGAATCGCTTAAGAATGTTCAAAAATGTGGAATTGAAGGAAAACATGGAACGGCCATACTTTTCGAAATGCCTGAAAAAGACTTTATACCAGGCAATGCAATGTATGCTGCGTTAGTTCTCAACCATGAGAAACCATTTTTTGTCACTTTGATTCATTCGGCAACAAAAAATTTGTACATAAACGAAATTGTTTACAAGAACGATTTAGGAGAAAGAGCGAAAAAGAGTGTTTCAAATGTTGAATTAAATAGTCTATCTTCTTTTGATGATTTTAGATCTTTCGTTGAAAAAACTGTAACAATTAACATTAGAAAACAATTTGACGAAGAAGACAGAAGCGGGAAATCGGAAGAATTTCATATATATAAATAATTATTCACCCAATTGAAAAAACTCGAATCGATGCCATATGACTATTAAATCAATGTGGGAAATTACTAAAGACTACTAAAATTGACTAAAAATAGGCGAAAATCATGTGTAAATCACTTTTTTGGTGGGATTTGGATAAGCTCAAAAACACCAACATTTGCCATCGAAAATAAAACATCCAAAACATGACTAATCATCATTTACCAATTTCATATTTAAGCATAGAAAACTAAATATCATCTAATTAATTAGATAAAGAACAATGCATCCCTCTTTTAACGACTGTTTATCACAATAGCAAAACAGATTGTGAAAATCTTACATTTATTACTAGAATTACTAGCAAAAAGTAGCGAACTCAATCCCGAACGCCTCACCACTTCGTAAAATTAGATTGACATTTGTCAATCTTTTTTAATGATTAAATATAACAAAATAAGTGTAAAGAAGTGGAAAGATATTATATGCCAATGATGTGTTTATAAATATGTTAATAGTGGTTCAAAATTAACTAAAACTAAAAGTTATAGTTTTTATTCGTATTATTTATTAAAATATGGATTGTCTTATTTAGGAGGGTTTAATATGCCATTATTTGAAAATATTGAAGGATTTAAAAATGTTGATCCTGCATTACAGTGGGCTATTTTTATTGTTGGTTGCTTAATTCTAATCGTTGCTTTAGTTTCTGTCGTTGTTAGTATTTGGCTAGCCATCAAATATGTCGTTTATAACAGAACTGAAAACAAAGCTGGAATCAATGGTGAACAAACAGCAAGAAAAATCTTAGATAACAATGGTTTGAACCATATTAAGGTCTCGGTAGTGGGATCTCTTATGTTTGGTAATAGTTACTCCCATTTCTTCAAGAAAGTTAGATTGAGAAGATGGACTGTGAAAAAGAACAGTATTTCTTCTATGGCAATGGGTGCTCAAAAATCTTCTTTAGCAATTTTAGATAAAGAAGGTGACAAGGATATGAAAGTAAGAATCATTCTTACTCCATTTATCTATTTTGGGCCGATGATGTTTATTCCAATTGTCCTTGTTGGTGTAATTCTTGATCTCATTCTCTTTAATTTCTCTGGTGTTATTACAATTATCGCTGCTTCTTTAGGGTTATTATTCTATGTAGCGTCATTTGTGATGTCATTAATGGTCTTAAAAACTGAAGTTAAAGCTCAAAACAAGGCTTTAGAAATTTTAGAAAAAGATGGTTTAGCAACTTCAGAAGAAAGAGAAATGATGAAGAGCTTATTCAAACTATATAACATCCAATATGTTAATGATTTGATTCTCGAATTCCTTGAACTACTACTTAGAATCTTATTGATTTTTGCAAGAGTTCAGAATTCATCATCTTCTAGTTCAAGTAACTAATAGATAGTTTAGAAATCAAAAAAGACACAGACGACTTTCCAATAATGGAGAGTCGTTTTTTCTTTTTAATTCAAAGCGTTGATATATGCTTATTGACCTTTCTTGTTGTAAAATATAAAAAATACTAGCGGAGAGAGAAAATGAAAATAGTGGTTGTTAATGGTAGTCCTAGAGTGAATTGGAACACTGCTTTTCTACTAAAAGAAGCAGTTAGAGGAGCTTAAAAAAGGACACGAAGTAGAATATGAAGAAATTATTAATAGCAATTTTATCAATTCTTACTTTATCTAGCTGCTCGCCTTCCACTAATCAAGATGGTGGAGAGAAGATAATTAATCCAGGTGAAGATAATGTCTTAGTCGCGTATTTTTCAGTGACAAACCATACAAGAACCCTCGCCAATTACATAAAAGAGTATTTGGAAAGTGATATATTTGAAATCGTTCCAAAACAAGAATATACAGCAGAAGATATCAACTATAATACGGATTGTCGCGCTAATAGAGAACAAAATGATGATAGTGCTAGACCAGAAATCAAATTTACGATAGGAGATATTTCTCAATATGACACAATCATACTTGGCTATCCTATTTGGTGGGACCAAGCACCTAAAATTTTATACACATTTATTGAGTCATATGATTTTACTGATAAGACGATTCTTCCGTTTTGTACTTCAGGAAGCTCTCCAATTGGTAGTAGTGCGACTAATTTAGCTAAAAGCGCACCTGAGGCAAATTGGTTAGAAGGAAGACGTTTCTCTTCTAGTGCTAGTAAAGAAGAAATAGGAAATTGGTTAGATAATTATATTGAAAAGGAAGTGGCTATGGATTTATATATCGACGAAAAAGAATTGGATGTAACTTGGGAGAATAATGATTCTGTTACCGCTCTTAAGAAATTAGTCCCATTAACAATTAATATGCACGAATATGGTGGCTTTGAACAAACAGGTTCGATTGGAACTTCAATCACTAGAAACGATAAACAAATGGATGTTGTTCCTGGAGATATTGTTTTATATAACGGTAACGCTATCTCTGTTTTTTATAATAAAAGTGCCTGGTCATATACTAGACTTGGGCATATCAATATGAGT
>JBGURM010000087.1:0-19193 GCA_045132035.1 Bacilli bacterium
CCCGCCACTTCTCCAGCGATTAATTCAACCACTTCAACAAGCCAGAAACCGATTAAAGGCATAAGAGCCTGCATGAATCCAAAAACAAAAGCGATAAAAAGTGATTTTTTAACATTGATATCTTTATATGTTAATCCATCAGTTAAAGCAACTGAGAAAGCATCCATAGAAAGTCCGATACCAAGAAAGAAAATTTGAATTAGTATTTCAAAAGTCATATCGCATATTATAGTCCTTATATGTTTTATTTACCACTATCATTTCTTTTTTAAAGAAAAAAGTTATTCAATTTTTAAAATAACAGAGTTATGATTTTATTACATAAGGAGCATATTTTTATATGAGCGATTTAAAACAGAGAATCTGTATTATTGGTGCGGGACCTGCGGGTCTTTCAGCTGCCATGTATCTCGAGAAAAAAGGATACACCAACTATGTTATTTATGAAAAATTAAACAAGGTTGGAGGAAAATGCTGGTCACCAAAAATTAAAGTAAAACACAATGGTGTCGAAGAAGAAAGAAGCTTCGAAACCGGTGCTATTATGGGCGCTATCACATATCACGCTGTTAGTGAAATGGAAGAATTCGGCGGATATTACCACAAAGGCCCAGATTTCAAACCAGGCGAACCAAACATGAGAAGAGAGTTCCGTAAAACCACTGGTGAAATTGATCATCCATTCGAACCAAAAGTGAACTTCTCATTCAAAAAACTTTCAGGCTTACTTAAATTAAAGAAGCAAATGAAAAAACTCAATCATTTAATGCAAACAAAATATGTTGGCTATGATTGTTATGGACACCTCGGTGTCGCTAAAGGCGAATACTATGGTATTTCTAAAGGCGTCGATGGATATTGTGGCGCTACAAAAGAAACATCATTCCCAAATTACATTAAAGGAACAAACCCAAATCTTAAAGATTTAGCGTTACCATTCGCTGAATTCTGTAAACTCAATGGTGTTGAAGAAGTCCAAAGAATTTGGATCGCACCATTCACCTCATTCGGTTATGGCTTCTTTGATGAAATCCCAACCGCGTTAGTCATGAAATATCTTGATGTCACTACCGCTCTTGAATTCGTCAATATGAAGTTATGGACATGGCAAGATGGAACACAAGAAATTTATGTTCACGTTAATAACAAATTACAACATCCAGCCGTTTTACAAACCGAAGTCGTTAAAGTTGAACGTCCAGATGGTAAAGTCTTAGTGACCATTAAAGGCAAAGACGGAAAAGAAAAGGTCGAAGAATTCGATAAATTAATCGTTACCACACCTCTTGATTACTTTGCAAATTACGCAGACGCAACCAAAGAAGAAAAAGAATTATTCTCCAAGATTATTCACGAAAGATATATCGACTATATCGCAACCTTCGAAGAAGGCAAGAGTCCAGTTATCTCCGGTTACCTTGTTGAAAACATGGTTCCAGAAAGACTTGGACACGCCATGGTTTATTACAATAGATGGCAACATCTTGGTAATGACTGCCCAGTTACAGTCTACGCTTTAGCAAACCACACTGGTACACCAGATGTTACCTATGAATTTGCTCAAAAGACCATGGATGAAGATATGGTTAAAGTCGGCTTCCCAATTAAAGAAAAATTATATCCTCAAGAAGTCTACTACTGCCCACACGTTTCTGCTAAAGATTACGCGGATGGTTGGTATGACAAACTTGAAGCTTTACAAGGCACAAAGAACACATATTACGCTGGTGAAATTATCTCCTTCGGTGATATGGAAGATACTTGTGCTGCTAGTAAAGATATCATTGGAAGATTCTTCTAATCATAAAAGCAAACTAAAAGACGGCATCGCCGTCTTTTTCTTTTTCATTTAACCATGTTAAATGCTATTGTGCATTTTTCTAAATCTTGGTGACATGCTATCAAGTTTAGCGAAGTCACTTTCAGTAGGCATATCTTGAATACCAGCGGCCATATAGTTACGCATAACGCCAACTAAGACGAATGGACGGATAAGCACGCTATGAAGAATACCCCAAATAATTAAACCAATAACTGCTGCAAGAACAATCGCAAATGTCGTTGGATTAGTTAAAGCTGGATGAATATCAGCGCTTTCTCTAGCAGCGAAATCAGCAATTTCTTTAACAATTGGATCAAACATAGTTGGGAATTGCATAAAGATTAAATATGAAATTCCAAAGAATCCGCCACCAATAAGGACGAGAGATAATAATCCCATACCGAAAATTCTTCCAATATTACGAATTAATGTCTTACCATGTTTAAAGAAGATAACGGCACCTTCACATCCTGCTTTTGCAGTGCTGATATCTTTACGATAAAGAATCCATCCTAAGCAGCAATCACATAAATAACTAAGTAATGTTTGGACTGCGGAATCAATCGCGGAAGTGACACTATTACCAACTTGTCCACCAACCATTGTTCCTAAACGGTTAATACCTCTACTAATTTGATTAACAATTGCTCTAATTGCTCTAGTTACTAAATAAAAACCAGTGATACTAGCGAATCTTCCTTTAATTTCTTCAAAGCCTTGTTTAAAGGAACGATCTGGAAGATTTCCTTCTGTAACTCCTTTGACCATCATTGATATTTGAGCAGCTTTAATACGGTTCGTAATAAAAATATTAATTAAAACCGCTAAGATGATGCCAATAACTAGTCCGATAATTAAACCGATAAAAGCTCTACTTGATGCAGTGCTATCAGCGATAAAGAATCCTCCAACAGCAGATCCACCAAGAATAGCAAAGACAAGTATATCAACAAGAAACATCAATAATGAGAAAGATAATGTCTTTCTATATACTTGAAAATTTGTCATATATTTCTCTCCTTTAGTTTGTAATATACAAAATTATCTATTAGATAGTCAACTTATTTAAAGAAAAAAGAGCAGTGCCTATTCGACACTGCCCAATTTATTTTGGTGGTTTTATTTTGAATACATTTTGTGATATTCGTCTAATAATTGCTTCTTGCTTTTATGGCAACATTCACATTCACCTGTTGGTAAATGATGCATCTTCTTATAGATATAGCGGGCAATCACTGCGATTAGAAACATAACCGTAGCGATAACCACTAATATTTCAATCCATAATGTAGCAGGATTAAGAAACATTACGCTCTTGCCTCTGCTTTCCTTTTGTTATATACGCGAATTGATACAAATGTACAAACTCCGATAATAACTAAACCAAGAGTAACGGGTAAGGCCCACGCTAATGAATTGATATCAAAGCATGATAAGAAGACATAGACGAAGCAGGCACCAATAAATGATGTAATAATCCAGAAGAGTAATGTGTACTTGAATGTTCCTTTCTTTAATTCTGCCTTAGCAGTTGCACAAGCAGCAAAGCAAGGAATAGTTAACATGTTGAAGGCAATAAATGAGATACAGCTTTGCCAGGTGATACCAGTCGCATTAATCATTTGAGTAACCGCGGTAACACCCTCTTCATCAGCTTTAATCGCATCAATAATTGCTGGATCAACTGTGCCACTATTTAAGAAAGCAACAGCAACTGCTCCTAAAGTAATAAATGTTGCGATAACGTTTTCTTTAGCAATTAATCCAGTAATAGCCGCAACAGCGAATACCCAACCAATCGTTGTTAATTGAGAGCCAAATCCAAGTGGAGTAAATAATGGTTGGATAAACATGCCAATTGAGGCAAGAATCGAATCTTGCATACTGTCCACCATTTGCCAGTTCCATCCAAAGTTAGATAAGAACCAAATGACAATTGTGGAAGCTAAGATAATGGTAAACGCTTTCTTAACGAAGTGTTTTGCCTTATCCCAAAGGTGAATCATTAAGGATTTAAATTGTGGCCAGTGATATTGTGGTAACTCCATAATGAATGGAGCAGCGTCACCTTTAAGAGTTGTGTGTCTTAAGATTAAGACTGCAACGATTGCAGTAATAACACCTAAGACATACATTGAATAGGTAATTAAATCAACACTACCAAATCCAAATACTTCACATACACCACCCGCGATTGCGACTAAGATAGGAAGTTTAGCGCCACAAGAGAAGAATGGAATCACTCTAATTGTGGAAATCTTTTCATTTTCATCTGCTAAAGTTCTGGTGTTGATCATTGCAGGAACCGAACAACCAAATCCCATAATCATTGGGATGAACGCTCTACCAGATAAACCAAATTTTCTAAAGATTCTATCTAGAATAAAGGCAACACGAGCCATATATCCTGTATCTTCCATGATAGAGAAGAATAAGAATAATACTAAGATTTGAGGTAAGAAACCTAAAATTGAGAATAAACCAGATAAGACACCATCACAGATAAATCCAGTGAGCCAATGTCCATCTCCTAACGCTCCTGTCATCGCTGCGTTAGTCGCATCAATAATTCCCGAGAATGACATATCGAAGAAATTAAAGAGCATGACACCAGGAGAGTTAATTCCTTTATCAGTCCAGAATAATCCTTCATAGATTGTTCCAGCAAATGAAGGTTCAACTCCATTTGCTTCAAAAGCTTTTCCGACAAAGAAGAAGTTTTCTGAGAATGTAAAGTGGAATACTAAGAAGAGAATAACTGCGAAGATTAATAATCCCCACACTTTATGAGTTAAAACCTTATCGATACGATCAGATTTGTTCTCTTTAACTTTTTGTTCCTCTTCGTTAGCGTTTTTAGTGATTGCTTTAGCAAAGTTAGTTGAGATGTAGTTATATCTTTCATCCGCAACAATTGCTTCAATATCATCACCAAATGTTTCATCATTAAGTGTTTTTTTGAATTCTTCCACCATTGGGAGAAGATCTTCGTGCATTTTTGATTCAATCTCATCATTCTCAACGAGTTTAACCGCGTGGAATAATGGGTTTTCAACATTCTTGCCTTTAAAAGCAATTGTGACATCGCCAATAAGGTGTTTTAAGTCTTTGTTATAAATAACGGTCTTACCTAATCTCACTGCTTTACTAGCGTGATAGGCAACTTCCATAAGTTCTTTGAGGTTTGATTCCTCTAAAGCACTGATTTTAACAACAGGGACTCCTAATTTTTCTTGTAAGAGTTTTTCATCTAACGTATCACCAGCTTTTTCTAAGACGTCCATCATGTTAATAGCAATAACAACAGGAACATCAATTTCTAATAGTTGAGTAGTTAGATAGAGGTTTCTCTCTAAGTTTGTTGCGTCAACGATATTAATGACACAATCAGGTTTTTCATCGAGAATGTAATTTCTGGAAATTACTTCTTCGTTTGTATATGGTGATAAAGAATAAATACCTGGTAAATCAATAATCGCAATTGGTTCTTCAAGTTTCTTATAAACACCATCTTTCTTTTCAACAGTAACACCAGGCCAGTTACCAACGTGAGCGGTGCTTCCTGTTAAATTGTTGAATAAGGTGGTTTTACCACAGTTTGGATTACCCGCTAAAGCGAAACGTTTCATATTAACGGTCCTCCACTTCTAAGACTACTAAGCAAGCCTCGCTTTTACGAAGTGTTAACTCATAGCCTCTAATCGTGACTTCTAGAGGATCTCCTAATGGAGCTTTTTTACGTAGATAAACTGTTGCCCCTGGAGTCACTCCCATATCAAATAGTCTTCTACGAAGGCGTCCTTCACCTTCTACTTTCTTAATTAGGCCAGTCTCGCCTATTTTAAATTCATCTAGTCTTTTAAGCATAAATTCCTTCCTTTCTACGCGACTAGTATTTTGCTAGCGATAGAACGATCTAACGCTAGTCTTCCATCTTTAATAGCGATGACAACACCGCCATTGACAGATGAAATTACTGTAATTGAGGAGTTAACTAAAATACCAAGACTTTCTAAATGTTTCTTAGTCTTTTCATCAGTGAGAACTCTCACCACTTTCATTTCAGTATTTAAAGGTGCTAATCCTATTGGCATACCTCTCCTCCTTTTCTGGTTAGTCTTAACTAACCTTTACTATTATATACCTATTCATTTCTATGTAAAGAAAAAAGTTAGTCAAAACTAACTCTTATATCTTTATTAATAATAAATATCTTCTATTTATTTAAAAATTCGGTGCGTTTTTTAATCGCTTCCCAGGCAGTGTCAGAAATGTCATGTTCTAAGCGACAAGCATCTTCTTTCGCAGTTTCTTCATCGACCCCGAGATAAATTAACACATTTGTTAGAATAATATGTTTTTCTAAAGTCTTTTCTGCAATCGCTAAACCTGTAGGTGTCAGGCTAATTTCGCCTTTTTCATTAATTTCGATGTAACCCGCTTCTTTTAATTTATTCATCGCAACAGAAACAGAAGGTTTAGAAAAAGACATCTCGCGCGCTATATCAATCGCGTGAACATTTTCTTTTTTCTGAGATATTTGCAATATCTTCTCTAAATAATCTTCCTGAGACTCTAAACGTTTCATGCCACTATTATCTATATTTTTAATTTATTTTGCAAGCAAGTTGCTTTTCTATCGTTTTCCTTTTTCATATGGCTCTCCAAGAGCCTTTGGACCAACGTTTCTTTTACTAGTAAAGATTAAAACGATTAAGCAAACAACATATGGTAACGCTAAATAGAAATATGATGATATTCCTAAGTTTGCTAAGAAATCAATCGATGGGTAGATAACTGATATTGTTTTAAATAACGAAAAGACAAAAGCACCTAAGAAAATATATAGAGGTTTCCATTGACCAAAGATCAAAACCGCTAAAGCGAGGAAACCAAATCCATTTGCCCCGTTAGCGAATTCCCATTCCGCATTCATAGTAATAAGTAATAAGCCCCCTAATCCCGCAAATACACCAGAAGCTAAAACTCCAACATATCTAGTCTTAGTGACATTAATTCCTAAGGAATCCGCACTTGATGGGTTTTCTCCACAGCTAGATAATCTAAGTCCGTATTGAGTTTTATAAATTAATATATAAATAAGAGGAATTAACACTAAAGCAATAATAACTAACCAATTAAATTTCACCCCTTGAATGCCAAACATATCAACATTAAATATCTCGTAAAACCTCGTGAAGTTAAGTCGAGAATTACCAACTGGTAAAGCTTCTGTTTTTGTTACTTGTTTAATTAACACTACTGCTAAAGCAGTACTTAAAATATTTAAGGCAGTGCCCACTAATGTTTGATTTGCTTTAAATGTGATACAAGCAATCGCTAGTAAAAGCGAATATAATCCTGCACTAACTATAGCAACAGCAATAATTACTATTGCGCTAAGCCAATCAGGGACACTATTAGGCATCACATACATCATAATTCCAGCGGAAAATGCTCCAAAAGTCATACATCCTTCAAGAGAAAGAGCAACTGTGCCACTCTTTTCAGAGAACATTCCACCTAATGCCGTTATAGTTAAAACTGAGACATAGGCTAAAAGAAACGAGATTGTTGATAAGACAATTGTCATGTTCTATTTACCTCCTTGTCTCTATTTAATCTATTAAATTCATCTTTGATTTCATATTTACGCATTACTTCTTTAACAAAGAAAACAAATCCAGAAAGATAAATAATTACAGAAGTCATAATTGAAGCAACTTCAGGAGAGAATCCTAAATCAGTAATCATTGATCCACCTTCAGTAATATGAACAATAAAATACGAGGAGAAGATAATTCCAATTGGATGTAATCCACCTAAAAACGCGCTAGAAATCCCTTGAAATCCAATATCTGGAGGTGTTGAAGATAATCTCCAAGAAGTAAATCCGTTTTGTAAATTTAAAGACGCTGCTAGTCCTGCTAAAGCACCAGAAATTGCAGTTGCAATTAAAATATTTTTAATCTTACTAATTCCAGCGTAATTTGCTGCATCTCCATTTAATCCAGTTGCCTTAAGTTCATATCCAATTGTGGTCTTTTTAAATATGATATGAATAATAACCACTATTACTAGAATAAGAATCATTCCAAGTCCCACAATTGAATTACCAGCAAATAAATTATTTAATCCAATTTGAGGAATAAATGCATTTGAAGTATTTGAAACTGAAATTGATTCAGAGTGAGCCGAATCCCAAACAGTTGGACTTTCAGAAAGAATTCCATTAGTGAGATATAAAGCAATCCAGTTAAGCATAATTCCGGAAATAACTTCATTAACGTTAAAGAACGCCTTTAACGCTCCTGAAATCATTGACCAAAGAGCGGCAACAATCATTGCAATAATCATCACTAACCACCACGGCAAGTTCGCTCCAACTCCTAAGAAAGAGATAATAATAACTGCAACTGAATATTGTCCAGAAGCACCAAGATTAAATAATCCTGCTTTATAAGAAACTAAGATTGACAAGCTCATCGCAATTAATGGAGCGGTCTTTGCTAAGGTTTGGCCAAAATAATTAAGTCGATCTTGAGGATTAGAAAAAATTAAATAGTTTCCTAACACCGAAGTCATCCCATATGATGCTTCGCTTGGATTAATAAAAAGTAAAATAATAAAGCCTAAAATTAAGCCGAGTAACGCACACCATAAAGAAGTAACAACTGTCTTAGTTGCGTCTTTTTTAATTAATGAGGAGAAAAACATCTTAATCTTATTCACGTTCATTCTCCTTAATTGCGTTTACTTCGTCCCTTTTAGCGCCAGACATATATAAACCTAATGTTTCTCTATCGACTTTGTCAGGAGTAAATTCGCCAACAATCTCTCCTTCATACATCACTAAAATACGATCAGATAAACTAAAGACTTGATCAAGTTCCAAAGAGACAAGAAGAATTGCTTTATCATTTTCTCTTTGTTCTAACAACAAGCTATGGATACCTTCAATTGCTCCGATATCTAAACCTCTAGTTGGTTGAACAGCGATTAATAAATCTTGATTACGTTCAATTTCTCTTCCAACGATAATCTTTTGTTGGTTTCCTCCAGACATACTTCTAATAGAAGTATTTCCATCTCCACTAGAACGAATATCGTATTTTTCAATTAATTCGTCTGAATATTTCTTAATAGATTTTTCATTTAAAAAGAAGCATTTTGAAAATTCTTTTTCATAGTATCGATCCAAAACCGAATTCTCATTAATTGAATAATCTAAAACTAGACCATATTTATGTCGATCTTCTGGAATGTGAGCGATACCTGATTTCATTTTTTCTCTAATTGAAAGAGAAGAGATGTCTTTATTATCAAGTTTAATAACACCTTCATGCATCTTTTTAATGCCAGTGATGCCATATATTACTTCTTGTTGTCCGTTTCCATCAATTCCCGCTAAAGTGACAATTTCTCCTTTTCTAACATTAAAAGAGACATTATTAACAATTCTTTTTTTACTAAAAGGATCTAGCATTGTTAGATGTTCCACTCTTAAGACTTCATCCTTAGGTGTTTTTTTAGATTTTTCTCCAATATAATTGACGTCTCTTCCAACCATTAAAGAAGCAATTTCTTCTTTGGTGGTTTTATTAACATCTAAAGTATCAATATATTTTCCTTTTCTAATCACAGTGATTTCATCACAAACTTCAAACACTTCATTTAACTTATGAGAAATGAAAATAATTGATTTA
This sequence comes from Bacilli bacterium, assembly GCA_045132035.1. GTDB lineage: Bacteria > Bacillota_I > Bacilli_A > RFN20 > CAG-826 > UBA2450. Next base: position 9,529 of record JBGURM010000087.1, read on the forward strand.
CCTTCGTTCTTGAGGTTTTTTAATATCTTTAAGAAGTCATGAATTTCTTGTTCAGTTAACATCGCGGTTGGTTCATCAAAAATCAAAATGTCATTTTGTCGATAAAGCATCTTGATGATTTCAACTTTTTGTTGCATCTCCACTGAGATGTCTTTAATTCTCTTATCTAAATCAACTTGTAAATCATATTGATTAATAATTTTTTCAACATCTTCTCTTGCCTTTTTATAATCGATGATTTTAAAGACATGTTTATTCAAATAATTAAATGACTTTTTAAAGAAATTAAGGTTTTCAGTATATTCTTTGAGCGATTCATCACCTAAGATAATGTTTTGTAAAACAGTGAAAGTATCAACGAGTTTAAAGTGTTGATGGACCATTCCGATATTTAATTTTGTCGCATCATTTGGATTAGTGATTTTCACTTCTATTCCATCTTTTTTAATCATTCCTTCATCTGGTTCATATAAACCAAATAAAATCGACATAATTGTTGATTTACCCGCTCCATTTTCACCACATAAAGCTAAAATATGGCCTTTCTTTAAGCGAATATCGATGTGATCGTTAGCCAAAATATTACCAAATTTTTTGGTAATCCTAAGCATTTCAATGACGTATTCTTCTTTCATCATTTAATCGACCCTCGATAATTAACTTTTGTGTATTCACTGACAGCGGGATAATCTTGAATATCAGGAGAAATAACTTTTTCACCATTCATGATTTCGCTTAAAAGAGCCTTATAATCATCAATTGTAAAGTTCTTCATTCTCCAAGTATCGATAGGAAGTTGAACATAATTGTGTTCTGGTTCACTACTAGACACCAAACCAAGGTAGTTAATTCCACCTTCCCAAATCTGTTCACTATATAGTTGTCCTAATTTATCAATAACAGTTTGTTTAATTCCTTTCATCGCACTAGTGATACAAATACCTTCTTTATAGTCACGATCAATAATTGGAGATTGATCACTATCAACACCAATCATATAACCATTATTTTCTTTAGCGGCTAAAGCAACAGAAGTATAGATACTTCCTCCACAAGAAAATACTATTTCGGTTCCATTAACTTTATACCAGTTATCAATATATTTATAGATTTCACTATCTCCAAAGAATTGACCACCATAAACATATTGGAGTTCAACATTTGTCCCAAGTTCTTTAGCAGCAGCGTCTATTCCTTGAACATAACCATATCCAAATCTAATCACAGGAGCGGAGGCCATTCCACCTAAATATCCTAAGCTTCTAAATCCTTCTTTAACTGCACCATAACCTGCTAAATAACCTGCTATTTCTTCGTGATAGTTATAAACAGTAATGTTATCAGTCAAAGTAAAATCACTTGGAAAATCACTTTCAGCAATATCTAAACCAATAAATTTAACTTCTGGGTGCTCTGGAGCGACTAAGGCAATTGCTTCACCTAAAGCAAAACCAGGACATAAAATCACATCATATCCACGGTCAATAGCGAGTTTCATTGATTTAACACGTTCTGCTAAAGACAGGCCTGCTGGCTTATAATAATTGAATTTAATGTGATTTTGATTGCACCATTCTTTTGCCCCTTCATAACACGCTTGATTAAAAGAGGCGTCGTTAACATCTGAAAAATCTGTCACCATCGCTACTTGGAAAGCATCGCTACGATTTCTAGATAATGTACCAATAGAAATAACAAGTGCAAAAAAAGTAGAAGCTACTACAAGAAAAGCAATAAGTACTTTCTTCATAAATAATATTCTATATCATTAAAAGGAGTTTGTTTATATAAAACAAAAAACAGTACCAAATAATCTGATACTGTTTAATGATTATTTTAAATTAGAAGTCAACTTTTTCTAATCTCTTAGCGGACACTTTATACACCACAACATGTAATCCAAACGATATTAATATAGCAGCGGCTAATATAGCAAATTGAATTCCAAGATGAAGATTATTTAAAACTTCTAATCCAGGAATAAGTGGTAATCCAACTGTAAAAACCATAATATAAACGACAAATCCTAAAATAGTTAATAAAGTTGAAAGAACGATTGATCGACCATTTTTATAATAAATTGGGAAGAAAATGATGTCTGCAATCGCATAACCAATAATAGCAATTCCTAAAACAATTACATAACTATTAAGCCCAAAACCAATATCTTTAAATTCTTCAGGTTTACTAGAAGATTGGATAGCGAGATTATGAACAATATTTGCAAGTGGATATAAAGCAGACATAACTACTATAAAAGTTACTTGCATCAGAATAACAGTAAAGATCCTTGCTAAAACGATGTCTTTTTTACGTACAGGTAGCAAAGTTGAATAAAGTAAATCATTACTTTGTTGTCCCTTATTAGCACCCAAAAAGAGAATTGGATAGCAAGTTAAGACATAAATAAATCCAACTCCTAAAGGATAAGAAGGAATAAGAATCATTAATGGAAATAAGAAGATAAATAAATAGCAGATTGGATGCATTGACAATTTAAGTTCTTTATAAATCAAAGCTTTCATTTTCACTCTTGCTCCTTTCGATATAGACCATAATTTGTTCTAAATCTGGCTCCATCGGTGTGATTCCATTTTTAACAAAAACATCTTTTTTATCAACACTGATTAATCCTTCGATGTAATCATCTAATTCTTTATAAGAAATATATTCATTTAATAAGTTTTTATTAAAAGATTTATCTTTGATAAATAAATATGAATTAATGAAATTACTTTTCTTTCCTGTATAAATGATTTCTCCATCATGAATATAGATAATGTTACTCGCACATTTATCTAAATCACTTGTAATATGAGTAGAGAATAAAATCGCACGGTCTTTATTTTTCACAATTTGACGGAATATATCTAATATTTCCTCTCTTGAAACTGGATCTAAACCAGAAGTTGGTTCATCTAAAATCAATAATTCAGCGTCATGAGATAAGGCGACCGCAACTGAATATTTAACTTTCATACCACTACTAAGTTCTTCAAGTTTCTTATCGATATTTAAGTTAAATAAGTGACATACTTCCATAAATTTTTTCTCATCAAATTTTTTATAGAATTTCTTTGTGACACTCATCAATTGGCGGATAGTCTTATTTGGATAATAATTAAGTTCGCTTAAAGCAAAACCAATTCTTTGTTTATTCTCTAATTCATTTTCACTCATATCAGTGTCAAAAGCGGAAATCTTTCCACTTTCATAATGAACGAGATTCATAATGCATTTTAAAGTTGTAGTTTTACCCGCTCCATTACGGCCAATAAAGCCCATTATTTGACCAGGTTCAACCTCAAAAGAAACATCTTTTAAAGAAAAAGAAGGATATGACTTTCTAACACTATCGAGTTTTAATATGCTCATTTAATTTGATCCTCCGCAATACTATAAAAAGCATCAGCCTTTAATATAGCGATTCCTCGATTTTTATCACCTAACACCATTAGTGTTTCACCTTCTTTGATATCAAACATTTCTCTAGCTTCTTTAGGAATAGTAATTTGACCTTTAGGTCCAACTTTCACACTGACAATGAAGCGATCTGTTACATTATTATCCATATTCTTACTTTTCTTACCTTTCTTACTTAATCATAGTCCTTATATTGTAAAAGTCAATAAAAACAGTGCCTTATGATATCGACACCGCTTCAAATATGTTTTAAACGTGCTTTTCTTTCCTATTGAAATGTGGACACGCTTTCTTGCCTTCTTTAGTTAACAAGCCTCTTTTATTTAATTCGATGCAACGTTCAATATTAGTGTTAGTCCAGTGTGTTTTCTTTTGTCTAGGAGAAAACCTTTGAATAAGTTTTCCGTTTATATTTCTTAAAGTAGAATCAATCCAGCCAAAACATAAGGCAGCTTCTACTGCTTCATAATAACTTATAATATCAACACAATTCTCAGGCTTTTGCCTTGATACTTTTACATATAGTTCTATTTCTTTTTTAGAGTTTTCTAAAAGCCAAGAATACATTTCTTCAAAACTTTTGAATTCAAAAAAAGCCATATCGGTTTTCATGACTCAATTATACAAAAAAACAGTACCGAATTGTATCGATACTGTAGTTTACATCTGGGTGTTGTCTGCTTAAGTGAGACAAATCTGTAAAAACGGGGGTGTTTACAACTAAAGTGATACTCCACTATTCAACTTCTTCATAATAATAAGAAGTATCAATTCCCTTTAGGAATAATTCTCTATTATTGATTTCGTCAGTTAAAGCGTCTTTTAATAATTCTTTAATTTTTACATCAGAATTAGGGCTCAACATCATTGCGTCGAAATAATCTTTTTTGTCTATCTTAGACCAATCAATGCATTTTTTAAGTTCTTTAATGAAGATTAAATCGAGCCAAATCCTGGTTGCACGTCCATTTCCTTCCATGAATGGATGAGCAATATTCATCTCTACATACTTTTCCGCTATTTCATCAAATGTGGATTGAGGCATTCTATCAATTTGTAATAATGTTTGAGGTAAGAAATCACCATTAGCAAATATAAATCCGCCTTTAGAGATTGTTTTTGTTCTTATTTTTCCTGCAAATTCATACAAACCTTCAAATAAATATGCATGGATCTTTTGAAGAGAAATAGTTTTTCCAATCTCATCTTCACTAATCAAATCAGTTTTATAAAGCTGATATGCTTTTCTTTTGCTTTGTTCATCAATTGGATCGAGCATGCCCGTTATCCAATCTAATACTTGTTTTTTGTATTTAGATGGGATGATAGTTAAAAGTAATCTAACACCACTTTCATTAATGACATCAGAAACATACTTTTTTCCATCATCTGCATATAACTTCAGTTGTCCACAAAAAGGAGACAACTCTGGATTTCTCACCTTAACATTATTCCAATATCTTCTTGGTGAATTCGGTTCAACGAGAATATTTATAAAATCAACCGCGGAATACCACCACATCGATTGTTCATTATCCCAAACCGCTCTAACTTCTTTCTTATTAAAATATCTAATTGAGTGTTTTATCATATTAATATGATAACATAATCTATTTCAGTTGTCCACAAATTGAAGACAACTCATCTAATTTTGTATTAAAACTTTTTATAAAATAAAAGCCGGAATATTTGTTCAATTCCGGCATACTGTACGAATGGAAATAAACGCTATAAATGATACAAATGCAACACTCCCCTATCAAAATGCAACAGCAGAGAAGAAAATGCAACACTTAGGTATCAAATGCAACACCTTTTCTTTCGTTAATGGACTAGTCAATCACTATATATTCGCAGCCCTTTTACTTAGTAATAATATGTTCTCTTATTCTACTACCAACACGTCTTCGATATGAGGAACAATCACATCGTTAAACGAACTAGAAAATTCTTGTGCATTGTCTTCGCCATATTCATTAAATGGACCACTAAGAACAAGCGAATTAAATGATGTGTTTAAGTTCATGCCTTTGATATTAAAACTAGTAACGTTATAAGAATATTGCTCCTTTATTCTATTGCTATAAGAAAGTAAAGCGCCAAGATAGTCTTTTAAATCATATTCATAAGAGGCGATTCTACCAGTTTGTTTATCAGTGATAATCTTTCCAGAGATAGAACCCGCATTATAAACATCCTTACCATATATCTCTTTTATCGCTTTACTAGAATCAATTTTGAATCCTATTTCAATAGTTGTGTTATTTTCAGAGACTTCGAAAGATAGTTCTTTAACTAAATTAGCGATAGCTTCGTCAGTATTAAACGGATTAGATTGATAATATTCTTGTCTATAATCGATAAAATCAAAGATTTCATCCCAAGCATCGAGATATAAAACGTTATTGATTACACTATCTAGGTATTCGTCTGAATATCCACCGACAACGTTTTTAGAAACTTTTCCTTTAAACTCTTTGTTAGCGCTCTTAGAAGCATTTAATTTGTTAGTTAATGTGCTTGAGCCTGAAACAAATAGATGGGTGTTATCATATTTAACACCAAAGCTATGATGGAAATCATAATTGCTCTTTGTGTTTTCTGATTCGCTAGTTTGTCTAGTAGTGACCTTTTTTAAGTAGTCAACACTTTCTACTTGTTGACCAGCAAAATAGCCTCTTCCGTCGTTATATCTTTTGCCAGAGGCATCCATTGAATCCCCTAAAGATGGCTCATAAAATCTAGAAGTTTCACCACTAGAAGAACGCTTTAAGGAATAATCTATCAAAGATTCTCCTGAAGTAGAGTGATATGAAACTTCATAGTCTTGTTCAAAAGAAATCTTATATCCTTTTGCTAAATAACTTGAGTGTCCCACTTTCATCGCATTAATAAATTGATGAATAAGTTCATTTCTATGGGCATCTGATTGACCACTATCTCTAGAACACCCAACTAAAGCTAGAAGAGAGACTAATGAAACAAAACCAACAAATAATCTATTCTTTTTCATTTTCGTTCCCTCCTATTCTGGATCAACCATATGGTTGATATGTTTGCCAAACGGTCCGGCGTCACAGTTAAAATATTCATCCACGATTGTCTCGTGATAACGATAATAAGTCTGATTATCTATATAATTCCACTTAAAGCATTGAATAAGATGCCATGGATCCCATGAATATTCATTGCCTTCATAATAATAATCATGATCAGCAGGTAAAACGGTTATCGTTCTTTCGTAATTTGAGTAGTTATAATATCCGACAGCGTATCCATCTAAGCACTTTGCGATATCGCTCGCTCCGGTATCACTACCATTGACATCGACCGCTGTATGATAGCCTGGGATGCCAGCAGAAAAGTCTTGCACCCAAACATCATTAATATCGATAGCGTCGATATAGAAGAAGGATGAATGCTTACGATATGGAACCTTACTAATTGTTGCATCAGGGTGGTTATTATTATACCAATCGATATAATATGAATCTTGCGCCATTGCGTGTGCCACATTAAGGGCGGTGCTATGATTATCAAAGATATCTTCGAAGCAGAATCCTAAAGTAAGGAGTTCACCTGGGAATTCTAAGAAAACATTAGACGCTAACCACAAGATGCTTTCAATATCGCCATCAGTTAAATCTGTAAATGTATCCCAGTTGATAATCCAATCGGTATTGCCCCAAGCTAAATAAGCAATTCCTTGGATAATTAGGCAAGCAAGCCAATCACCGAATCCCAATTCATTAGGTCCTTTAACATCTTTCATAAATACTTTCATCACTGATCTGGCAAAATTTTGATATCTATTACAATAGTTCTCTCTAGTGCCAAGATAACCCATAATATGATCGATAGCAGTTGTTAAAACAATATTAGCGTCATAATTAACCTTCTTGGTATCTTCTTCCACTAAGTCTGGTTTTGGACTTCCATCGACAATCCATTTGATAATAAATGATGCAATATTGCTAAAATCCGCCACTGTGGTAATTATTTTTGATAACGGAATATTATAAGTTGTGAGTTTATCACATTTCCAATCATATTCGCCATGATTTATAGCGTATAAAGCGCCTGTAATTTGACGATTTTCTTCATAATTCTTCGCATCAAAGAATTTGGTGGTAATAAATTTATCAATGCCAAATCTTGTGAAACCGAAATCATTCATCGCCACTTTAGTGACTGGATCATTAGGGTTCACAATATTAAAAATATTGTTATATACTTCATCTTTTGGATTTGCGACAGTCTTAGAATTGAAGTTAGCACCTTGTGGAGCTTCGAATGTATAGACATATATATTTTCTCTTTGTAAAGAGACACCTTCAAAGACATGATTTCTAGTTTCGGTATCATCCAAGGTGAGTTGATTATCGAGTAAACCAGCAGTCAAATTAGTGACAGCGCCACCTCTAGAGAAGCCTGACATCCAAAGTTTGATTTGACCAGTTATATTTTGCTTTTTAATATAATCGCCAATAAATGCTTTTTGTTTAACAGCAGCGTTATACCAACCTTCATGCATATAATCGCTATTTTCACCAGTGCCCAAGAAAACATTATTTTCCCATTCAAAGAAATATCCGCCCGATCTAACAGCACAAGCAATAACGGTATATTTATCTTCGCCATCAGTAATTTCGCGGCTAGCACAAGCTAAACCAATAGTGTCAAAAGCGGTCCTTGTATAGTAGTCCTCATTTGCTTGGAATTTCTCAAACCCAATTGCATCAAAGAAATAATGAACTCGTTTAGATTGGTTTTCGTACCAATCTTTATCATCAACACTATTTGGATTTCCTGGATTCTGCGAATACTTCGTCATATGAGCAGATAATGGCGCTAAATGTTCGTTATAGAAGATTGATTGATGTCTAAAGTAATTATCAGAATAGAATAAATAGTCATTGTCGTCTGCGCCATATTCTTTATAAACAAAGTGAATTGGTTCAGGAAATTTATCGTTTGCAAATTCATCATCTTCGTTTGCTTGCGTATCTGCCAAATTGCTATTTGATTTTTGGTTACTGGCATTAGCAATCGATCCACAAGAAGACAAAAGAAGAGCAGAAGTAAAAACAAATAAGAATAAATGCCTAAAACTAAAAATCTTCATGCCGTCTAACCTTTCTTTATTTACTTAATTTACTTATTAATATTTTACCTTAAAGGTAGATAATTTTATAGAAAATTATAAAAACAGTACCGATTTGTATCGATACTGTAATTATCATCTGCCCTTGAAGAATATTGCTGATACAAATCAAGGTTTTGCCGATAGGTTGAAGAAGTCCTTTGATACAAAATCACTGAGGTGACAGGACTTGAATTACTCTATCCACTTTTAATCATATTAATATGGATATTAAATAGCAAATCTTACTGTCCCAGATACTGACTTGATTGTTAGTGACAAACTTCTACTTTCAGTACATTAATCAAAGATTAAAAAAATAAGAGAAATCAGAGTGTAGAATAATAATGACTATTTGCAGGTTTTTTACACTTTTTTATTTTTTGACCCAACCGCTAAGTGAGCCTTATTCGATTTTGCCTTAATACTTTGTATAAGTCCTTTTTAAGACACATAACGAGAATTATTTCTCATTGAAATGTCATATAAAAACCGACTAAGCATTAGCCTAATCGGTCATAGTTTTTGACATTTTTTCTTTATTAAAGCGAACTAATATAATGCTTGGCAATTCAGCGCGATTGCCTTTATTAGCTTTGTCGCTGAGAAAGTTTGACTGTCCCAAACATCAAAGCATCATTTTCTGCGTCGTATGTAAAGGAGATTTTATCACCAACTTTATATGGTGAAATATAATCACCAAAGCTTTCAAGTCCAGTTACAATAAATGAAAGCTCTTTTGTTTCATCATCATAATCGAAGCTACTAAAATAATATTCGTAATCAATATCATAATTAGAAAAATTATTAGTGATAAAGTTAAGAATATAACTAAAGCTAGAATCAAGCCAGTACGTTCCATTAAAATAGGTCTTATCGGTTCCTAATGCTGGAATGATTACAGATTCGGCATTTATTTCGTTTTTGCCTTCTTCATCGGAGAAGAATTTGTCGCATCTTTCGCAGCTCCAATATTCGATGTTGCCATCTTCGAGGCGAGTTGCAGCTTTTGCTTCGTGATGAGTTAAAGTGTGGTGAGCTGGAGTGCGAACGTCTTCTTGCTTAATAGGATTTGTACCAGCTTCATCTGAGAAATATT
>JBGURM010000088.1:0-10506 GCA_045132035.1 Bacilli bacterium
ACTTGGAAGTTCTTCGATTCCTTTTGTTTGCTGTTCGTTTAAATATTTGGAATCCACTCCAAGTTCAAGTAAAGAACAGCACATTCCTTCAGAAGCTACTCCTCTAATAGTAGAAGGTTTAATTTCTCCTCCAGGAAGCTTAGCGCCAATTTGGGCAACAATGACTTTTAGTCCTTTTCTTGCGTTAGGAGCGCCACAAACGATTTGTTTAACTTCTTTGCCTAAATCAACTTTTAAGACATGAAGGTGATCGCTATCAGGATGTTCTTCACATTCAAGAATGTGACCGATGACTAAATGAGTGCCACTTGCTAAAGAAGTAACTTCTTCAACTTCGATACCTGCAAATGTTAAGCCATCAGCAATTTGACTCGCGGTGAGGCCATCTAAATTAACATAGTTTTTAAGAGTTTTAATACTTACTAACATTTTATTGACCTCCAATTATGCTTTTTTACGATATTGACGTAAGAAACGAATATCGTTTTGATAGAATTTACGAATATCATCAATGCCATATCTAAGAATAGCGACTCTTTCAATACCAATACCGAAAGCAAATCCACTATAAACATCAGGATCATAGCCATTCATCTTTAAAACATTTGGGTGAACCATTCCACCACCTAAGATTTCAATATAGCCAGTTCCTTTACACATTGAGCAACCTTTACCATCACAGTTAGCGCATGTGATATCGACTTCAACACTTGGTTCAGTAAATGGAAAATATGATGGTCTAAGTCTAATTTCTCTTTTTTCACCAAACATCTTTTTAGCGAATAATTCTAAAGTAGCCTTTAAGTGACCAATATTGATGTCTTTATCGATAACAAGTCCTTCAATTTGGGCAAATTGATGTGAATGTGTCGCATCATCATCGTCACGACGATATGTTTTGCCTGGACAAATAATTCTGATTGGTTTTCCTCCTCTATCTTGCATTGTATGAGCTTGAACAGGAGAAGTATGTGTTCTTAAAAGAACATTATCAGAAATATAGAAAGTATCTTGCATGTCTCTAGCAGGATGATCTTTTGGAATATTAAGAAGTTCAAAGTTATATAAATCGGTTTCAACTTCTGGTCCATCAGCGACTTCAAATCCCATGTTTAAGAAGATGTCTGTAATTTCATCTTTAACGACATAAAATGGGTTTTGACCACCGAGTTCCACTCTTTTTGATGGAAGAGAAATATCGATTGTTTCAGCTTGAAGTTTCTTTTCAAGCTCTGCTTTTCTTAGCTCTGCTTCTTTTTCTTCGATTGCTTGAGCAATTCTAGCTTTTGTTTCATTGAGTTTTTGTCCCATTTCTTTTCTTTCTTCTGGAGGTAATGAACCTAAAGTAGATAAAAGGGACATCAACACACTTTTTTTAGCGAGGAATTTAATTTTAAGTTCTTGAAGTTTTTCACTTGTAGAGGACTTTTTAATCTCATCCATCGCACTTGAATAAATTTCATTGATGTTTTGATTTTCCATTGTGCTAATCCTTTAAAATACCGCTAAAAAGTATATCACAAAAAAAGCGATTTGAAATATAATTTCACTTCGCCTTTTATATTAATACTGTCTAGAACACTAAAGTGTTCTTAATTAATGAATTTTATTCATTAAGATTCCACCAGCAACCGAGACATTTAAGGAATCAATGTTATTAATTGGAATGATAACTTCTAAATCCGCTAATTTCCTAACTTCTTGAGAAATTCCTCTTGATTCATTTCCTAAAACAAGAACGAAATTATCTTGATATTTAACTTCATCGATTGGAGTGGATTTTTTAGAAAGATTACTAACAATGATTTGATGAGTTCCTTTATAATCGCTTAATTTCCCAACTTTTAGTGGGATTACAAATATTGCACCTTTAGATGAATTAACAACTTTTTCGTTATAAAAAGAAACAGATTTTTCACTTGCCACCACTAAATCATAACTAAAGGCCAAAGCGGTTCTAATTAATGTTCCCATATTGCCTGGATCAGTAACTTCATCAAGATAAAGAATCTTGTGCGGCTCTTTAACCTCTTTTGATTCCATTTTAGCAATGAACACTACTCCATCAGGATTGACATTACTTGAGATTTTTGAAAGGAGATTTTCATCAACTAAAAATTGAGGAATATCTTCAGGAATATCTAAATATTCGGTTGTAAAAACTTCATAAACAACATTTGCGTTGATCGCCATTTCAAGGGTTTTCTTAGTCTCTGCGAGAAACATTTGATTGATTTCGCGATATTTCTTTTCTTTTAATGAGGCTGCAAATTTAATATGTTTATTATCTTTACTTGTTAAGACTTGAATCATTTAAATTCTCCTTTCACTAACTTTCTTCTAAGCTCTGGATAATCAGGGCAATATTTATACACTACATCATAGAACTTTTTGGAATGGTTATATTCTTTGATATGCGCTAATTCATGAACGATAACACTATCCAATATTGGAGTGGAATAATGAATCAAAGAATACGCGATTGTGATATGTTTTTGACTTTTCGAATTACTTCCTAATCGAGTTTTCATATTCCTGACTGTTACTCGATAAGAAGGAACTTTCATCAGCTTTTCATAATATCTCACTCTTTCAGTAACGATATCAAGGAAGATTGGTTTTAATTTCCTATTTAAATCATCCATATCCTTATACTTTATTGGTGGATATCCACTTACTCTAATCGAGCCAGGAAAAGGTAGATCCATTTTTTCACCAAAGAGATAAATAAAATTATCTCCTTGTCCACTTTTCTTTTCACCTCGCTCCACTAACTTTTTAGCGAAGCGATCTAAGCCAACGATAATTTGTCTTTTTGTGACATATCTATTGCAGGAGACAAGGAATTTTCCATCTCGAAAATGGTAATGGATATTCTTGATTCTTTTAATGATTACCACTACTTCATAATCTTTATCGTTTACTTTGTAAAAGAAATTTTCCATAACGGAAATATTATATATTGAATTAGTTGACTAACAAATATAAAATAACTTCGATTATGGAAAAGATACTCATCAGTGCGTGTTTAGTGGGAGACAAGGTTAGATATGACGGTAAAAGTCAATATCATCCTTTAGTGAAAGAGTTACTTGAAAAATATGAACTCGTTCCATTTTGTCCTGAAGTTGAGGGCGGTTTACCAACTCCACGAGTTCCAAGTGAAATCGTTAAAGACAAAGTGATTAATAAAGACGGAAAAGATGTCACTAAACAGTTCAAAGAAGGAGCGTCTTTAGCCTTAAATATCTGTAAATATCTCAATATCAAAATTGCGATATTAAAAGATGGATCTCCTAGCTGTGGAAGTAATGAGATTCATAACGGAAAATTTGATAACCGTATGATTAAAGGGAAAGGAATTACCGCTACTTTATTAGAACAAAACGGAATCAAAGTTATCAGTGAAAATGAAATAGAGGAGTTACTTAAGTAATCCCTCTTTTTTTACGCTAAACTATTAATTGTTAGATCTCCATTAACGGAGTCAAATTTAATTTTATATTTGTTATTTTCTATTTTAGGTTGTATGAAGTTGTTATTGAGTCGACCATTTATCGTATGGAAATCAACATCAAACCCTCTGCTACTATCCAAAGTTAATTTAACTGAAGCATTAACTGAATTAAAATCAAATAATTCTGCTTTACTTGTATCAGTAACAACACAATTAACTGAATTATTCACTAAATCAAATGACATATTTTTGGCATAACCTAACTTAATATCGCCATCTCCATTTACTGAATTAATATTTAAACTGTCCACCCCACTTAAATTAACAGTGTAATCATTATTCACACAATCAATTGTTAATGCTTTTAAAGAATAAGGAACAGTAACAATTAATTCTTTAGAAAAGTTCTTTAATTCATCATTACTTGTGCCATTTTTCACATAGTGAATATCAAGTTTATTGTCTCTATTCCAATAATATAAAGGTTTGCCTTTGCTGTCTTCTGAGAATGAGAATTGTTCTCCTTTAGTAACGATAACATTTCCATTTATCCAACCGATTGTTAATTCTTCGACTTGGGTAGTAATAAAAGTTTCAGTAGTGTATTCACTATATTTGTCAGCGTCTTTATAGGTGTATGTTCCTGAACTAATTGTGCATCCACTAATTAAAGGTAATAAGAATAAAGATATGATTAATGTTTTTTTCATTCCAAGTAATACTCCCTTAATTTCTCAACATCGACATTTAATACTTCTTTAATATAATTAAGAACTGTTCCAAATCGACTTTCAACTTCTTCGATTGCGTGATTAATATATTCTTTTTTAGCGGTAAAGACATCGCTTAAGGCCATTTCGTATTCCTTATTATAATAAGGTTTATTGTATAACATAGCTTTAAGCTGCTTAATTTTTACTTCCATTGCTTCATTTGTGAGCATATATTCTTCTATCGCGTCTTCTTTAGATACTCCTAAAGCGATTTCAAGTAAGAAAGCTGCGACACCTGCACGATCTTTTCCTTGTGAACAATGGAAATACACCACTCGATTTGGGTCTTTTAACAAAACTTCAAAAAACGAACGATAAGCTTTAATTCCTGGATTAGTTAAACATAATTCAGGATAAACATTATACATATGGGCAAATCCATCAACTGAATCACCTAAAAACCATAAAAGATTACTATCATCGTAATCATTTTTAGCTTTTAAACCTTCATCACTTGATTCATCCATTGCTGGGAAGTTATGGTATGTAACTCCTTTAAAATAATGATCTGGACGAGTTTTATTCTCTACTGAACTTCTAAAGTCGACGATATCTGTGAGTTTAAGACTTTTAATTGTCTCAACATCTTTATCACTTAGTCGACCTAAAAAACCTCCGCGATAAATCTTGCCTTCTTTAACCTTCTTTCCGTTAAATCCGACAAGACCGCAGATATCCCTGACATTCTTTTGATAAGAAAGATAAATTTTCCTCATTAAGACTAATATAACAAGAAAAATACAAAATATCTTTTCTTTTTTAATTTCAATATTATTGAACTTATGAGATAATTAACTCGGTAAATTAAGGAGATAAAAAATGGCAAAAGTATTGACAATCAACTCTGGTAGTTCCAGTTTAAAATTCAAATTATATGAAATGCCAGAAGAGAAAGTTCTCTGTTCTGGAAACTGTGAAAAAATCGGATTAAGTGAAGGTATTTTTACAATTAAATGGGATGACAAAAAAGAAGTTACAAACCCTGTTTTCCCAAATCATAAAGTCGCTGCTCAAAAAGTAGTTGATGAATTATTAGCAAAACATATCATTTCAAGTTATGACGAGATTAAGGCTGCTGGTCATAGAATCGTTCAAGGTGGTAAATATTTCTCACATAGTGAGATATTTAATGAAGACACTGAAGCAAAGATCGAATCATTAATTCCACTTGCTCCACTTCATAACGCTGCTCACTTAACATGTTTTAGAGCGTTTAAAGCTGTTTTACCAAATTGTCCAATGGTCGCAGTTTTTGATACAGCTTATCACCAAACAATGGCACCTGAAGATTACACATTCCCAATTCCATATGAATTAAGTGAAAAATATGATATTCGTCGTTATGGTGCGCATGGTACATCACATAACTATTTAGCCTTAGAAGGTGAAAAATATCTTAAAGACACTAAAGGTAGAAGAATCATTTCTTGTCATATTGGTTCTGGTGCTTCTATTACCGCTATTAAAGACGGTAAATGTGTTGCAACTTCAATGGGATTAACACCTTTAGGTGGAATCATGATGGGAACAAGAACTGGCGATATGGATCCAAGCGTTTTCAATTATGTTGTTAAAGTCACTGGTAAATCCGCTGAAGAAGTCTATCAAATGTTTAATAAACAAAGTGGTTTTGCTGGTATGTCCACTGTCGGTCCAGATAGCCGTGATGTTTTAAAAGCTGCTGAAGAAGGTAATGAACACGCTATCTTAGCAAATAAAGTCTTCAATAGAAGAATCGCTGATTTTATCGGACAATATTATGTCCGTTTAGGCGGTGCTGATTTAATCATCTTCTCTGCTGGTATTGGCGAAAACGAACCAAGAACAAGAAGAGATGTTTGTAAACTCATCAAAGATGCTTTAGGTGTTGAAATTGATGAAGAACTCAATAGCACAATTCATGGAAAAGAATGCTTAATTTCTACTCCAAATAGCAAGATTAAAGTCGTCGTTATTCCAACTGATGAAGAAGTGATGATTGCTAGAGATGCATTCACCATGACAATAGGAAAATAACAATGAAATTAGGAAAAGAAGTTAAAGCCGTTGGCAAAGAATTTAAAAAATTAAACACTGAGTTTGAAAAGTTGGTTCGTGAATACGATCGAATCGCTATCTTTAGACACATCATGCCTGATTATGACGCATTAGGCACTCAACGCGGTTTATATCATTTTCTTAAAGACAATTTTCCTAAAAAGGAAATTATCGTTTTAGGCGATAACCACGTGACATTCACTCCACGACTCTTCCAAGAAATGGATAGAGTGAATGATGCTTGGTTTGATAAACCATTTTTAGCGATTATTTGCGATGTAGGCGCGACTCCTAGAATCGCTGATCCTAGATTCCAAAAAGCGGAACATATTGTTATAGTTGACCACCACCCAAAAGTGGAAGATTTAACTCCAATTCATCTTGTTGATACTTCTAAATCCGCTGCTGCGGAATTCATGGTTTCTCTTTTACTCAACTGGAAACATAAATATGTTTGGAGCAAAGAAAGCGCAACAAACTTCTATATTGGTATGGTTGGAGATAATGGAAGATTCCAATATAGTTCCACTAACGCTCATACATTTGAGATTGCTTCATTCTTAATCGGATGTAACATTTCTTTAAATGAAATTTACGGAGCGATGTATCTTAAACAAATCGATGACTTAAATGTCACCGCATATATCTTAAATCACTATAAAGTTTCTCCTAAAGGTGTTGCCTATTATGTTCTTGATGACAAGATTCAAAAAGACTTAAAAATCACCACTGAAAGAGGAAAGGAAAATGTTAACCTATTCTCTAACATCAAAGGAATTAACATTTGGTGCTCTATCACTCAAGATACAGATCCAAAAGAACCATGTTGGAGAATCTCAATTCGTTCAAGAGATTATGTCATTAATGGAGTGGCCGCTCAATTTGGTGGAGGCGGACATAAGCAAGCCAGTGGCGCTAAAATTACCACACTTGACGAACTTCCTTCATTTATTGCCGCTTTAGATGCGTTAATAGATTAATATTTGAGCCGTTAATATCGGCTCTTTTTTTATGCTTCAATAAGAGACACTATTGCTATTTTTTATTTATAAAATTTCTCAATACTTTGTTTTATTTCTAGCGCGTATTTAATATAATAAATACATGTTCACTCCACTTAGAATTATTACTGGATATTCTTTTTTGAAAAGCGGCCTAACTGTCGAAAGAATTTCTAGTTCCATCAAAAAAGAAAACTTCTCTGGAGGAGGTATTTCTGATTTTGGTGTACTTTATGGAGCCCCTTCTTTTGTTAATGAACTTGAAAAGATTAATAAGAAATATCTAATTGGAATGACTTTTGAAATCGAAGGAGATTTTATTGTTGTTTATTCTCTTAACGAAGAAGGATATCGTAGCCTACTTAAATTAACAATGTTAATTAGTAGAGACGAATTAGATTATGATTCTTTAAAAGAAAATAGTCATAGTCTAGTCGGAATTATTGAAACTAATTACGGTAATTTTAAAGATGCTTTTGCTACAAAAGATGAAGAATTCACTAAGAAATACGCGAAGATATCGACTTATTTTGAAAAGTTCTATTTAGGATTAGAAGTCACCTCTAGAAGCGAGTTCAAATACGCTCAAGAAGTAAGAGAATTCGCTAAAGAACACGCTTATATCACTATCGCTTTCCCTCGAATCAGATATCAAAAAAGAGAAGACGCTCTTATTTTGACTATCCTTAATGCGATTGAAAATAATGAAAAAATCGAAACCAAAGAAGAAAATGGAGAGCAATATTTCCACGATTTAAACTTTTATTCAAAGCTATACACTAAAAAAGAGATGGATCTCACTGAAGAACTACTTAATTCATCGAAGTTTAATTTCCATCAAAAAAGAGGAGAAATCGCTCATTTCCCAACTAGCGATTCTAAAAAAACACTAGAAGAAAAAGTCTATCTTTCTTTAAAAGAAAAAGGATTAGTAGATGACGCTCATATTAATAGAGCAAAAGTTGAGTTACAAACCATTAATGAAATGGGTTACGCTGATTATTTCTTAATCGTTAGTGATTATGTTAATTACGCGAAAACTCATGATATTTTAGTGGGTCCAGGTAGAGGTAGCGCTGCTGGTTCTTTAGTGTCCTACGCTTTAGGAATTACAGAAGTTGATCCACTTAAATTTGATTTACAATTTGAAAGATTTTTAAACAAAGCTCGTAAGAGTATGCCTGATATTGATATCGACTTCATGGATGTTTCTAGAGATCAAGTCGTTCAATATATGAGAGAGACATATGGTTATGATAAAGTCGCTAATATTGCCACTTTCCAAACCATCCAAGCAAAACAAGCCCTTAGAGATATTGGTAGAGTCTATGATATCCCTACTAGAAGAATTGATTTACTATGTAAATCTATAACCGACAAAGAGATTACATCTTGTCGAGAAGCATATAAGAAACTGCCTGCTTTTAGAGAACTTGTTAATAGTGATAATTACTTTTTAGAAATTGTTTCTTTAGCAAGTAAGATAGAAGGACTTCCTCGTCAAGCAGGTCAACACGCAGCGGGTATTATTTTAAATAACACACCACTAGAAAATTCCATTCCAATAACAATGGATTATGAAGGTCGATATGTTTCTCAATATGAAAAAGATTATCTAGAAGAACAAGGCTTCTTAAAGATGGACTTTTTGTCTTTAACTAACCTTACCGCTATTGCATATTGTTTAGATTTAATTAAAGATAAAACTGGAGACACTCTCATTTTTAATAAGATTCCTTATGATGATCCTGATTCCTTTACTTTAATTAGAAGCGGGAAAACTATTGGATTATTCCAAATCGAATCTTCTGGAATGAGAAATGCGATTAAAATCATTCAGCCAAAAGAATTTAATGATTTAGTGACTCTTCTTGCTATTTTTAGACCTGGTCCAATGGATAACATCAAAGACTATGCAAATAGGAAAAACGGAAAAACTAAAGTCGCATATATCGATGATAAATTAAAAGAAATTTTAGCACCTACTTATGGAGTACTTATTTATCAAGAACAAATCAATAAGATTGCTCAAGTTATGGCGGGTTTCACTCCTGAAAACGCAGACTTGTTTAGAAGAGCGATTTCTCATAAAGATAAAGAAGTATTAGTTAGTAGTAAATCAAACTTCATTAATGGTTCCATTAAAAATGGATACACAGAAAAGCAAGCAAGTGAAATGTTTGCTACTATCTTAAAATTTGCAGATTATGGTTTTAACAAATCTCACGCGGTAGCTTACGCAATAATTGCAAGCCGAATGGCCTATTTAAAAGCCCACTACCCACTTGAATTTTATTCAGCAATTTTAAAATATTCAGGTGGAACTAGTGACGCTAAATTCTCTGATTATGCTTCAGAAATCAAATCAAGAGGATATCAAATTGGTTTGCCAAATATTAATAAAAGCACAAAAGAATTTATCGTTAACGATAATATGTTACTTTTCCCTTTAAGTATGATTAAAGGAATCAATGACACTACTGTTAATAAAATCATTGATGAAAGAATTCAAAATAACGAATATAAAGACTTCTATGATTTTGTTATTAGATGTTTCAAAATTGGATTAAAAGAAGATGTAATTATCAAGCTCATTAACGCTGGAGCGTTAGACACTTTATATAACTCTAGAGCAACAATGAGAAATACATTAAATTATGCTTATCGATTAGGTCAATTATTAACCGATGAAGACGGACAAATGATTTTAGATGTTACTTTAGAAAACCAAAAGCAATATCTTCCAGATAATGATATTCCACTTGATAATCTCAATTTAGAATATGAATCACTTGGAATTATGCTTTCAGATAATCCGCTTAAATATAAACGCGATCTTCTTAAGAAGAAAAACGTTATTTCAATTAACGAAGCAAAAGAATTAGATGGTAAGAAAGCTAATATATGCGGAATTGTCGCTAGTGTTAAGACCATCAAAGTTAAAAAGAACAACACCACTATGGCGTTTGTTAAACTTTTTGATGAAGATGATGAAGTTGAAGTTACTATCTTCCCAAGAGTGTTCGATACTTGCTTTAAGTTACTTAACAAAAACAACATTCTCATTGTTAACGGAAGATATGAAAATAAAAATGATAAAGAAAGTTTTGTGGCTGATGAAGTCAGTCAACTTGAGGAATAGAGAATATGAATAAATTAGTTATTATCGATGGAAATTCACTCCTCTTTAGAGCGTATTTCGCTACTGCATATCCTGGAGTAGAGATTATGCGCAATC
>JBGURM010000089.1:0-2226 GCA_045132035.1 Bacilli bacterium
TGACATAGAGTGCTATTGAAGAATTTAAAGATTATGTTGATTGGGAACAGATATTTCAAAATCAAACATTATCTACAAACTTTATTAGAAAACATATTGATAGACTTGTTACTAATTCTTGGAAAGCTATTTGCGCTTTTCAAAAATTAGACGAAGATTTTTTAAGAGAATTTAAGGATAAAGTTGATTGGGGTATTGTTTGTATTAACCAAAAACATATCAAAGAAGAATTCTTTGAAGAAGAAGAAATTATAGGTTGTTATAAAATGTCTCAAGTTACTCAAAGAGAACTTAGCTTACCTTGGCTTGAAAGACATGCTTCTGAATTTGATGAACAAAGTTGGAATAATATTTGTTGTTTTGATAATTTGAATGAGAAATTTATGGATAAATATTCTGATAAATTAAATTGGATGACTGCTTGTGCAAATCAAAAATTTAGTATTAAATTTGCAGAAAAGTATAAAGATAAAATAGTGTGGGAAGATATTGGTTATTATGTTTTCTTATCTCCTAAATTTATGGAACATTTTAAAGATAGATTAAATTGGCCTATGTTATCAATGAGACAAATGTGGACTGATGAAACAATACATCAATTTCTTGATTATATAAATCCTAACTATTTAGTAACTAATAGTAGACCTTTAGTTGATGTTTCTGAGTCTTGTTTGAGAGAATTTTTTATGCAAATTAAACCACCTAACTTTTTAAATATGGATAAACATTTTTCTAAAGATTTTACATTAGAAGTATGGGATGGAAAATAATGTGACCTTTTTCATTGATTTTGTTATATTTAAATAACAAACTAGAGGTTACATTATGAAAATGACGAAACGCATTAAAAATTTTATTCAGGATCCTACTTCATTTTCCTATCGCAAAATCGCAAATCTTTGTAAAGAAGAACAGCTTGATACTGATTTTATGATGAAGTATAAAGAATTTTTGAACTGGAAAATTCTTTTACCTAAATACAAATTCACATTTGATGAACTTGACCAACTTATTCCCATTATTCGTAAACAGAGAGTTCAATGGGAATTTATGAGTACTCAAACTTTCAGTGAAGAACAGTTAGATAAATTTATCAAAGAAAGAATCTATACTACTTATCATATCTTTAAACACCAGAAAGTTAGTGAGAAGTGGATTGAAGAATATTACTCTACTAGTGATTGGGGTGATATTCTTACATATCAAAAACTATCTGAAAATTTTTTGAGAAAACATATTGGAGAGATTAACAACACTATCTATGGTGGTAGTCTTTGCTGGAATGATATTGCTCAATATCAGCATCTTAGTCAAAAATTTATGAGAGATTTTAAAGATAAACTCGATTGGCATATTCTTCCTAAATATCAAGATATGAGTGAATCTTTTATTAAGGAATTTAAAGATAGATTTTGGTGGGGAGATTTTCCTTATGATAAGCTCAGTGAAAAACTTATTGAAGAACTGAGTGATACTGTTTGCTGGCCTGAAGTTTGTAAATTGAAAAAGAATCTGTCTAATGAATTTATTGATAAATGGGCATGGCGTCTCGATTGGTTCAATCTTTGCTACTATAACAAAGTTGATAGTGATACGCTTATGAAACATGTTGATAAATTAAATTTTGACTGGGTTACTATTTGTGACCATCAAAATCTTAGTGAAACATTTATTAGAGCAAATAGAGATAGAGTAAAATGGGGAAGACTTCTTCAAAGAAATATTCTTAGTTATGATTTCATTAGAGAAATGAAAAAGGATATTGGTAAACAATTAGTTTGGGTTACACAAACTAATTATGTTGGAATGAAGACTCCTCCTTATAGTGAAAAATTTATTAAGGAAATGAAAGCAGAATGAGAGAAAATAGAGAAATTTTAACTAAAGAAGAAGAATTAAAATTCTTAGCTAATCCTGGACCTGTTGATTGGTGCTGGGTTGTTTCTCACTATAATCTTTCTATGGAACAGATTAAAAAGTTCATCCCTCACTTCAATGATACTGCTTGGGATTATCTTTCTGAGTTTCAAGTTTTGGATGAAGACTTTCTTAGAAAGTATCGTAATAAGATTAGATGGCTTAATCTTCCTTATGATAGATATAGATTTAGTGAAGGCTTTCTTAGAGAAATGAAAGATAAAGTAAATTGGTATGAAATTGCTGAATATCAAATGCTTGATAAAGATTTCATTAGAGAAATGAAAAATAGTTTAGATTGGGATGTTT
>JBGURM010000090.1:0-9613 GCA_045132035.1 Bacilli bacterium
CATTTTATAACGATGAAATAGATTACTTCTGCATTAGCAAAAAAGCGCACATCGTATTCGACCCGTCGTCTTTAGAAAACACTGAAATCGGACTCATTTATTATCTTGGCGAAATGGAAGATGTTGCTGAAGGAAATCTTTCAATAATAGTGGACTATGTTGATGATCCAAATACATCTCAATATTTTTTGAGTGACGAGGAAGAAGATAATTACAACAAGGAACGAGAAGAATATTTGTCTAATAAGAGGGATGAACTGATGCCAATGATTGCTAGTAAAATCGTGTTTTATTCTCTTGATCCTAATTACGATGGTAGGCACTGGAGATTCAATAGAGACACAGGACTTCCTGAAATGTGGGGAAAAGAATAATGCCCTAATGGGCTTTTCTTTTTTCTTATATATTTTTGAAATAAAATATAAGATAATTATCGTATGATTTCTTTAAAGAATATTTCTCGAGTTTACGCAAGCAAATCAAGTGAAGATGTTGTTGCATTAGACAACATTAATTTGACATTGCCTGAAAAAGGCTTCGTCACAATTGTAGGAGCTTCTGGTAGTGGAAAGACCACTCTTTTAAATGTATTAGGTGGGTTAGATTCTCCAACTAGCGGACATATGATTGTTGATGGCATTTCTACTGAGAGTTTTAAAGATAAAGATTGGGATGCGTATCGTAATGAGAAAATAGGGTTTGTTCTTCAAAACTGTTTCTTATTACCACATTTATCAATTAGGGATAATGTCTTGATAAAACTTCAAATATCAAATAGAAAATACGAGAATATTGAAGAGATGGCGGACGCTGCTTTAAAAGAGGTTGGTCTATATGAAAGAAGATTCGATAAACCTAAGACCCTTTCTGGCGGTCAAAAGCAAAGAGTGGCCATTGCTAGAGCGATAGTTGGACAGCCAGTTTTGATACTTGCAGATGAACCAACTGGAGCCTTAGATAGCAAAAATGGCGAGCAAATCATGGAGATTTTGAAGAAATTATCAGAAAATCACCTTGTTGTCATGGTCTCTCATAATAAAGAATACGCTGATAAATATTCTGATCGAATTATTGAACTTGCTGATGGAAAAATTAGGTCAGATTCTTCGCCAATTGAAGAAATTGCTGCTGTTGATGGAAAAGAAATGGCGAAGGTTTCGTTTCCATTTTTCACCTCACTAAAATGGGGATTTAAAAACCTCCTTTTAAAGAAATATTCTACCTTATCTATTATTGTTGCTTGTTCACTTGGTTTAACTGGTGTTGGGCTTATTTTATCGGTTAGTAAAGGTGTAGAAACGACCTTCATTGATGCTGAAAGTAGAGCCCTTTCTCAATACCCAGTTACAATTTCGTCCTACTCGAAACAATCTGGCCAAGGTAGTGTAACAGAATATGTTGAATTTACCGATGAACAAGTAGTCTTTGCGGATTTAAGCAATTACGCAACTCAAGAACATTACAATTATATGAGTGATGAGTTCCTTACCTATATGGGTGAGATGCCAAAAGACTATTATTACGTTAGCTATGATCAGTCATACACATCATTCTGGCTATTTGCAGAAGTTAATAAAGACAATAATATATACGAAAGAATTTCTTCAACCTCTTCGTTATTTTACAAAGGAATAGATGATATTGATTTCTTAGATAAAGAGTATGATTGCCTTACAGGTTCTTTCCCAACAGGAGAGCACGAAGTTGCTTTAGTTGTTGATACTTATAATAGAGTTGATGGCACTTATTTAAGAACTCTTGGGTTTGATGTTGATATTTCTCACTACAGTGAGATTAAGATTAATTTCTCTGATATTATTGGTAAGACATATAAATATGTTGATAACAATACATATTTTGAATTTGATAGTGGTAACAATATCTACAAAGTGACTTCTAAGTCTGCTAAAGAATTATATAATTCTTCTACCTATGAGCTAAAAATAACTGGAATTCTTAGAGAAAAAGAAGATAGTGGAAATCCACTTTTTAGAACCGGAGTTATATACACTCCTGCTTTTGAACAAATGGTTATACAAAATGCGAATAGTTCTAATATAGTTGTTGCGCAAAAAGCTGCGGGTATTACTAATAACGTATTAACAGGGACTCCGTTTGAACAAAGACAAAGTGGAACAACAACGTTATCTCCGGAATATCAACTTGAATATGAATTATATTCATTTGGTTCATTTGAAAGAATTACGACACTTTACTATTTCACAAAAGATTTTGAATCTAGAAAGAATATATCTAATTATTTTGAAAAATATGTAAGTGATGACGAAGTAGATTTTGGAACATTAACTTATAACGATTATTTAGAAAGAGCAGCATTACAATTTGATGGCGCAATTAAAATGATGACAAACGTTTTATATGTATTTGCCGCTATATCTGTATTTGTAAGCGCTATTTTGAATGCAATATTAACGTATATATCAATTCACCA
Organism: Bacilli bacterium; assembly: GCA_045132035.1. Classification (GTDB taxonomy): domain Bacteria; phylum Bacillota_I; class Bacilli_A; order RFN20; family CAG-826; genus UBA2450. The sequence continues at coordinate 2,453 of JBGURM010000090.1, forward strand.
GCGAACTAATGAAATAGGTCTGTTGAGATCATTGGGAGCTAGAAAAAAAGACATCGGAATTATGGTTGAGACCGAGTCTTTGTTATGTGGACTATTTGGTGGTGTCTTAAGTATTATTCTTGCCGCCTCTTTTGTCTACCCTGTTAATCAAATGCTAACAAGAGCAATTTATCAATATAATTTCTATATTTTAGCAAAGACAACATTTACCCTTCCTGGTTTTCAATGGTGGGTTGCTCCAATTATGCTTGGATTAGGAATTGCTACAGCGTTAATCTCGGCTTTAATTCCTGCGATTATCGCTAGTAAAAAAGATCCGGCGCATGCGATTAATGAATAATTTTAAAAATCACCAAATCGCTCAGCGAGTTCGTCAAAAACCTTTATATAATTAGCAACGTCAGCGTTGCTTTTATATTCAACTTCTATATGCCAATTATCAAAAGATACGCCGTTTCTTTCGCAAATTTCCTTAAAAACTTCTTCTTTTAAATCAGGAAATACTTGAGCTGTTTCAGCAAAATCTGTAATTAAGATTTTTCCTTTATCTTCAATTAGCGCAAACCAATAATATGTGAAAAAATTTAACATTTCATCAGATTCAAAAACATACATCTTATCGTTTTCGTATTTTAATTTATATTCTTTAGATATTTCTATAACTGCTTTCTCGATTGTCATTTTTCATAACCTACAATAATTTCAATAGTATTTCTTTGACGCCATGATTAGTTACAGTGTCTGTAACATATTTTGCTGCTTCAATAACTTCGGGTCTTCCATTTTTCATTGCGACGCTATATTTAACTTCATCAAACATTGCAATATCTGCTAAATCATCTCCGATTGCCATTGCGTTATTTCTAGATATGTCTAATTCTTTTAATGCGACTTTAATGCCTTCTCCTTTGATATGGGGGACGGACGCTATATCAACTCCATAATCGTGATATCTGAAGTAATAAAAGTCTTTAGGTAGTTTTGGAAGAATTATCTCATCTAAATCTTTATATGCAAATAGTGTACAACCGATAACTTTTTGCCCGTGATAATCTTCAATAGGTGGAACTTCTTCTGGGTATGTCTCAAATAAGTATTCAACCGATTTGTCCCTTTCAGCAATCAAGAAGCAGTCATGTGGTCTTACACCTTCAACATTTGCGTTTAAAGATAACGCTAATTTACAAAGATCTTCGAACTCCTTAACTGGCATTTCTGTTTTGAAAACAACTTCATCGCCAATCATGACCATTCCGCCATTAGCGAGAACCATCCCGTCCGGCTTAATAAGTTCTAAAATTTTGATTTGTTTAACAGAATGGTATGGTCTTGCAGTGCAAAAGAAAACCTTAACACCTTTCTTTTGAGCGTTTTTTAATTCTTCAATTGATTCGATATCAAACGCTGATGGTCTAACCGACCAGTCAAGAAGTGTGCAATCAATATCTACAAATATGATTTTGATGTTTTCTTTCATTATTTAATAACTTTGTATCCTGCTTTAGTGATTGCTTTCTCAATTAAAGCATCTTTAATTACTTTTTCAGAATGAATAGTTGCTTCGCCTTTATCTAAGGATACATCAGCAGATTGAACACCTTTGATGCCTTCAAGAGCTTCTTTGACGTGAGCAACGCAGTGCATGCACATCATTCCGTCAACTTTAATAACTTTTTCCATTTGTTTACTCTCCTTTATATCACATTTATTGTAATTAATTAATATATCAGGTACTTTTACAGTCTTCTTTTTATATTTTACTTTATATGGATTAAATAAATTAATCCTTAATGCATTTAAAACAACGAAGACTGATGATGACGCCATCGCTGCGCTTCCCATCCAAGGCATTAGTTTATATAAACCTGCCATTGAAAGAGCTCCAGAAGCTATAGGAATCATGATTAAATTATAGATAAAAGCCCAGAACAAATTCTCTTTAATATTTAGGTATACATCTTGAGATAAACGAATTGCTCCAAAAGCATCCAAAAGTGATGATTTCATAAGGACAATATTACCGCTTTCAATAGCGACATCATTGCCCTGTCCAATACTTACTCCAACATCTGAACTTGTTAATGCGATTGCATCGTTAATTCCATCTCCAACCATCATGACCTTTCCATACTCTTTTAGTTTATTAATTACATCTAATTTTCCTTCTGGCAAAACATCAGAAATGACATAATCAATTCCTGCTTGATTAGCAATGTAATGGGCACTTAAAGAATTATCACCAGTTAGCATGATTGGAACAATGCGTAGCTTCTTTATATTTTCAATTGCGGTCTTGCTGTCTTCTTTTATTGTGTCACTAACAGCAATAATGCCAATCAGCTGATCATTTTTTGCGAACAAAAGTGGTGTTTTTCCTTGAGCGGATAAAGAATCGATTATCGGGGTTTTGTCGGTAAATTGAATATTGTTCTCAATTAAATAAGCAATATTTCCCGCAAAAACCCTATTTTTGCCTATTTTTGCCGATAATCCTTTGCCGGGCACGTCTTCAAATTCTTCGACAAAACCCGGCTCAATTTTTCTTTGACTTGTATACTCCATGATGGCAATAGCAAGTGGGTGAGAACTATTAGACTCTAACGACGCTGCTATGAGCAATAATTCATCTTCATTTGTATAACTTATGATGTCAGTAACAACAGGTTTTCCATTAGTGATTGTGCCTGTTTTATCTAACACTAAAAAGTCTACTTTTCCCGCCTCTTCAATTACTTCAGCGTTCTTATATAAAATGCCGTGTTTTGCACCCTTTCCGCTACCAACCATAATCGCTACTGGAGTGGCTAGCCCTAAAGCACATGGACAGGATATAACTAAGACTGAAATTCCTCGTTCAATTGAGTAAGATAAAAGTGATGATTTTATATCAGTATGAGTGGATAAAAAATCTTGACCAAAAATTAACCAACAAACGAATACAATAATTGCTATTAAAATGACCACCGGAACAAATACTCCGCTTATCCTGTCAGCTAGTCTACTAATTTTTGCTTTACTATTCGCTGCTTTTTCAACACTTTGAATAATTTTGTTGATAGTGGTGTCTTTTCCAACTCTAATGGCACGGCAAACTAAAACCCCATTTTGATTAATTGTTGCACTTTTAACAATTGAACCTATTTCTTTTTCAACTGGAATTGATTCTCCAGTTAACATTGATTCATCAATACTTGATTGTCCTTTAATGACTTCTCCATCAACTGGAACACTCATTCCTGGTTTGACAATAAATATGTCATCAAGCTTAATTTCTGATACTAATACTTCTTTTTCAGCATTGTTATCGATCAAGATTGCGGTTTTTGGTGCTAAATCCATTAATGACTTGATTGAATTTGTGGTTTTTCCTTTTGAATAGCTTTCTAAAGTCTTTCCAATTGTGATTAGTGTAGGAACCATACCCGCTGTTTCAAAAGAGACATTCATCATAATCATATGGAGTGATTCACTATCCGCTCCACTCGTAGTATTAACATATAGAATAATTGATAATATAAATGAATAAATAAATGCCACTCCGCTTCCAAGCATAACTAATGTATCCATATTAGGAGATCCATGTAGTACTGCTTTAGTGCCACTAACGAAAAACTTATGGTTAATAATCATTATCGCAAGCGATAAGGCTGTTTCAATTATTGCTAATAAATAAAGACTTTCATGCAATATACCTAAAGGCCAATTAAGCATGAAACCCATTCCAAAATAGAATAGTGGTATTAATAAAACTATGGAGACTATTAATCTTTTTAATAATTTTGGAGTTTCGTGATCAACTAGTTCTTCTTTAGAAATCGGAGAATCGTTTTCTTCTTGCTTAACTAATTCTGCAGTATAACCAGACTTTATGACCGCTTTAATGATTTTGTCTTCGTTTAAAACTTTCTCATCATAAGTGACAACCATTGTGTTAGTTAAAAGATTGACATTTAATTCTTTAATGCCCTTTAACGCACGAACTGCTTTGTCTACTCGAGCACTACATGCAGCGCAGCTCATTCCTCCAATGATGTATTTTTCATCTATTCTCATAATTATTTAAGCTTCTTACAAATTTCTAATGCTTCATCAAGTGACGCTAAATCATTATTTTTAATGTCATCACTTACACATGTGTGCATGTGATCTTTTAAAATAATATATCCAACTTCCTTAAGAGCGGATTCAACAGCAGCGATTTGAGTTAAGATGTCTCCACAATAACGATTTTCATCAATCATTTTGTTAATCCCATTAATCTGACCAGATATCTTTTTTAATCTTTTTTGAATGTTATTAATTAATTCCTCATCGCGAGGTGTTTTTTTACAGTGTGGGCAATTTTCCATAGTTTTAATCCTCGATATTATTTATACCCCCATAGGGTATTAATTTCAAGGAATATGCACTTTTATTGAAAATTAAATACTCTGTATTTATAAAAAAATTAGCACTCACACTTGCAGAGTGCTAAAAATGTGATACAATTAGAATAGAAAAAGGAGGATTTAAGTTATGCAAATGAATCAAGTCCCAGACTATGAAAATGATAAAGAAGTCCTTCAAAAATTTGGTCGTAACATTTGTGAAGAAGTCAAAAAAGGAAAAGTTGACCCTGTTATTGGCCGTGATGAAGAGATTAGAAAGATCATTGAAATATTAGCCAGAAAAACAAAAAATAACGTCATTTTACTTGGTGAACCAGGTGTTGGTAAGACCGCGATTCTTGAAGGTTTGGCGGAACGTATTGTGCGTAATGATGTTCCTACTATCCTAAAAGATAAAATTATCTATGAACTAGATATGGGTGCTCTTGTAGCGGGTGCTAAATATCGTGGTGAATTTGAAGAGAGATTAAAAGCTGTCCTTAATAAAATTAAGGAATCAGACGGCAAAATCATCCTCTTCATTGATGAAATCCATCTTATCGTCGGCGCTGGTAGAACTGATGGAGCACTAGATGCTTCTAATATGCTTAAACCAATGCTTGCTAGAGGTGAAATCGATTGTATTGGCGCAACTACTTTAAAAGAATATAGAGAATATATTGAAAAAGATAGAGCGCTAGAAAGAAGATTCCAACCAGTAATGGTCAACGAACCTTCAGTTGAAGATACAGTCACCATCTTAAGAGGATTAAAGAATCGTTTTGAAACATTCCATGGTGTTAAAATCACTGACAATGCTTTAATTGCCGCAGCAACCTTATCAAATAGATATCTTACCAGTAGATTTTTACCTGATAAGGCAATCGACTTAGTTGATGAAGCGTGTGCGTCTATTAAAGTTGAACTTGCGAGTATGCCTGCTGAACTCGATGAACTTGAAAGAAAAATAAGACAACTTCAAATTGAGAAGTCCGCTCTTTCAAAGGAAAGCGATGAAGCAAGTAAAAAGAGACTTATGGATGTTAACAAAGAGCTTGATGAATTAATGAAGAAAGATCATGAATTACAAGCTCAATGGAAGAAAGAAAAAGAGTCCATTTTAAGTGTTAAAGAAATTAAGACTCAACTCGAAAAAATGAAGTTCGATTTGGAGTACGCTTTAAGCCACTCTGAATATGAAAAAGCAGGTGAATTACAATATAAGAAAATACCTGAATTAGAGAAAAAACTTCAAGAAATGGACACCAAAACTGAGGGTGGAAAATTACTATCTGAAGTGGTGGATGAAGAACAAATTGCCCGTATCATTTCTAAGATGACAAATATTCCTCTTTCTAAAATCGAAAAAGGAGATAGAGAAAAAGTTCTTGATCTTAAAAAGACACTTTCCAAACGTGTAATTGGGCAAGATGAAGCTTTAAGTCTTGTAAGTGACGCAATCTTACGTCAAAGAGCAGGAATTAAAGATAGTAATCGTCCAATTGGTTCGTTCTTGTTTTTAGGACCTACTGGTGTTGGTAAAACCGAAGTTGCTCGTGCCTTGGCGGAAGCATTGTTCGATAGTGAATCCCATATTATTAGAATCGATATGTCTGAATATATGGAGAAATACTCGACTAGTAGACTTATTGGTGCCCCTCCAGGATATGTTGGATATGAAGAAGGTGGACAACTTACTGAAAAAGTTAGAAGAAATCCTTATTCTATTGTCCTATTCGATGAAATCGAAAAGGCACATCCTGAAGTCTTCAATTTGTTACTACAAATGCTTGATGATGGTAGATTAACTGATTCTCAAGGAAGAGTGGTTGATTTTAAAAACACAATCATCATTATGACTAGTAATCTTGGTAGTGAATATCTCTTAAACAATGAAAGAGACAAAGTTGAAGGGCTATTACATCAAACATTCAAACCTGAATTCTTGAATAGAATCGATGAGATAGTTTACTTCTCGCCACTTACTAAAGAAGTTCAAGGCAAGATTGTCGACAAGATGTTAAATGATCTTAATAGAAGATTACAAGAATCTTACTATAGCTTTGAGTTCACTGATTCCTTGAAGGAATACATCTTAGATAATGCCTATTCGCCTCAATTTGGTGCTAGACCAATTAAGAGATTCATCCAAAACAATGTTGAAACATTAATTGCTAGAGCGATTGTTGAAGGCAAAGTGGATATCACTAAAAAACATAAAGTCGATTATGTTGATGGTGAAGTATTCATAAGAGATTAAATAACCAAAACGATGTGGTGGAGTTAATTCTCCATCACATTTTTGTTTGTTGTTAATATAACAAAACTAGAGTAAAGTTATTCTCAGGAAATATAGATTATGTATAAAGAAAAAGTATTAATTACATCTGTCGATGTTGATAGCAATTTAGAGCTCAGATTATCCAATTTATTTAAGTTCCTACAAGTTATTGGCTCTAATCACGTCGCTACATTAAAAGCGAGTCATGCGGATTTAATGAAACATAATTTGCTTTGGGTTGTGATTAGATTTGAAGTTCAAATATATCGTACACCTAAATTAGATGAAGAGATTTTAGTAACCACTCATCCAGGTGAACAAAAAACATTTATCTTCCCTCGTTATTATGAAATATACGATAAACATAAGAATTTAATTATTTCCGCTAGTTCGATGTGGGCTTTAATTGATAAAGACACCAGAAGAGTGTCAGTGAAACCACCTCATTTCCCTGCTATTAAAGCTGAAAGTATTAAAGAAGATATTCCTTTACCACTTAAAGTAGCATCTAAT
>JBGURM010000091.1:0-53332 GCA_045132035.1 Bacilli bacterium
TCACTCATATATGCGATTTTTTTACCCGCTTTTATTTCTTCTATCAACTTTGTTGATGCTTCGATTTCGTTATGTTCTCTTAAAGAGACGCAAGGTTTTTTAATATTAAATTTTCTTAATAAGTCTAATGTGTTTCTTGTGTCTTCCGCAGCAACAAAATCACATTCATTAATCACTTCAATTGCGCGTGGAGAAAACTCTCCAAGATTTCCTATTGGAGTCGCAATTAAATATAAGGTTGGAAGCGAATTATTAAACGACTTATTTCTCTTCATTTGGTTTATTCTTTTGTTTTCCTTGTTGTTGGTTTGGCTTGTTATCATCTCTTGGTGGACGTGGTCTCCAACGAGTTTGTTTGACAAATTCATCTAAAGGCAAGAACTTAGTGTCTTCTTGGTTATCGACTTTGACCATTTTAGAAACTACATTAATTGCAGTTACTTCGTATTCAACTTTATCGATGAATACTTTTGTTCCCAATTGTGGGAAATCTTTCTTTAAATCTGTGTATGCATCGTCTTCATATTTAAGACAGCATAAAAGCTTTCCACAGTGACCAGATAATTTAGGAATATTAATCGCTAACATTTGATTTTTCGCACGATTAATAGAAATGCCGTCAAATTCATTTAAGAAAGTTGAACAGCAAAGTGGAAGTCCGCATAAACCAATACCGCCAACGAGTTTGGCTTTATCTCTACTACCGATTTGTCTTAATTCAATTCTTGTGTGGAGTTTAGAAGCAAGAATTTTTAATAATTCACGGAAATCCACTCGATCATCAGCAACATAAGAGAAGATAACTTTTCCTTTGTCGAGAGTGTATTCACAAGAGATTAAATTCATGTCTAAATTGATGCGTTTAACTTCGTTCTTGCATATTTCTAGAGCGAATTCTGCATCCTTAAGATTGATTTCATGTAACTTAATATCAACATCAGTGGCCTTTCTTAAAATTGGTTTTAATTCAAGAAGGCTCTTATATTGAGAAATGCTAATTGGATCAAAACACACCTCACCGAGTTCTGGTCCATGAGTAGTTTCAACAACTACTTTATCTCCGACATGAATATCTAAATCAGAGAAACCAAAAAAGTAAGCGTGGGTGGAGTGGTGGAATTTAATTCCAGCATAATATTTAAAACTTTTTGTGTTATTTTGTTCTTCCATGTATTGTTACTCCTTTACGAGTTTGATGATAAGGTGATCGATTAATAGACCAATATTAACGTTAAGATTAGCAATGTTTCTAACCTTTAATATTTCAATTAGTGATTCTTGAATGTGAGGTAGTTTCTCCGCTAAAGGTTCAAGAATGTTTTTATAACTCTTTAAATATACTTCTTTGTTAGAAATTATATTTAGTATATCTTCATAAACTTGAGAAAGTAAGTCAATGAAGAATCTTAATTCTTCTTTTGTTTTTATTAATGGGATGACATTAGTCTGACTATAGAAGATTACATCTTTATAGTTTCCACCAAGCATATGGTCTAATAGACCATTTAATGCTTTCTTTGCTTCTTGATAATTGCTACTTTCTTCTTCATCTTTTAGAAAATCGAAGATAAGCTCACTGTCGTTATAGAAATAAGATAGTAATTCCGCGTCATCAGGTGCAACCATTAATGCTTTAGCATCTTCAATGACGATATTTCTTGGAACGCTTCTAAGTGGCAAGACTTGGCATCTACTAACAATTGTTGGTAACACATTATTAACATTATTAGTGGTCAAGAAAGCATATATTTCACTTTCTGGTTCTTCAAGAAACTTCAATATTGAATTAACTGCTTCTGCAGTCATATTTTCAACAAGATTTACGATATAAATCATGATGCCTTTGGTTTCAAAAGCGGTTTTTTCAAATCTACTTTCAATATTAAGAACATCTTCTTTTTTAATACTGGCTTTACTTCCATCTAGTTTAATGATGTCTGGATAGTTGTCGCTTTCAATTCTTAAGCAAGTGATGCAGTTATCACACGCGAGTGGTGATGGTTCATCACACAAAATAGATTTTGCTAGATATTGAGCAACTTCATATAGAGGAGTTCCTGGGTTTCCCACTAAAAGATAGGCGTGCGAAAGAGTGTGCTTTTCAAAAGCGTTAAGGAATGTTTGATATATGATTGGTTGATTTTCTTTTAAATATTTTCCTATTTGCATAGTCTAGATGTAATCGCGTCTAATGTTGCTTTAGCAACTTCATCTCTAGATTTTGATGCATCAATAATGACATAACGATCTGGATAACGTTTTGCTAAGGCAAGGAATGTATCTCTAACTTTGTTATGGAATTCTATTTTTTCTAAATCGAGACGATTAACTTCTCTATTAGCGTTACTAGCAATTCTTGCTAAACCAACTTCTGGTTTGATATCAAATAACAAAGTTAAATCTGGCCAAGTGTTTTCTGTGGCAAATAAATTAACATTAAGGATTTCTTCAACTCCTAATCCTCTAGCGCCACCTTGATACGCTAAAGAGGAGTCGAGATATCTATCACAAATAACGATTTTTCCTTCTTTTAGTGCTGGCCAAACTTTTTCCACTAAGTGTTGTCTTCTACTAGCCGCGTATAAAAGCGCTTCGGTTCTTGGATCCATCTTAGTGTTGTCTTTATCTAAAATGACATTTCTAATTTGTTCGGCGATTGGAGTTCCTCCTGGTTCACGAGTGCGAACAATCTCGTAACCCATTTGTTCTAACGCTTTTACTGCTGCGTCAACCGCTGTTGTTTTTCCTGATCCTTCTGGACCTTCTAAGGTAATAAACATATAAGAAACCCCCTAAATCTTACGTCTACCCTCTAACGCTTTGGACAAAGTTAGTGGATCAACATAGTCAAGATTTCCACCAATTTGAAGTCCATACGCTAGACGTGTGACTTTGATATTATATTTTCCAATTATCTTTGCTAGATACGCTGAAGTGGTTTCGCCATCCACTGTTGGATTAGTGGCTAATATTACTTCTTCAAAAGAGCCTTCTTCTAATCTCTTTAATAGTGAATTGATGTTAAGTGAATCAACATTCATTCCTTTAGCGAGAGATAGTTCACCATTTAAGACATGATATTGTCCATGGAATGAATCGCTTTTTTCAATAGACATTACATCTTTTGGATATGAGACCACCATTAAGATGTTTTGGTCACGATTTTTGTCATCACAAATATAGCAACCATCGATATCGGTTATCATCCCACATGTTGAACAGAAATGAATATGCTCTTTTAATTCAGATAATGCGGTAGCGATTGATTTCAAATCTTCATCAGAAAAATCGAGCAAAGAATACGCCATACGTTCAGCGCTTTTCTTTCCAACTCCTGGTAGCTTATACAAGTTCTCGATTAATACATCTAAAGATTTCAATCTTTCCATTATTAAAATCCAAAGCCTCCCTTTTGGCCTGTGATTTTTTCTTCAGCTGCGTCTCTTTCTTTTGAGATTTGCTCAAAGAGTTCGTTTAATCCTGAAACGATTAATTCTTCAATCATTTCTTTGTTGTCTGAATCAAAACCATCTTTTTCAATGTTGATTGATTGAATTTGTTTGTCTCCGGTAACAACTATTTCTACTAAACCAGCTTTGCTGATTTTGTATTCTTTTGCGTCGATCGCCGCTAATGCTTTTTGAAGTTCTCTTTGCATTTTTTGGGCTTGGATCATCATTTGTTGCATTTGATTCATAATTTTAGTCTCCAATAAATTCTAAATTTATATCTTTTGGTTTTGGTAGTTTACCAATTTGTAATAAGTTCATATAAAGCGATTGCAAATCGATGGATTTATTTCTACTAACCGCATAGACGAACATTTTCTTACGGAAAACATTTTTGATAACAGTCTGTAACTCTGCTTGATTCTCTTTGAGATTAATTTTCTCAGCGAGTTTTGGCATTTGACATTCAAGAACAACAATATTTTTACTTGCCACTAGTGGTCTTCCATCAATGAGCATTGTTGCGGCTTTGCCAACAAGAGGATGGGTGGTTAACTTTTTAATATTCTTCCATCCATCAAGTAGTTCAGCTTTGATGTCTTTTGTTGAAACCGCCATAACGTTAACCATTAGTTGATCATCGATTTCAAAACTGTCTTCTTTTTCCGCGTCTTTTAGATAGATAACATTATCAACAATTTTGATATCTGAATCGAATATGACAGGCTCATTTACCTTTTCTATTACTTTAGGTTCTTCGACAACTTTTTTCTCTTCAACAACAACTTTTGGTTCTTCTTGAATTACTGGTTTAGGTGTAGGAAGTGGCCTATTTTCAACTTTTTTAGGTTGTTCATACACTCGCTGAGGCTCGTTATCTAAAGAAGTTAATTTGATTAAAGAAATTTCAAAAACTGGGTTGATTGAAGTTACGGTTTTATAGTCTTTGACCGTACCCATTAAGATATCTATCATTCTAATTGCGAGTTCACTTGGAATGTTTCTTGATAATTCTTTTGCTTCGTCTTCATTTAAACTCTCAAGATATTCTTTATTCGCTGATGAGTTATATATCACAACATCTTTGAGAATGACTAATAAGTCTTCAGTTAATCGTTTGATATCTGTTCCTTTAGTAACATAGTTATCTAATCTACGAAGGACATCCGCCATATCGTGATTAATGATTGATTCAATTAATTTAATTTTTTCTTCTTTACTCTCTAACGCAAAAATATTGAGAATGTCATTCGCATTGAGTTTGTTTCCAGAGAAGGCGAGAACTTTTTCCAAAATTGATAAAGCATCTCTCATTCCTCCATCCGCTAATTGGACAACTAAGTCGACAGCCTCTTCGTTATATTCAACATTTTCAATCGCGAGAATGTCTTTGATTCTTTCTTTGATATCGTGTTCACTGACTTTATTAAAGTCATATCTTTGACATCTACTTAAAATTGTTGGAAGAATCTTGTGTGGTTCTGTGGTTGCTAAAATGAAAATAACATGCGCTGGTGGTTCTTCAAGTGTTTTTAATAATGCGTTAAACGCTCCAGCGGAAAGCATATGGACTTCGTCAATGATATATACTTTGTATTTTCCTAAAATAGTGCCGTATTTGACTTTGTCAATTAGCTCACGAATTTCATCAACACCATTATTACTAGCGGCGTCAAGTTCAATTACATCTGGGTGACTACCTTCGGTTATTGCCACACAGTTTTTACATTTGTTACATTGACAACCGATTCCTTCCTCACAGTTTAAAGCTTTGGCAAATAATTTTGCCATTGTGGTTTTTCCTGTTCCTCTAGGACCTGCAAATAAATATGCGTGAGCGATTTTTCCAGTTGCTAATGCATTCTTTAAAGTTCTTACAATATGTTCTTGTCCTGCGACTTCTTCAAAAGATTGAGGACGATATGTTCTATATAATGCTTTATATGCCATAAATCTACCTGCATTTAAGTATACATTAGTGTTCGCTTCGTTTGAAGAATTAATATGAATATTAACGAATATTTTTTCTTTCTTCATTAATATATAGATATTATGTTATAATCAACCCGGCAAAGAGGTATTTATGGAAGAAGGAATGCAACAACGACTTATTGTCGCTACAAAAAGATTAGAAGAAATTGATAAAGAGTTACTTGATGAGAACACAATGAAGGATATCAAACATTTCCGTGAGATATCTAAAGAGAGAGCAATTCTTGAACCTCAAGTTGAGGCTTTTAATCGTTATAACAAATATTCCTCTGAACTATCTGAAGCTATTGAAATGAGTAATGATAGTGATCCAGATCTCTCTGAAATGGGCAAGGAAGAAGCAAAAAGATTAACCAATGAATTAGAAAATCTTGAAGAAGAATTAAGACAACTTCTTTTACCTAAAGATCCAAATGACGACAAAAACATTATTGTCGAAATTAGAGGCGCCGCCGGAGGAGATGAAGCAAACATCTTTGCTGGTGATTTATTTAGAATGTACACAAGATACGCTGAAAGCCAAGGCTGGAAGATCCAAATGATGGACCAATATCCTTCTGAGGCTGGTGGTTTTTCACAAGTATCTTTTATGATTAAAGGAAAAATGGTGTATTCCAAACTTAAGTTCGAGAGTGGAGCGCACCGTGTCCAAAGAGTTCCTAAAACAGAAGCAAGTGGAAGAATTCATACTTCAACCGCGACAGTTTTAGTTATGCCAGAAGCTGAAGAAATCGATGTTGAAATTAATCCAAACGATTTACAAGTTGATACATATCACTCACAAGGCGCTGGTGGACAAAACGTTAATAAAACCGAATCCGCTGTCCGAATTACCCACATTCCAACGGGAATTGTTGTTGCTTGCCAAACTGAAAAATCTCAAATTCAAAATAGAGAAATCGCTATGCAAATGTTAAGAGCAAAGATGTATTCAACAATGCTTGAAAAACAACAAGAAGAAATCGGTGCTGAAAGAAAACTTAAAATTGGCACTGGTGAAAGAAGCGAAAAAATTAGAACATACAACTATCCTCAAAATAGAGTTACTGATCATAGAATTGGTTTTACTATCCAACAACTTGATAGAGTTATGGAAGGTGATCTTGAATCAATCATCGAAGCTTTGATTCACTTTGACCAATCACAAAAAATCGCAGGTGAGAATTAATGACTTACCGTGAACTATATTTCCAATTAAAGAAAAAAGAAAATAAATATTTGAATAACACCGCTATTAAAACGCTATTACAGGATGATGGCGGTTTTAGTGATTTTTTTAACCTTATTTCTCATTTTGATGATGAAGTTAAAGATTTAGATAAAATAAACAAGAATATAGAAAGAATAACTAATGGTGAACCACTTCAATATGTGGTTGGTTATGCGTTTTTTGTGAATTCAAACTATGTTGTTAACGAGAACGTTTTAATTCCTAGACAAGAGACTGAAGAGCTCGCTGTTGCTACCTTAAAAACCATCGTCAAGATGTTTGGAAAAGAACCAAAAATCAAGATAGTGGATATTGGAACTGGCTCAGGAATACTTGGAATATATTTGAAGGAATATTTTAAAGATTCACACGTAATTTGCACTGATATTAGCGAAAATTCACTGGAAATTGCAAAAATTAACGCAAAAAATCACCATGTTGAAATTGATTTCAGACAAGGCGATATGTTAGAGCCAATAAAGAATGAAAGCGATGTCTCTGTTATCATCTCAAACCCACCTTACATTGGTGATAGCTCAACCGTCGATCCACAGACTTTGAAGTATGAACCACACCTTGCTTTATTTGCGGATCCTAAAACTAAATATTATGAGATTATTATGACTTTAATTGATTCCGCGATTCTTTCAAATAAATTCTTAATCGCGTTTGAAATCGGTGAAGATATGGAAGAAGAGTTAACCCGCATACTTGAAGAAAAGTATATGGGAATTATGTATAAATTTGAAAAAGATATTTATGGTAAAGTTCGTTACTTATATATCATTAGAGATGAAGGAATAACATATGTTGCTTAAAGAATTCGAACTAGCAAAAAAAGCTTTAGATAACTCCCAAGTTATTTCTTTTCCAACTGAAACTGTTATGGGTTTAGGCGTCTATTATGATGATTTTAGTGCCTATAATTTATTAAATAAGATTAAGTGCCGTCCAGAAGACAAACCTTATACTTTAATGCTTTCTAAAGCGAGTGATATATCTAAATATGCATATGTTGATGAACGTGCTCAAAAGGTTATTAATGCCTTTGTTCCTGGAGAAATAACTATTCTTCTTAAATCTAAAAATAATGTTCCTAATTATGTAACTCATAGTACAGGAGTTATAGGTGTTAGAGTGCCTAACTTACCTTCTCTACTTGAGTTCTTAGAATATATTGATAAACCTCTTCTTGTTCCAAGCGCGAACAAAAGTGGACAAAAACCTGCGATGAATTCTAGTGAAGTAAAAGACATATTTAAAGATGAACTTGGTTTTATTTTTGAAGGCTCCGCTAAAGGAGGAGTTCCTTCGACACTAGTTGACCTTACAGGTAAAGAAGTTAAAATTTATAGAGAAGGAAACATCAAATTAGAAGATATCCTTTCTATTATTAATAAGGAGTAATTAACAATTATGAAGATTGCAGTTGGTAGTGATCATGGTGGATTAGAATATAAAAACGCTATTAAAGAGCATCTCGAATCACTTGGGCACGAAGTAAAAGACGTAGGAACCTACACGAAAGACAGTTGTCATTATCCAATTTTTGGTGAAGCGGTCGCAAGAAGTGTTGCTTCAAAAGAATCAGATTTTGGTGTTGTTGTTTGCACTTCTGGAGAAGGAATATCAATGGCAGCAAATAAGGTCAAAGGTGTGAGATGCGGGATCGCATATAATGATGATGTCGCTAGATTAATGAGACAACATAATGATGCGAATGTAATTTCCTTCGGACAAGCATTTATGACTCTTGATGACGTGATAAGAAGAGTGGATATATTCTTAAACACAAAGTTTGAAGGCGGTAGGCACCAGACTCGAGTGGATTTAATTTCAAACATAGAAAAATAAGACCCTTTGGGTCTTTTTAATTTTCTTTTAAAAAAGTTAAAGAAAAAAATCAAAAAAATAGCAATTTTTGCCTCTTATTAATATAGGAGGACTTTTTTATTTTTTAACTCCTGGATACAAAAATCTCAAAACCATAACAGAAAGGAGGTGTCTAATGAGCAAAAAATTAAAATTCTATAAAAACAGAAAAACAAATAATCATCTAAGCATAGAAGTAGATTCAAACGGGACTATTTGGATTAATTTAGAAGTAACTTCAAGCCCCACTAAGAAGAATAGATATATTGAACTTAAAGTTAATCCAAATCCAAAAAGAAATGACAAAGCATATGTTAGAAAGTATTTAAGAAAGGATCCAATTAAAACTAGAGGTCAACTTTTGGAAAAATTCAACCTATCAGAAGATGATTTAATTGAAATCGAAAACTACTTAAACAGCAAAAAAAGTTAGTGTAAAACCTACTAAACTTGGGCTTTGGTCGGACTAACCGATAGCACTAACTATAAATATTAAAACAAAATTAAGGAGGCAACGCAATATAGAAACTTACAAATGCCCAGTGTGTGGCAACACCGACATACATTCTATTGGTTACTTAAATGACAAGTATGTGGATTCCCAAAGACACGAAAACCATAACAAAAAGGAGAATGTATGAGCAAAAAACGAAAAAGAATCAGAATCCTAAGAGGAAAATATTATACAACATTCCACACCGGCCGATTAGGTCATCCATCATTAGTTTTTAGATTGGATCGAAAAAGAAATAAGTATTGGATAGTCGTTTTTGATACTACTGGAAGAAATGACAGAATAATGCTAAAAGTTCCGATTGAAACTACCGTAAAAGCTTCTTTTGTGCATAAAAAGCCAGTGATAGCTTCTCATGGAGATTTGGGTGATCATGAATTAGTTGGTTTGAAAGTTGATAAGGTAGATAAAACTCGAATTGAATTAATTAAAAGAAAGAAACCTCAATTAACTAAAAAATATAAAAAGTATTTAGAACAAAAAAATAAAAAAGTCCGCTAGGGACTTAGTGCATCGGGCAGATCGAGCTGCCAATTGGTGCGCGGTTGTCTGAGCCTATTTAGCTCTGCGTGACAACTTGTAAATA
This sequence comes from Bacilli bacterium, assembly GCA_045132035.1. GTDB lineage: Bacteria > Bacillota_I > Bacilli_A > RFN20 > CAG-826 > UBA2450. The sequence continues at coordinate 9,624 of JBGURM010000091.1, forward strand.
TATTTAATCAAAAGGAGGGAAATAATTCAATATGGAATCTTATAAATGTCCGATTTGTGGAAACACCGATATACATTCTATTGGTTACTTAAATGGCAAACCTTATTGTCGAAGATGTATCTCTTTTAAAGGTGAAGAAGTCGAACACAAGACTTCGTACCCTAAGAAAGCACCTATTCATTTAGAGTATGAGTTATCTTCTGAACAAAAAGAATTATCAGATAAATTAGTGGAGAACTATAAGAAAGGAATAGATAGTTTAGTTTATGCAGTATGCGGGTCAGGTAAAACAGAAATATGCATAAATATCATAAAATATGCACTCGAGTGTGGAGATAAAGTTGCGTTTGCGTTGCCAAGAAGAGACGTATGTGTTGAATTATATAATAGGTTAAAAGATATATTTAACAAAAACACATTAACATGCGTATATGGAGGACACACAAAGGTCCTTTTCGCGGATATTATTGTCCTTACAACTCATCAATTATATCGATATAGAAAATATTTTTCTTTGATTGTTTTAGATGAGATTGATGCTTTTCCTTTTAAAGGTGATGAAATATTAAATGCAATGTTCGAACAGGCTGTTATTGGACATTATGTTATGATGAGCGCAACTCCATCAAAAGAAACGATGGAGCACTTCTCAAAAGAAGGAAAAGACATATTAAAACTTGAAACTAGATTTCATCGTCATCCTCTTCCAGTACCTAAAATTTTAGTTAGTGATCAATTAACGAATTTTATCACTCTAATTAGATATATGAAGAAGTATATAAAACTCAAAAAACCAATGTTTATTTTTGCGCCAACAATTGAGGAATGTGAGAGGACATACAGGCTAGTTTCTATATTTGTAAAAGAAGGGAATTACGTTCATTCAAAGCGAGAAAATCGTAAAGAAATTATTGAAGGTTTTAGGATAGGAATCTATAAATACCTAATAACCACGTCAGTTTTAGAAAGAGGAGTAACGGTGCGTGATTTGCAGGTGATTGTCTATAAATTTCATAGTTTTGTCTATGATAAAGGAACATTAATTCAAATTTCAGGAAGGGTCGGAAGGAAGATAGACGCCCCAGAAGGCGAGGTGATTTTCATTGGAGAAAAAAGAACAAAAGAAGCTGAGTTTGCAGTCATTGAGATTCAATCTAGTAACGCGTCACTGTAAGATCTGTTTTGAAGAGATTAAGGACTTATCGATGTATAACTTCTTTCACCCAAAAAGTGAGCTATGTGAAAGGTGCTTTCAATCACTAAAAGCGGAGTTCATTCGCTTCTATGTTGGCGATGTTCCAACCTTAGCGGTTTATCACTACGATGGCACGATTAAAAATCTGCTTTATAAGTTCAAAGGATGCTATGACTATGAACTCAAAAATGTGTTTCTAGAGAGGTACTTATTATATTTAAGAGCTATATATGCTGGATATGTAGTTGTACCTGTTCCATCTAGTAAGGTTGATGATGAAAAAAGAGGGTTCAACCATGTAGATGAAATCTTTAAATCACTTAAATTACCAATGGAGTATGTATTAAAGAAAGAAGTTAAAGAAAAACAATCATCAAAATCTAAAAAGAGTAGGTCAAAAATAGATAAGCAAATAGTCATTGAAAATAAAGCAAAAATAAAAGGGAAAAAAGTTCTTGTTGTTGATGATGTTTATACAACCGGAGCGACGCTTTATAAGGCAATTTGTTTGGTTAAATCTGCTGGTCCAAAAAAAGTAAAAGCGTTAGTGGTTGCTAAAACTATTGACTTAGATAAACGAAATAGAAAAACAATATTTCCTAAATTGTATTAGGTAAATCTAATACATAAGTGATATATTTATAAACGGACACTAAATGTTCTTTTTTAAAAAGAAAGATTACGGAGGTATATTAAATGGGCTTTTTCGACAAATTAGCAATTAATAAATATTCAAAAATTGCGGATAAGGTTGTTGCCTTAGAAGACAAAATGAAAGCTCTCACTGATGAGCAATTAAGAGAAAAAACCACTTATTTTAAAGATTTACTCGCAAAAGGAAGCACTCTTGAAGATATCAAAGTTGAAGCTTTTGCGGTTGCAAGAGAAGCTGCAAGAAGAACTATTGGAGAATTCCCATATAAAGTTCAAATTATTGGTTCCTTAGCATTACATGCAGGTGATGTAGCCGAAATGAAAACTGGTGAAGGTAAAACTTTAACAGCTACCATGGCGGTTTATCTTAACGCATTAGCGGGTAAAGGTGTGCACGTTGTTACAGTTAACGAATACTTAAGTGAACGTGACGCTAACTGGATGGGTCAAATCTATAGATTTTTAGGTTTAACTGTTGGAGTTAACTTAAGAGCAAAAACAACAAGTGAAAAAAGAGAAGCATATTTATGCGATATCACATATACAACTAACTCAGAATTAGGTTTCGATTACTTAAGAGACAATATGGCCACCGATATGGCTCATAGAGTGTTAAGAGGACTTGACTTCTGTATCGTTGATGAAGCCGACTCAATTTTAATTGATGAATCTCGTACCCCACTCATTATTTCTGGTGGTGCTAGAGCGAGTGCGTCTCAATACACAGTCGCTGATAGATTCGTTAAGGCTTTAAAGAAAGAAGTCGACTTTGTCGTTGATGTAAAAGAGAAAACAGTCAACTTAACAGATGAAGGCAACGCTAAAGCTGACAGAATGTTCGGTATCAAGAACTTATATGATCCTGAATACGCTGATCTCGTTCATAGAATTCATAACGCTTTAAGAGCGAACTACATTATGGCAAGAGATGTCGACTATTTAGTCGATGCTGAAGGACAAATTCAAATTATTGACCAATTTACTGGTCGTGTTCTTCCAGGAAGAGAATGGTCTGATGGTTTACACCAAGCTGTTCAAGCTAAAGAAAATGTTGAAATCAAACAAGAAACCATCACTATGGCGACCATTACATACCAAAACTTCTTCCGTTTATATAAGAAAATGGCAGGTATGACAGGTACCGCTAAAACTGAAGAAGAAGAATTTAGAAAAATCTACAACATGCGTGTTGTTTGCGTTCCAACTAATAGACCAATCGCTAGAGTGGACGCAATCGATTATGTATACGCACATAAAGGACCAAAACTTGCTGCATTAATTAAGGAAGTTAAAGCAAGACATGAAATCGGACAACCAATCTTGATTGGTACCGTTTCAGTTGAGTCTTCTGAAGAAATTTCAAAACTATTAATTGAAGCTGGCTTACAACATGAAATGTTGAACGCTAAAAACCACGCTCGTGAAGCTGAAATTATTAAAGACGCTGGTAGAAAAGGTGCGATTACCCTTGCTACTAACATGGCAGGTCGTGGTACCGATATTAAGATTGATGACGAAGTCAGAAACCTTGAAAAATCAGTGCCAGAAGAAAAGAGAAAAGAACTCGCCGCTCAAGGTATTACCAATTTGTCTGGTTTATGTGTTTTCGGTACCGAAAGACATGAATCAAGACGTATTGATAACCAATTAAGAGGTCGTTCTGGACGTCAAGGTGACCCAGGATTCTCTAGATTCTATGTTTCATTTGATGATGAACTTTTAGTGAGATTCGCTGCTGATAATATGCGTAACTTCATCGAAAAGAATTTTGGTGATGAAGCTCTTGAAGCCAAAATGGTGTCTAATGTTATCACAAGCGCGCAAAAGAGAATCGAAGGTCAAAACTTTGACACTCGTAAATCATTACTTGATTACGATGATGTTTTAGCTAAACAAAGACAAATTGTCTATGACAAACGTGATAGAATCATCGAAGGTAAAGATATTACTGATATTATCGATGATGTCTTTAAGACAACCGGTATGTTCTTAGCGAATAAAGCAGTGCCAGTTGGAAACACTGACAAAGTCATTTCTGGTGAATTATTAATTAAAGAAGTTGAACCAAGATTCTTACCTGCTGGTTCCTTAAAAGCAGCTTTATATGATGAAGCATATGTTGATGATGTTGGACCAGATCTTGGAGAAGTTATCTATGATAGATACCTTGAAAAGAGAAAAGAATGGCCAGAAGAATTACAACAAGGCCAAGTTGAAAGAAACTTCATCTTAAGATGTATCGACCAAAACTGGACCAAGCATATTGATGCGATGGCAAGATTAAGAGAAGGCATTCACTTAAGAAGCTACGCGAATATCAACCCATTACAAGATTACGTTAATGAAGGCTATAAGATGTTTAGAGAATGCTTAGACATCGCTAGTGTTGACGCTGTTTTAAATCTTGTTAATGTAAAAATTGAAAGAAGACAACCTGAAGAACAAAAACCAGAAGGTGAAGTTGTTGACGCCGAAGCAAAACCAGCTGATGGTGAGGAAAACAAATAATGAAAGACCTAGTTAGTTTAAAACAAGAACTTGGTGCTGTTGGCGAGAGAATCCGTCAACTCGGGTCTTCTCTTTGACCTCGTTAAGTTAGAAAACGAAATCAAAGAACTTCAATCTCAAAGCGAGAAAGAAGATTTTTGGAGCGATCAAAAAACCGCTCTTGAGGTCATTAATCAATTAAATTCAAAGAAAAATATATTTGAAAAATATACAACATTAATTTCAAACTTAAACGACATTAATGAACTTTTAGATATGAATGATGAATCTTTATTTGATTCTCTTTCAGCGTCTACTGAAGAATTAAAGAAACTGGTGTCTGAATTTGAAGTTGAAAGATTATTCACTGGTGAATTTGATAATTTAAATGCAATATTAGAAATTCATCCTGGTGCGGGTGGAACAGAGGCACAAGACTGGGCAGATATGCTCTACCGCATGTATGTTCTTTTCGCGGAAGCTCATAGATTTAAAATGCAACTTATTTCATATGAACCAGGTGAAGAGGCTGGACTTAAGTCCGTCACAATTAAAATCGCAGGAAAACACGCTTATGGGCTACTTAAAAGCGAAAAAGGAGTCCATAGACTCGTTAGAATTTCACCGTTTGACGCGAATAAAAGAAGACACACTTCATTTGCATCTGTAAACGTTATTCCTGAATTTGTTGATAATTCAATTAATATTGAAATTAATGACGCTGATTTAAAAATTGATACATATCGTAGTGGCGGCGCTGGTGGACAAAACGTCAATAAAGTTGAAACTGCAGTTAGAATCACCCACCTCCCTACTGGAATAGTGGTGTCGTGTCAAATTGAAAGAAGCCAATTATCTAATAAAGAAACAGCGATGGCGATGTTAAAAAGCAAGCTCTATTTATTAGAAGTTGAAAAAAGAAATAACGAATTAAATTCAATCGTTGGTGAAAAGAAAAATATTGAATGGGGAAGTCAAATTCGTTCTTATGTCTTTTGCCCATATACCTTAGTTAAAGACAATAGAACTAACTATGAAGCAACAGACGTTAACGCTGTTATGAATGGTGATATTGACAATTTCCTATACGCTTATTTACAAATGGAGGCCAAGAACAATGCATAAAAGTTTATTAGTTCAAATTAGAAATTACATTCTAGTTATTGCCGGCACTTTTATTCTTTCTTTTGGTGCTGTTATCTTTTTATCAGAGTGTGAAATTGTTGCCGGAGGAGTGTCTGGAATCGCTGTTATTATCCAACACTTTATTAACATACAAATGTACGATTATATAGTTGCAGGATTAACGATATTATTCTGGATTTTAGGACTAATACTTGTTGGTAAGGATTTTGCAATTAAGACACTTTTATCGTCTGTTTTATATATTGGATTTACTTTCTTATTTAAGAGAGTTGAATTCTTTACTGACTTAGCAAAAACGTTTGCAGGCACTAATAATGGAGGCACTTCAGAAGTAGGAAATTACATCTTATGTGGACTATTTGGTGGTGTCTTTGTTGGTGGTGGAGTTGCCCTCACTTTCTTAGGTGGAGGATCAACTGGAGGCGTTGATGTTATCCAAATTTTAGGAAGCAAATGGTTTAAGATTAAAGAATCAATCACATCATTTTTAGTCGATGCGACAGTCATCATTGTTGGCATGATTTGTCTGCAATTACCTATCCCTGCTTTATGTGGTATTTTGTCTGCATTTATGACCGCTGCTCTTATTGAAGTTGTCTATATTAGAAATCAAACCAGCTATCAAGTTGATATCATTTCCGAGAAGTGGGAATTGATTAGTAAATACGCTCAAGACGAGCTTGAAAGAGGGGCAACAATCATTCACGCTGAAGGCGGATACAAAGGCGAAGAAAGAGTCATTTTGCGTGTTGTTTTTGATAAGTCTCAATACGAAAAAATTAGAGATTATATCGCTTCTGTTGACCCAAAAGCATTCGTTACTTTTACTCAAACCAACGCTGTTTATGGCGAGGGATTCAATAGTAACAAGAAAAGAGAGAAAAAGCTGAAAAAATAGGAAATTTGCATGAAAAATATCGATAATTCACACCTTTTTCAAATTAATTCTCAATTCAAACCAACCGGTGATCAGCCAACTGCTATCGCTAAATTGGTCGATGGTTTAAATAGTGGAAAGAGACTACAAGTTCTATTAGGCGCTACCGGAACAGGTAAGACTTTTACTATGGCTAACATCATAGAAAGAGTTCAGCGACCAGCGCTCGTTCTTGTTCATAATAAAACACTTGCTGGTCAACTATATTCTGAGTTTAAAGAACTCTTCCCAAATAACCGTGTTGAGTACTTTGTTTCTAACTTCGATTTTTATCAGCCAGAAGCCTATATTCCTAAAAGCGATACATACATCGATAAGACCGCTTTGATGAATGATGAAATCGAGATGTTAAGAACAAGCGCGATTAATTCTATATTAGAAAGAAGAGACACAATTGTTGTTGCCTCTGTTGCTTCAATCTATGGATTAACTGATCCAGATGAATATCGTAACTTAGTGTTTGAAATTCGTGTTGGAGAAGAGATTAATAGACAAGATTTCTATAAAGCTTTAGTGGATGCTCAATATAAAAGAAATAATTTAGATACTCCTCCAGGAAGTTTTAGGGTAAGAGGAGATATTATTGAAATTGTTCCTGCAAATATGACTGATAACACCGTCATTCGTATTGATACATTTGGTGATGAAATTGAAAAGATTTATGAAGTCGATTTACTAAGTGGAGAAATAAAACATTCTTACCATACATATCCAATTTTTCCAGCGTATGATCATGCTTCAACTAGAGAAAGAATTAAAGAGGCTTGTAAGACCATTAAAGAAGAGTTAAAAGATCGTCTTGAATTCTTTAGAAGTAATGGTCAACTCTTAGAAGCTGAACGTCTTGAAATGAGAACAAATCAAGATGTTGAGAACATGGAAGAATTTGGTATGTGTCCTGGAATTGAAAACTATTCAAGACATATTGATAAACGTCAACCAGGTCAAAGACCATTCTGTTTAATTGATTATTTCCCTGATGACTTTATTTTATTTGTTGATGAGTCACACGTTTCACTTCCTCAAATAAGAGGAATGTATAACGGTGATAGAAGTAGAAAAGAAACGCTTGTTGAGTATGGATTTAGACTTCCAAGTGCCTTAGATAATAGACCACTGAATTTTGAAGAATTTGAAAGTCTTATGCCTCAAACAATTTGTACCTCAGCGACACCTGGTGATTATGAACTAAATAAAACTGATGGTGAAATAGTTGAACAAATTATTAGACCAACAGGACTTCTTGATCCAGTTGTGGAAGTTAGACCTACTAGAGGCCAAATTGATGATATTCTTTTTGAAATAAAAGAAAGAACAGCGAAAAACGAAAGAGTAATGATTGTTACATTAACAGTCAAAATGGCGGAAGACCTCACACAATATCTAAAAGAAAGAGGAATCAAAGTTGTTTATTTGCATCATGAAACCAAAACTTTGGAACGTAGCGAAGTCATTTATCAATTGCGTAAAGGCAAATATGACGTTTTAGTGGGTATCAATCTTCTTAGAGAAGGACTTGATATTCCAGAAGTTTCTTTAGTGGCTATTCTAGACGCTGATAAAGAAGGTTTCTTAAGAAGCACAAGAAGCTTAATTCAAGTTATTGGTAGAGCTAGTAGAAACTCTGGTGGAAAAGTCATTATGTACGCTGATAATATGACTGATTCCATGAATAACGCTATTAGTGAAACAAATAGAAGACGTAGCATTCAACAAGAATATAATGATGAATATGGAATTGTTCCAAGAACCATTATTAAAGAGATTAGACCTCCTATTCATAATTCAGACGATGAGATTAGTGAAATGGTTAAACTTTCAAAACATGGAACAAGGTCTCAATTGACAGCAAGAATTAAAGAATTAGAAAAACAAATGAGACAAGCCGCTAAGGAATTTGATTTCGAAAGAGCGGCTGAATTAAGAGATATTATTCTCGAGATGAAAGCGGAATTGAACTAATTTCGTGAAATAATGATTGATTAAATCATTTTACTTTATTAGAATTATCAACAGCGAAAGGAGAAAAACGCATGTTAGCTTGGTACGATTGGGTATTACTTGTTACTAGTGTCATCATCATTGTCTTGTGCTTATTACAAGGCGGTAAATCAGAAGGTGCTTCTGGTGCTATTACTGGTGGTGGACTTAACGTTTTCGTTAAAACCAAAGAAAGAGGCGCTGAAAAAGTCATCTCTATTCTCACTTTAATCGTTGCTATCATCTTCTTCATTCTCGCTGTTCTTATTAAAATCCTTAACGGATAATTAAGAACTATCCAGACAAAATATCCTTAGGTGAATAACTTAAGGATTTTTTTATACTTTGAATATAAAATTAAAGCATGAAGTATTCTTATTACGCGACATTTAAAAAAGACGAACAAAATCCAGAATATATCAATGTCACCTTTCCTGACATTGTTCCGGGAGTGACTTTTGGTGATTCTTTTGAAGATGCAGTATATATGGCTAAGGACTTGCTAAAGTTAATGTTAAAAGAAGCACCACAGCAGTGTTTCCCACCAACAAGTCTAGAAAAGTTAAAAGAAGAATATCCTGACGAGACATTCGTATTAATAGAAGTAGAAATATAAAAAATCTGGAAGTAACTAATCCAGATTTTTGTTTAAAGCGCAAGAAACCACTTCTTTTGTTATTTCAGCGCATTAATAATAAGTGATTTAAAACTGAATAAGTGGTAGATTATCAATATGTCAAAGCAAAGTCGTGGTGATAAAGGGGAATCATTAGTTAAGAAGTCTTTATCAAAGATAAAGGAATATCATAAAGTTCTTAACGATGTTACTTTTATCAATCAAAAAAGTGAGATGACTCATCAAATTGACCATGTCTTAATTCATCCTCATGGTGTTTTTGTGATTGAAACGAAAAACTATTATGGAGTGATTAACCCAAACACTCATGATTCATTTTGGTTAAAAGAGGTAAAAGGTGAAGTTACTAGAATCTCAAATCCTTTGAAACAAAATAAATCTCATGCGGTAATTGTGAACCGTATTTTAGAAAAGAAATATGATGTTGTTCCAGTTGTTGTTTTTGTTAAAAATAACGCACCATATTTAGGCGATGAAAATGTCATTAACCTTAAAGAACTCCACTTATTTATCGATTCTTACCCCTATAAAGCACTTCTAGAAAAGAAAGAAATTGATGAGATTTATAAGACCATTAAAAAGTCGACAAGCGATGTAAGTAAAGAAGAACATTTAGAGAATATTGGTTATCTAAAACAAATCAGAGAAGAAATAAAAAACGAAATTGCCTATGCGATTGAAAGTGGTACTTGTCCTCGATGCGATCACAAGATGATACAAAAAGGATATGAATACCATTGTTCAAATTGTAATTTTAAATTCAAACTATAAAAAAGTTGTTCAATTAAGAACAACTATTCTTTAACGTCAGAAATTATTAATTCTTTATTTCTAATCTTCTTTTCCAAATCTTCGTAGCTAAGAGGTTTACCAAAGAGATATCCTTGTAATCTTCCACAAGATATTTCTTTCAAGAACTCTGCTTGTTCATCGGTTTCAACACCTTCTGATAAAGTCTTCATTCCGATTTCTTCCGCCATTTGGATGACGGATTTAATTAATGAACGAGACTTTTGATTGTGGCTAAAGCCAACTAAGAATTGCATATCGAGTTTTAAGACATCAAAGTCATAATCTTTTAAAGCATTAAATGAACTATAACCAGAGCCAAAGTCATCTAACCATATAGCGAATCCTTTGTCTTTTAATTCTTTCATCGCGTTTTTAAGAACGTCACCTTCAGTTAATAAAGCGCTTTCAGTGATTTCGACGTGAATCATATGTTTTGGTATCTTATATTGATTAACAATTTTTTCAATCGTGGATGGAACATCAAGAATCATGAAATCAAGTCTTGAGAAGTTGATTGAAACTGGCACAACCGGTAGTTTGTGATCAATGTTATATTTCAAGTCTTTACATACGAGTGTGAGCATCGCAATATCAAGTTTATGAATCAATTGAGCGTTTTCAAGCGCCCCAATGAATAAACCTGGATTCATAAATCCATAACGTGGATCAATCCATCTCGCTAAAGCTTCACAGCCACATAATTCTTTAGTGTTACTCCAGACAACTGGTTGATAATATGGTTGAATATATCCGTTATCAACAGCCTCATCGATATGTCTAACGACATATTGAATAAGATGATAAGAATCGTGCATCTTTTGGTCGTATTCAAGATATTCGCTTCTACCGTGTTGTTTAAGTTCGGCACAAGCATATCTGGCTTTTTCAACTGAACGGTGAGGATCTTCTGTCTTATTCTTTAAGATATATCCACCAACCTTTACGCCTGGACGAATATCTAAGTCAAGTTTTTCAACTTGTGATTCTACCGCTTCAACCTTTTCTAAAATATCTTCGTTTTTACAGAATACGACATAGTGGTCATCGCTTTGTCTAGAAACAAGACCATCAGGGAATGTTTTTGTTAAGATAACACCGACATCTTTCAAGAACTTATTACCAGCGGTAAATCCTCTTTGGTCGTTATAGATTTTAAATGAAGTAATATCTAAAAATAGATACATCCATTCAGTAGCTTCGATATCTTTTTCGGCTGCTTTTCTTTTTGTTAGGGTTAAGAAATATTCAAAAGACCATAAGTCAGTTAACATGTCTTTGGTAGCAAGAAGCTCAAGTTCTTCATCTTTTTTAGCTTCGGCAACACGCTGGCTATAGATAGATACACAAACCATCGATAAGGAAATAAAGAAGGTTATGTAATTAACTGTATCTCCGTCTTGGACTGAACGATCAATACCAGGAAGTTTAGTAAGAATTAAATGGAATCCAAGGAAGACAGAACCCAAAATACCGATAGAAATATATGGTTTCCAAATTAATAAACAACCAACATAAATCGCCATCATTAAGAAGCAAATAATTTGCTTATATGCTGGAATTGGATTTCCATGTTCATCAATTAAATTGCCACCAGTAATTGGGTCTTTGGCATAACCAAAATAATCGCTATAAGACACCCACATACCAAATGATAAGCAAACAAGAGCGAACAAAGAAATTATAATTACGGAATTGATAACATCTGATTTTCCGCCTTTGAATTGGTAGATTGTAGCGACAATAACCATTATTTGAAATATAGCGGTCGCTAACAAGAATGAGAGTAATAATGAAGAGGAAGTTAAACTCTTAACAGAGGCTGAAGGGTTTGAATATGCTGCAAAGACATTTTTGTAATCAATGAAGCAGAAAAGCAATAAACCAATAAAGGCAAAAGAACAGACAACAATTGTCTTCTTTAAATTAGCGTGTTTGTCGACTGTATAAATACAGTATGCAAGCATTGATAAACCTAAGAATAAAAACAACCAGAAGTTGGAGGTTTGGCCATAAAAGACCGTGAAGAAATCCCCACCCTTGGTGTCAAGAATTGGTTTTACTCTTTCAACGCTCTGGCGGATAATCATCCAAATTTCGATGACGATAATAATGGCCGCCATATAGATGCCAGAACGCATATTTGCCGCATTTAAATATGAACTCACATAATTTGAGTTCTTATTAAAACCAAACAAATTGGCGAACCAACGCCCGATTTTCTTTAAAATGTTCATTTATATATTCACTTTACCCCTAACTTGATTTCAGATAAAGAAATAATTTATCTGACACGTTTTTTATAAGACACTACGACATTGTTTATATATAAATCATCGTCACTATTAACTGTTATTTTGTATTGATTATTGTTTTGAATAATCTCATATTCCTTGCCGTAATCGTGGATTTCTGTCCCATCTTCATTACAAACATTAACTATGAATTTAATGTCTTTAATCTCATAACCCGCTACAGTGAATGAGACGTCGATGCTTGTGTTAAAGGAATCTTCATCACAGTATAAATAGTTCTTCAAAGTATAATCACCAATACTCACGTGCTCTTGTGAACTTGAAAATACCAATATTTCATTTCCTTTAGTTAATGCAAATCGACCACTAGTGTCTATGGTTGACCATTCTGTTAGTAAGTCAGTAGTAAAGTTAGCTGTAGAAGATATATAAATTGGCAATGTGCTAGCGTATGGAATAATAACCGCGGTAGCAATTCCGCCAACTAATAAAGTGAACGAACAAAATAGTAGAATTAGAATCCTTTTTCTACTATTCTTTTCGGTTGTATTTGATTTAACTTTTTTCTGCATCTATTTATAAATAATACTCTTTTTCTGGTTTACCATCATATTTAAAAGAAACCTTTGAAAAAGACTGATTGACTTTAATGCTGTCCCAGTTTGGAGTCTTTGCCCATAATCTTGGACCGCTTTTATCTAAATAAACCATTACCTCTCGATATGGATCTGATGAGTTTTTAACACTGATATTAATAGTGCCATCTGTATCGGCTGTTAAACATATAAATATGTGATCAGAATAAGGGATATATGGAACGCTTCCGTTTGTGTTGGTTTTGAACATCCCATATTCAAACCAATCGGTTCCGGTTTTAGTTGAATACTTAATTCCATATCCTCCGGCTTTATCGCCTCTAGATTCTCCATACCATTTCCAACCATTATCGTTTTCAATCATCATCATGACACCATCAGAAGATGTTCTTCCTTCGGAATAGATACATTCGACTTTCTCCCATTTATGTCTACAATATGATGGGATTGGTACTTTGGCCGGACCTAAAACTTTACCTGTAACAGCAAATTTATTACCAACATATTCTGAGCGTCCACTACTAGTGGATAAGGTGCCACTATAGAGTTTGACCCATTTACTACGACTACTGTTGTAATATGACCAGTTTCCTAAATCGGCATTTACAAATAGGGAGCCGCTTTGGCCATTCACTTTAAATTCAATTGTAACCGTACCAACATCTTCGTTGAGAGTGGCTTCAAAATAATTGCCGTTTTTCCAATAATAGGCGCTTACATTCCAAATGATTGATGCATAGTAAGGTTTCTTGTTAATATAATAACCAGTTTCCCATTTTCCATCGGGATAAATAAAAAATCCTCTTTGGCCGTTGGAACCAGATGCCCCAACAAAATATCCGTTGCTATATTTGACAAACTGTTCGTTCCATTGTTTTCCCATATGTGTGACCTCATTTATAATGATAGCAAAAAAGAGGACAATCCTTCAATAAGTCTACTTTTAATAAAAATAGTGCCACTTTGGCACTTTTATACTATAATAAATGCATGACTTTAAAAGAATTAAGATTGTCAAAAAGAATTAGTCAGTCAGATGCCTCGTTAATATTAGGCATTCCTTTAAGAACATACAAAAGAATTGAAAACGATCCATCATATATCGGCACTCATAAATATAATTTCGCTTATGAGAAACTTTCTAATACAGTTGAGAATAAAAAGAGCACCAAAAAGTACAATTTCGCTGTTGTGGGAGCTGGGTATGTTGGTTTCTCATTAGCGGTTCTTTTGTCCACTCGCCATCATGTAACAGTAGTGGACATTAATCCTGACAAAATTGCAAAAATCAACGAAAGAAACCCATTATTTTATGATCAAGACATTGAATATTATCTTAAAAACAAGAGCTTAAATTTATCTGCTTCTTTAATTAATTTAGAAGTATATAAACACTGTGATTACGTAATAGTGGCGACCCCAACAGATTATGATGAATCACTTAAAAAATACGACATGACTAGTGTTTTAAATACGATTAAAGATGTTAGAAGTGTTAATAAAAAATGCACGATTATTATTAAATCAACATGCCACATCGGATTTACCTCTTCACTTAATGATAGTAATGTAATTTTCTCACCAGAATTTTTAAGAGAAGGCAAAGCACTATTTGATAATTTATATCCTTCTAGAATAATTATTGGTGGTGACCAAAACAAAAAAGAAGTAAGAGAGTTTGCCTCTATCTTAAAAGATTTAGCGATTTCTCCAACTAATGTACTTTTTATGTCTTCTTCTGAAGCTGAAGCAGTAAAACTATTTTCTAATTCTTATTTAGCAATGCGTGTCGCGTATTTTAATGAAATGGATTCATTATTAAATGCTTATGGATTAGATAGTAATAAAGTTGTTAATGGAGTGAGCTTAGATCCAAGAATTGGAGATTATTACAACAACCCATCTTTTGGTTATGGTGGATATTGCCTTCCAAAAGACACAAAAGCGTTAATTTCCCAAATGGAAGATGTATCAAATAATGAACTTCTAACTTCAATTGATAAAAGTAATGGTTCAAGAAAAGAATATATTGTTCAAGATATATTGTATAAATTAGGAAAAGATTATAAAAACAAAACTGTAGGAGTCTTTTCTTTAATATCAAAAACAGGAACAGATAACACTAGATATTCATCAATTAAAGATGTCATTGAGGGACTAAAGAAACATAACGTAAAAATTATAATTTTTAATCAACAAATAATGTCATTAGAAGAATTTAAAAATAAAAGTGACTTGATTATCACTAATAGATATAGTTCATCACTAGATGATGTCTCTTACAAAGTATACACAAGAGATTTATTCAAAAGAGATTAAAAAAGAAGGAATTAGTTTTCCTTCTCTTTGTTCTTTTCTTTACTAGGAGCAACTTCTTTTTTTTCTATTGGAGCTGCTTCTATTTTATTAGATTTCTTCTTTCTTCCGATGAATACGATTAAGTACGCCAGGCAAACAGAAATAAGTACAGAGCCAAAGCTCATTCCAATTCCGATTCCTACTAATACACCAGCGCTGACAATTGCTTTTACACCAGTGTTATCGAGGAAATAGAATAGCATTGTTGAACCAATTGCGAGAACGATGCCGAAGACATTGAATAAGATGCTATATGGGAATAATCTATCTTTAATTTTTCTTTCTCTGAAAAAGTCAAGATAGACATATGTATCCAAAAAGAGGCCGACACCTGCGCATATAAAGAACAAAATAGTGATTAATTTGCCTAGTAGTGCGTTACAGTAACCAACCGAAGAAGCGAATCCGAATAGGAATGATGACACCACTAAAAAGATAAAGTGATATTTATTTTTCTTAATGTTATCTAAATCCATCACAAGGTGGTTTTTGAACTCGTTTGATTTCTTATTTTCTAGTTTTGTTTCAATTTGTTTTTCTTCTTGAGGTGCTTTGACTTCTTTCTTTTTCTCTTCTTTGACTGGCTCATCAAATACCGCATCTTTATTAATAAACAAAACGCTTATTTCGTCACTATATTCTAAAGAAGCTAAAAGGTCCTTCAATTCGTGAAGTCTAAGAGGGAAGCCGTTTTTCTCATGATAAATCAAGAAATATGGATTATATTCTTTGATTATTTTAAACAATTCTTCTGATTTGTGTCTGCAACTTTCAAGGTCAACAATTTTAATGCTCTTGAGTGAGGCAACTTTGTTAATTAATTCACCTCTATTGAGATTCTCTAATTGGAAAGCACAAATAATGGATGCTGAATCTTTAATGTTGATTTGTAAAATGAATGTCTGATCAAATCCAATTTTTTCTTCTTTCTCTCCATTTGAAAAGAAAAATGAAGAATAATCCTCCTTTTTAAGAATCTCTTTAAGTGGAGATTTGATTATATCAAAAGAAACAAATTGCTCGTTTGTTTCAAATAATGCTGTGTCCTTGTCAAAGAATTTAATCATGTTGTCTTTGCTTATTGTATCACTTTTTTGGAATACAAAAAAAGCACAATATAACTAAGTATCGTATATAATTAGAGTAGGTGGTAAAACAAATGAAATTTTTTAGATGTAAACATTGCGGTAAGATTATCGCTGTAATTAACGACAAACCAGTCCCAACAATTTGCTGTGGAGAAAAAATGGAAGAACTCGTTCCAAATACTCAAGACGGTGCTCATGAAAAACACATTCCAGTCTATCAAGTCGAGGGTAATGTTGTTCATGTCACAGTCGGGGAAGTTGAACATCCAATGATGGAAGCCCATTATATTGAATGGATTATGCTCCAAACAAATTTAGGCAACCAAAGAAAAGTCTTAAAACCAGGTGAAGCCCCAAAAGCAGACTTCGCTCTTCTTCCAGGAGAGAAAGTTGTCAGAGTGCTTGAATACTGCAATCTCCACGGACTTTACGCAACAAAATAAGTGGTTTCTTATATTATAATTCAACAAAATATCTCGATTAGACACTCTTTAATTTGAGTGTCTTTTTTGACTTTTATCTCCTCGTGCATATAATATATGTATGTATAGGCGGTATGCATATGAGAAAGACAACTAAATTATTTTTTCTTCCTTTAATGGCAATGATGTTGACATCATGTGACATTTTAGGTGCGATTAGAGGTATTACTGGTTTAAAACCAAAATATGAAAATTACGAAGAATTTTTTGCTGATGCGATGCACTTTAAAAGCGGAACAACTTTTGATTTAGTCATGAAGAATATCAACAAAGAACTAAGATATTGGACTAGACATACATCTCAATATTCTTCAACTAAATATTCAATTGTTGAAGCTCCATTTTTTGAAACGATCAATGAATACAGTGATCACTATACTATTTATTTAACAAACCACGATAATGTGACAATTCAAAAAGAAGCAAAACAAGACGGTTCAATTATTGAAATACACACGAATAGTGTGCCAATGCTTGTTGATGGAGAAAATCATAAGTGGCGTTATGGCGATACTACTAAAGATGAGAAACATTTAGATGAAAAATCTAAGGCTTCAATTAATGTCTACGCTGATGAAAATGGTTATCTTGTTGTTTCTAACAGTAATTCGATCTTTTATATAACTAAAGACTTAAAGAAGGTCTATTTTAACGATAGCAACACAAGAACCTTCCGCTATATGACTGATAAAGATGAATATGATAGTGTTCAAGTTCCTGAAAGTGATGCTTTAACCGCCGCTCTTGAAACTTCTAAAAATAGTAGACCAACTTTAGCGTTACCAAAACCAAATAACGATAGCTCACTTGATAAAAACAAATATTGGTATGGATATAACTATAGAAACATTGATTTATTTGGACAAGTTGACCCAAAGAAAGAAGACTATATCAATGGATATAACTTATATTTCCCAGGTATTGAAGCTTACACATATAGTGAACAATTAAAGCAACAAGGTTGGACAATCCATCGTGCAAATGATGAAGATCTTATTGCGACTACTTCCCAAAAATATGATTCATATTGGGTGGCAGTGGATGAAGCCGAACAATATAAAATTATTATTCATGACTTCCAATCTTTGTATGTTGATTTAAATGCATTATTTACTGATGGACCATCTCATTCAACTAGGGTTGAAATCAATCGTCTTGGTGGAATTGAAAAGGTCGTTGCTGGTAGAAAAACAACAAAAACAGATTGGACTGACCGCGAAAAAAGAACAATGAGAAAATGGTATGACCTTGATGTTGAATTACCATTTGTAGCGTTAAGTGATAGTTATAGTGTTCCACTTAGAAATAGCAGTGCTTACGCTGGTTTATATAGTAATTTAATGGAACTTGGAACAAAGTGTTTTAACATCCAAGACAATCATTATAAATATCTTCTCGATGGCTATGGCGAAGTATTAGAGGCTAATGGCTTCACCAAATTTGAAATGCCATCGTCTGTCAATCCAGACGATTACAAAACCGTTTATGAATGGTATAAAGTTGATAGTCACAAGTTATATAACGCTTATGTCAATTATGATAAAGATGTCGCAGTTAGATTCTATTTCGATATTTCTGAAGGGAATGTTATTAGATTCTTTAGAATTTCGACAATGAAAGCGTGGGACCCAAATAGAGACCCAGACACTACTGATTATGATGCTTTAGAGGATCCAGATATCACTGTTAATCCAGATGAATAAATTCAATTATTCTTTTCACTCACATACCTTTCGTTGCGGTCACGCTGATGGTGATATTGAAGATTATGTGATGGAAGCCATCCATAATAATTTTAAACTTCTTGGTGTGTCTGACCATGTCTTTTTACCAGGCGTTTCTCAGCCATGGATGAGAGGCGATTTTTCGATGCTTGAAAACTATATTGAAACGTTCAATTCTGTTCAAAAAACATATAAGAACTTCATTAAATTGCATTTGGGGTTTGAATGTGAGTGCATTCCAATGTATATGGATTATTACCGATATTTGCTTGAAAGTGGAAGATTTGAATATTTAATTTGTGGACAACATTGTACGTTTAATAAAGATAGAAACCTTATTCTTTATTTTAACTATTCTTCTCTTAATAATTATGAGGGAATTGAAAGATATAAAAATGATGTTATCGAGGCAATGAAAAGCGGAATTTTCTTTTATATCGCTCATCCTGATTTATTTATGTACACAGTCACTATGATTACTCCAGAGATAGAAAGAATTATTAATGAAATAGTGGATGCCTCAATTAAGTATGATGTTCCTTTAGAAATGAATATTTCTGGATTTGGAAGATTAAAAGCCGATAAAGAGCATGGCACTCTCGGATACCCTAATGAACATTTCTGGGATGCAGCGGTTAAAAAAGGAGCGAAAATCATCTTCGGTGGTGATTATCACACTCCTGAAGCAATCCATAACGAAAAATTCGAAAAATTATTTGATAAACTAATTCAAAAAACAAACGCAACGTTTGTTGATGAAGAAGTGGAATATCAAAGATATTTAGATAGACTTAAAAAACTATTTGGACAAAGTCGCTAATTTCGCTTTAGCGTATATTTCAAATGTCTCATTCTCGTTGTTGCTAACAGCGATATTTTTATATGGAGCATACTCGAATCTTTTTGTGTATTCATCGAATTTAGTTACATCTAAATACTTATTAGCGAATTCTTTGCAGTAATTAAAGAATTTCAATTTGCTATCACTATGAACTTTGTGGGTGTTATTACTTCCACCTGTTAATAATCTTAAGACAAGCGGACATTGATTAAAGTTATTTTCTCCCCAACAATTTGGGTCATCATAACGCATATTTTTCATATCTTTTTGCCATCCAACGTTAATCCCCAAACAGCGGTCATTATCGTATGGAATAAAAATAGCTTTATTATCTTTATTAAAATAAAGGTAATAGTTGTTATAGTTATTTCTTAAATCATCCGGTAAACCAAATACCCAGCATAACGCGGAATATCTTAAAAAGTTATCAACATCTAAATATTTAGAGATATTCTCAAAATAAGCTTGTCCATCTAGACCATCCGCTTTGGAATTTTTATTTAACTCAGAAGAAAAATTCTTAATGATTGAAAAATCAGAAGTATCTTCATTTGATTTAAGATTATAAATTGGACGATAGTATTGTCCTTCAACACCTACTTTATTATCACTTAAATCAGTTAGTGTTGCTGGACCAAGATCAGTGTAGGTACATTTATATAAATCACCCTTGTTATCTCCATTAATTTTTTTGAGCATTTTCT
Source organism: Bacilli bacterium (assembly GCA_045132035.1). Taxonomy (GTDB): domain Bacteria; phylum Bacillota_I; class Bacilli_A; order RFN20; family CAG-826; genus UBA2450. The sequence continues at coordinate 29,497 of JBGURM010000091.1, forward strand.
TATCAACCGATTCGTACGCTAAATATGTTGTTGAAAATGAATCCGACTCACTTCTTATGGTGAATTTCACCAAATTTGCGTGTTGAGCGATGACTCCTTCCTCTTTAAAAGCGTCTAATACATAAGCTTCTTTTGTGAAGGTATAATCGTAGTTTCGATTCCATTTTAAATCGATCTTTTTCATGCCAGCGAACTCTCTATCATTTCTTTCTTTTTTGGCTTCAAGATTATCAGTCCAATCATGAACATAATAAAAATCGCTATCGGAGAATGTTTGACCGAAATTTAATTTGAAGTGGCATAGTTTGTTTGTGTTAAACATGCCATCTGGATTAACAAAATCAGTGTCTCTTCTTGAAAGATTGCCTTTTATTCTTGCTCCGGTCTCTTCAAAAGTCGTGGTTTTCCCATTGACTGTTATCTTAGCGGTGCAAGGGTGATACATTTCATTTTTAATATAATTGTTATTTCCTTCACCTTGTCCATATTCCTTAAGGTTATATATGCTTTCGTTAGTGAAATTTAATTCAATTTCAACTTTTGAATCCGGATTAAAGAAATCCAAAAATTCTTGGCTATATTTAGCGTTTGAATAAATGTTATCTTCTGTCTTTTCTTCTGCTGGATCTGGTGTTTCTTCTTCTACTGGATCAGTTGGAGTAGGATTACTAGGAGCAACGCTTGGAAACGAACACCCTGCAATTAATGGCAAAAGCAATAAAGTTAATGCGAATTTATTTTTCATATATTTTTCAGTTATATTCTAATTGTGGTGGCAGTCACACATATGGATATTTGAACGGTCCTCACTAATTTCTCCTTTGAGGAATCTTTCTAATACTTCGTGAGCGTCACCGCTTTGTCCTGGATATGTTTTAATTCCTGCTTCATCTAAAAACTGAATCGCGTGATTTCCCATTCCTCCGGCGATTAAGATTTCGACATCTAAATCTTTAAGATATCCCACTAATTCGTGATGAGAATATCCTCCGTTAGTGATAATCATTTCTTTTCTTTCATTTCCTTCTGTGTCCACTAAAAGGAAATTTTGGGTTTGACCGAAGTGTTGCCCAATCTCTTTTGTATCATAGTTATATGTTAATGCGATTCTCATAGTTTTTACCTCTCAATAATGATATCAAATTCTATGACAAGTATTGATATAATTTTTGAATTATATTTTAATGATTAGGAGGTATTATTTATGAGTTTATATGATGTTGTACGTTTTGAAGGAACTAATGACGATTGGCTTCTTTACAAATATCCTAAAGATGAATTCAATACAAAATCCAAATTAGTGGTCTCATCCGCTCAAATAGCTTTGCTTGTTCATAACGGAAAGCTTGAAAAGATTTGTGAAGCAGGTAGTTTTACTTTAGACACTGAATTACTTCCATTTATTAAAGGATTAACAAAGGCCATTTATTCTGGCAAGAACCCTTATCCACTTGAAATTTACTTTGTAAATAAACGTTTAAAACTTGACTTCCTTTGGGGCACAAATGACCCAATCGATGTTATTGATCCGCTTTACGGAATCAAACTTAGATTAAGAGCAAGAGGACAATTTGGTGTTCGTTTAACCGACTACCAATATTTCCATCAAACCTTAGTGGGAACATTATTAAAGAATAACTATGTTTCTTTCGATGTTATCCGTTCTTTCTTTAGAGGATTTATTAATCAAAAAGTTAAAAAGATTCTAGCGAGCGAACTAATTAATAAGAAAATCACTTATTTTGAAATTCAAGTTCATTTAGATGACATTCAAGAAGTCTTACAAGAAGAAATTCGTAAAGAATTGAAACAATATGGCTTTGAAGTTGCCAATCTTTCTATAGAAAGCATTGATTGCCCAGAAGAAGATCTCGACAAGCTCAATGAAATTCTTCATAAGAAAGCCGAACTTAATCAACTTGGTGATAACGCTTACCGCACAGTTAGAGGGTATGATGTCCTTGAAGCTGGTGCGAAAGGAAACGGTAACGCTTCAGCATTCATGGGTGTTGGCTTAGGAATGCAAATGGGTCAAGCCGCGAATGGCGGAGCGATCATTCCTCCTCAAGGTCAAGCAGAAGAAACTATTTCTTGCCCAAAATGTGGAGTTAAGATTCCACCAAGCGCTAAATTCTGTCCAGAATGTGGCGCTAAAATCCTTCGTGCCTGTCCAAAGTGCGGCGCTGAAGTCTCTCCAAAACAAAAATTCTGCCCTGAGTGTGGACAAAAAATATACGAGTGAGGTAGTGAATTATGAGAAGAAATCTATTTTTAGGTTTAATTAGTGTTTTAATTCTTGGTTTAGCAATTGGCTTGCCTTTTGCTTTTGGTGATTGGAACAATCTCCTTGTTCAAAATCAAACCGTTTTGATCCTTTATATCGTATCTAAATCAGTTTTTGGCTTAATTTTGTTGTTTGCACTTATCTGGTCTTTTGTTGGTGAAAGAGCAAGAGGACACATCTATATGATGCTAAGTTGTTCAATTTTTGTTCAAATTGCGCCATTAATTATTAGAACTTCTGTCTATATCCAAAACTTTGTTCTTGGTTTTGCAATCATCATGCTTGCCTTATTCTTAATTGGCTATGTTGCCTTTATTGGTTTAGTTTTAACTGCAAATAAGAAACAAGTTGCAAGTGATAAGAAATATCAAGGAAGCGAAATTGAAGTGGTGGATGAAAAAGTTGCAGAAAAAAGAAATAAGGAGGAAGCATAATGAATTCTTATGAATGCCCAGGTTGTGGGTATGTGATGAGCGAAAAAGAAGAAAAGTGCAAATATTGCGGTTCTTCTAATCCTAGATATGTTGCTCCTAAAACATCGTTTATAGCAACTCCTGCTCCAGTTTCTTCTCAAAGTAGTTCAACAAGTCAACCAGTTAAAAAAGAAGAAAAGAAAATAAATGTTCTCGTATTTATTTTACTTCTATTATTCTTCTGGCCTGGAGCCTTGATATACGCGATTGTGTGCGCTGCTAGATAGTTTATAAGACGTCGATTAAAAGACGTCTTTTTTACATAAAAATAAAAGCGCTTTCCTATCTGCGCCACACAATTGTCTTTTACGTCTTCAATTAAGACATCTATATATCTATTTTTAACAACTCTTCTGAGTTAAGAGTTGCACTTGTCTTTGGTAGCTGAGGACGGATTTGAACCGCCGACCTTGAAGGTATGAACTTCCTGCTCTAGCCAACTGAGCTACTCAGCCATATAAATGGTGGATCTAAAGAGACTCGAACTCTCGACCCCCTGAATGCAAATCAGGTGCTCTCCCAACTGAGCTATAGACCCATTTCGCTAGTTTCTTAGTGAAACTTGCAAGATAGATTATATACATTTAATGATTTTATGACAATAATTTTTAATTATTTGTGAATTTCGTGTATAATAACCATGCCGTCGCGATGGTTAACTATGAACCAGGTCAGGACAGGAATGTAGCAGCCTTAAATATCTTATCCATGTGCGGCGGTTTTGTTTTATGAAAAAGAATGCACCTGAGTTTTATATGTCAAAAGCCTTGAAAGAGGCTTTTAAAGCTTCTCAAATCGACGAAGTTCCTATTGGATGCGTAATTGTCAAAGACAATAAGATAATCGCTAGAGGACACAATAAAAGAGAAATGAAAAATGATGTAACATCTCATGCGGAGATGGAAGCAATTAGAAAGGCAAATAAAAAACTTAATAGTTGGAGATTGGTTGATTGCGATTTATATGTCACGATTGAACCATGCATTATGTGCATGGGTGCGATTTACCAATCTCATATAAGAAAAATATATTATGGGGCTCCTGATCCAAAAGGTGGAGCGGTTAATTCATCAATTATTTTTAAAGAAATAAAAAACCTGAATCACTACCCAGAAATTGAAGGAGGAGTTCTTCAGGAAGAATGTTCACAAATAATCAAAGATTATTTTAAAAATAAAAGAAAAAATAAGTAGGAAGTTTCGTAAAATTTTTCGAATAATTTGTAGAAATGGTCCTTCTTTTTTTGTTATATTAAAAATGACAAAAGGAGGATTGAACATGCCAACAATAATTCCAGTTTCAGAACTTAGAAATTATGGTTCGGTTTTGGAAAAAGTAAAAGAAGGAGAACCAATATATCTAACAAAAAATGGTCGTGGAGAATACTCAATTAGAAAAATAGAAGATGAAGAAAAGTTCCAGGAAACACTGGCGGCTATTTTACTTCTATCAGAAATTGTGAAAGGTATCAGAACTGCAGAAGAAAGCGGATATGTCACTAGCGAGGATGCGTTAGCACACTTTAAAGCTAGAGGAATAAATATAGGATGAAAGCCAATGTTGAATACACCCCTCAAGCGATTATTGATCTTGATAGCCTTTATGATGGGGTATTAGAAGCATCGTGCGATAAAAAAACAGCAGATAAGTATTTATCTGATTTATTAAGCGAAATTGAGAAAAAAAGAGCCTTTCCTTTATCGACTCCTATTTTTGACTTTTATGATTTAATGCTTGATATCCATCATTTTACATTTAAAGCATATGTTATATTTTATAAATTTGAGAATAACTGTATTAAGGTGCTCAGAGTGTTACCATCTAAGATGGATTATCTCAAAAAATTAAATATCTAGATTATTCGTCTTTAAATTCACGAGGCGAGAATAATAACTTATCGACTACCCAGCCGGTAAGTTTTTTATTTCCCAAATAAATTGGGTACGCTGCAACAGCGAAAACAGCAAGGAAAATAGCTTGTTCTAAATTCATTGTTCTATATAAGGCAAATTGAGCGTTAGGACCTAAGTGGTTTATTTCATAAACAAAGATATTAATTAAGCGACTATCCGCGCCATATTTAAGCATATCTGTGCCACTAACAATAAAGAACTCAGGGATGAGATATAAAACTAGTAAAACAAGTCCTAATGTACACCCAAATAAGATTTTTCTAAACTTGGTAAATGGTCGACAATTTTCAAAGAACACTATGAATCCAGCAATAGTGACACATAAGCTCATTAATGGAACCCATCCAAAGGATGTGATTTCACCATCAGTGAACACTGTTTTAAGTAAATCAAGATTAAATGTTCCGGTTGTGGATATTTGGCTAATAATTGTGTAAAGCAAAATTAGTAAGACTGGTATAAACATATAGAAACCAGACACAATTGCAGTTTTAGCAACATTTTTAAAGAAGTTACCACGCACTCTTGTTCTATCTGGTTCAAGAGCGACAAATACGCTAGCAATGCCGGTAATGAAAATGTTAACAACTGACATAACTGTTGGTTGGATGATGTGTGGCATTCCAAGTAAGATTGGGAGAATGGTTATAAATAGCCATAAGAAATCTTTCATCACAAATAATGATGCAGAACGTTGAATATTGTTAACAACACGTCTTCCTTGGAAGACAGCTTCTTTCATGTTGGCAAAATTGCTGTCTAATAAAATCAAATTAGCAACATTTTTAGTTGCTGCCGCTCCATTAGCAAGAGCGATAGAACAATCCGCTTGTTTGAAAGCTAGTAAGTCGTTTAATCCATCTCCAGTGACGCCTGTGATTCTTCCATTTTTCTTTAATACTGCGATAATATCTGCTTTTTGATCTGGACTAACTCTACCGAATATGGAGTTGTTCATGACTATTTCTTCAAAATTGTCATTTTCTGTAACAGTGCTCATGTCGATACATTTATCCCAATTTGCGATACCAGATTGCTTTGCAATATAGCTAACTGTGCCGATGTTATCACCTGAAATGACTTTAATATCAACATCGTTCTCTTTAAACCACTCCATTGTTGGTTTAACTTCTGGTCTGATTGTGTCTCTAATGATGAACATTGCGATGTTTGTTTTGTTTTTTGGTAGTTTATCTTCATCTTTAAATTCTTCGTTTATCTTTGATAAAAGAACTACTCTTAAGCCGTTTTGTGCAAAGCCGTTAACTCTATCTAATATTGTTTTGTCATCAGTTAAATATTCTGGCGCGCCTAAAGCGTACCAACCAGATTCTTTGAATTTGACTGCCGAATATTTTCTAGCGCTTGAAAATTGAATAGTATTTTCAATGTTTAAACTAGATTCTCTACCAAAATAGTTTTCCATAGCGATTGAGGTTTGGTTTTTAGACTTAAACGCTGAAAGATAACCACTAATGATAGTTTTTAATTCGTCTTCTTTTATTGATTTATCAATAATTTCAAAAGATTCAACACTCATCGTTCCATCAGTTAATGTTCCAGTTTTATCTAAACAAAGTGTATTAACTCTTGATAAAAGCTCTACTGAATAAAGGTTTTGTGCAAGTGTTTGATTGCTTGCTAATTTAATAACACCGGTAGTCATCGCTACTGAAGCGAGCAAGGCCATTCCACAAGGGATCATATATGCAATAGTGACTCCACTATAGAAGATGGAATTGGTCATAATTGTTTCTTGACCCCAGAAAGATGGGAAGATTGGTAATCTCTTATCAGCCGCTAATAATTGGTTAGCGTTAATTCCTTGAATTGTTTCGTTTGCAAAGACAATTAACGCAAGTGGAATTGCGATAAACGCCATAACTTTAATTATCTTATTAATAGCGACCATCAATCTTGATTTTGGTTGTTTACTAACCTTTGCTTTTTTCTCAATTGATTGAATGTATGTATCGTTTCCAATTCTATCTGCAAGGATGTAATTTATGCCGGAAACCACGAAAGAACCCGCGTAAACTGTATCTCCTTTGCTCTTTTTGACTGGTACAGATTCACCGGTTAAAAGTGATTCGTTAATTTCTAAAATATCAGTATCTAAAATTATTCCATCAACAGGGATTTGATCTCCTGGAGAAAGGATTACTACATCATCAAGAACTATTTCACTAGGCAAGATTTCTACGTCTTTACCATTTCTTCTAACTTTTGATTTGCTGTCATTTAATAACTTTAATTTTTCAATTGTGTGTTTTGATTTACATTCTTGGATTATTCCAATCAAAAGATTTACAACAATAATTCCAAGGAACATTAAGTTTGTGACGACTTTTGGTCCCACTAAAAGTAAAAGCAAGGCGGCAATAGTAAACATTAATATATTAAAGAATGTAAAAATGTTGCCTAATACGATTTGCAAATAGGTTTTATTGGTAGGGTTATTAGAAATGTTAACTAGATTATGTTGTTTTCTAAGGGAAACCTTTTCTTCGTCTAGTCCAGTATTAAAATCTGGGTTATATCTTTCTATATCGTTTGTTTGAATATTATGTTGTTTCATTATTAATATCTTATACGCATTGTAAAAAAAGAGTAAACAATAAAATATTGTTAACTTTTTTGGACACTGACCAAACAAGATGGTTATAATAATATTACGCGAATAAATAAAATTTATTTATAGAGGTATAATAATGAAAATTAATCCAGAAGTCGCTAAGGCGTTAAAAGAGAATAGGCCAGTTGTTGCTCTTGAGAGCACAATTATTTCTCATGGAATGCCTTATCCAAAAAATGTTCAAACAGCTTTAGAAGTTGAAAAAGTAATTAGAGACCATGGTGCAGTTCCTGCAACTATTGGCATTATTGATGGTGAACCAATTGTTGGTATGACACCTGATGAAATTGAGCAATTTGGCAAAAGGAAGGGGGTTCTTAAGGTTTCTAGAAGAGATCTTCCTGTTGTTTATGCTAAAAAATTATGGGGTGCGACAACTGTTGCTACGACAATGATTATCGCTAATCAAGCTGGAATTGAAGTATTTGTTACTGGCGGTATCGGTGGCGTTCATAGAGGAGCACAAGAAACATTTGATATCTCTGCAGATTTACAAGAATTAGCAAAAACAAACGTCACTGTTGTTTGCGCTGGTGCAAAAGCGATTCTTGATTTGCCTTTGACACTTGAATATTTGGAAACAATGGGTGTTCCTGTTCTTGGATATAAAACAGAAGAACTTCCAGCGTTCTATAATTCGCATTCAGGATTAAAAGTTGATTATTGTGTTGAAGACGCAACAGAAATGGCGAAAATCATCAAATCAAAAAGAGATAACAAACTTGTTGGTGGAATTTTATTAACCAATCCAATTCCTGAACAATATGAAATGCCAAAAGATGTAATTGATAATGCGATTTCAACTGCGTTATCCAAAATGGATATAGAAGGTATTAAAGGAAAAGAGTGCACTCCGTTCTTATTAAAGACTATTGTTGAATTAACTGGTGGAGATTCACTAGAAAGCAACATCAAACTTGTTTTAAATAACGCTGCTGTCGGTAGTGAAGTAGCAAAGGAATACTGCAAGATTAAATAATTATGAAAACTCAACACGCTTTAGCAGTTGCTTTAAAAGATATGATGGCGCATCAACCGATTGATGACATCTCTGTTTTACAATTGTCTAAAAAGTGTGGGGTGAGTCGTAAAACGTTTTATTATCACTATCACGATATATATGATTTGCTCACCCAAGTGTTCCTTGAAGAGAAAATGTTAGGTGTTCAAAACGCTGAAAATTATCAACAATTAGTGGAATGCGTTTTTAACTACTATAAGAAAAATGAAGCCTTCATAAACGCAACGTTAAATAGTGCTGGCAAAGAACTATTTTTCGAGTTTATCTATAATGCGTTCTACTCTGCTGGTTTAAGGTTTGTATCTAGGATTGATGTAGAGAAAAAACTAGCGTTAAACGTAAGGAAATCTATCTCCAGATTCTACGCTTATGGATACGGAAATTCCACAGTCTACTATTTATCTAATTATCGTAATAAAACACTACAAGGACTACTAAATAGTTTTAGTTTTATAGACGCTAAAAACTTTGAAAAAAATGTACAAAACGCTATCAAAAATGCCGAAAATTTATGAAAAACTTTGATTTTTATTCTCCAACTAAAATTTATTTCGGAAAGGACCGTGAGGCAGAAATCGGTCAGATTTTAAAGTCGTATAATTTTACGAAAGTTTTAATTGTTATTGGAAAATCATCTGTAATTAAAAGTGGTCTTCTTGATAGAGTTTTAGAGTCCTTAAAAAATAAAAATATTAAATCATTTTTGCTTAAAGGAGTCAGAGCAAATCCGACATTTGATCTTGTTAAACAAGGTGTAGAAATTGCTAAGGAAAATAATGTTGATATTATCCTACCTATTGGTGGTGGAAGTGTTATTGATACCGCAAAATGTATTGCTGTTAATTATTATCATAATGGAGATATTAGAGATTTTAATTTTCATAAGGAAAATCCAACTAAAGCATTACCTGTTGGAGTTATCTTAACTATTTCTGCTGCTGGTAGTGAGCTATCAAACTCTTGTGTTATTCAAGATGATGAAACTGGAATGAAAAGCGGATTCAATAGCGATCTTGTAAGACCTTTATTTGCTATTGAGAACCCTGATTTAACCAAATCTGTTAATAAAGAGCAAACAGCGTATGGAATAGTTGATATATTAATGCATACATTAGAAAGATATATGTGCGATAGTGAACCATACGAATTGGCCGATGAATTTGCATTAGGTCTAGTTAAAAACGTTATCGACGTTGGCTTACTATGTTATAACGATCCAAATAACTACGATTATCGCGGTAGATTGATGCTTGCAAGCAGTCTTTCACATAATGGATTAACAGGAATTGGAAAGCCGTTTATGATGGCGGTTCATCAATTAGAACATCCAGTGAGCGGACTATTTCCACACATCGCTCATGGCTGTGGTCTTGCTGTACTTTGGCCTGCTTGGGCAAGATATTATTACCATTATGATGTAGATAAATTTGCTAAACTTGGAGAAAGAGTGTTTAATTTATCTAATGTAGATAAAGAAAAGACTGCGCTTGAGACTATTGAAAAATTCGAAGAATATTTTAAAAAGTTAGATATGCCTTCTACTTTATCTGAACTTGGCATTAAGGAATCTGATATCAATAAATTAGTTGAAAATATGACTAGAAAGGGCACGAGAGTAATTAAGCATCATTCAAAAGATATGGATGCAGAAGTCGCTAGAACAATTTATCTCTCTTGTTTGTAATAAATATGAAAAAAGAAAACATTATCGTTATCCTAATTTATCTACTTGTATTTGCGGTCGCTATTATTTATGGCTTTACCGTTTTACAAACTCATTTTGCGCATTCAAGTTTCAAAGAAGTGTGGCAATATGCTATATACATTATTGTTTCAGTGTTTTCTGGCGTCTTTGTTGCTGGAGTATTATCTGAATTTGGACATCTTCTTGGCGCTAAAACAGGCGGATATATTATTGCCTCTTGGTGCTTATTTTATTTCACATTCTATTTGAACAAAGATGGCAAAAGAAAATTCAAGTTTGCGTCTTTTGATGGTTTAACTGGTGAAACTAAAATCATTCCTAACTATAAAAAGAAAGAAAGACCAAACCCATACCCATTCTTACTTTATGGCACTGTTTTTAACGCTGCTTGGATTGTTGCTTGTTTATTCTTGTTCTTCACATATAACGCAAATAATGGAATTGAATCCGATTTAGCGTATTTCTTCTTAACATGTGGAATTATAGCTTTGTTAGTGGTTGTTTATAATATTATTCCACTCAAATTAGACTCCCTAACAGATGGCTTCAGACTATCTCAAATTAAAGGCGATATCGTCGGCTTTAATGAACGCCTTGCAGCGGAAAACGCTGGACTTTCTACAAGTATTGCCTCTTCAAATGAAAAAATCGAAGCTAACAAACCAGCTAAATTTATCCCTGAAGTTGCGCTTGTAAATGTCTATCATCTTTTAGCGGAAGAAAAGTATGACGAAGTGTTTGATACACTTAAAGAAATTAACGAACATGAAGCTGAATGTTCTAGTAAGACAGTGTTAGACGCGAAGGCACAATATATCTATGCATTTATCATGTCTAAAGAAGATACTGAAGTGACTGAGTTCTATGAAAAAGAAGTCTCGTTCTCATTTAGAAGAGATCTAGCGAACAATAACTCTATGCCTGTCATTAGAACTTATATCTTAACAGCAGGATTGTTAGATGGTTCACAAAGCGAAGTTATGCTTGCTCTAGGTAAGGTTATTAAAGCTTATAAGAGTGTTCCAACAAATATTAGACACGATGAAGCAATATTGTTTAATAGAGCGTTAGATAAAATTATTGAAGCCCATCCTAAATGGGAAGAAGTTAAAAACTATCGCATTTACGAATAAGAAAAAAGACCTGAATGGTCTTTTCTTTTACAATCCTAATTGTGGTCCAATGATTTGTGTCCAAAGCAAGAAGTAAGTAACTAAGGAAATAACGTCCACCATTGTAGTGGTGATTGGTCCACACATAACAGCAGGATCTAATTTTACTAATTTCGCTAAGAATGGAAGGGAACAACCAACCATACGAGAGATAATCATTGTAACGAATAATGTGCCTGCAACAAGCGTCGCAATTAAACACATGTATGTGCCATAATTACCACCAGTTATAGCAATTTGTTCTTTGATTGAGTCAGTATTAACAATTCCGACACTCATTTCAAACATCAACCATCCAAATGCAAACACTGCGACAATTGCACCGATAATAGCAGCGACTCTTAATTCTTTAAGAACAACTTTTCCATAGTCTTTTCCAGAGAATTCATCAAGTGATAAGGAACGGACAATCATAGTGGTTGTTTGTCCACCCGAATTACCACCAGCATCCATAATTAATGGAGTGAAAACCGCTAAGATAGCGAATTTCGTAATCTCATTTTCGAATCCAGAAAGAATCATAGTGGAGAATACTTGTAACACCATTAAAACCAAAATCCATGGAACACATTTAAGAACCAATTTATAAATTGGAGTCTTCAAATATGGATCCTCCATATCAGTAATAGCCGCCATGTGAGCGATATCTTCACTGACTTCTTGTTCCATAATATCGACAACGTCGTCGATAGTGATAATACCGACGATTTTGTTTTCACTATTTACAACTGCCATTGCAGTTAAGTCATATCTTTTGAATTTTTTGGCAACATCTTCTTGGTCGTCGTTAACGTTACAATAGACAAAGTCTTTGTCCATAATGTCTTGTAAGACATCCGTTTCTTTAGAAAAGATTAAATCTGATAATTGGACAGTACCAACTAGTGTTCTACTTCTATCTCTAACAAAGATAGTGTAGATTGTTTCAGCGTCTTTACCTTTCTCACGAATCGTATCAATTGCTTCTTTAACAGTAACCGAATCTTTCATCTCAATATATTCGGTTGTCATTACGCTTCCAGCGGTGTTTTCTTTATAGTTTAACAAGCGATTGACGTCACTTCTTAAGTCTTTTGGACACGCTTTTAAAACACGAGTAACGATATTTGCAGGCATCTCTTCGATGGTGTCGACGATATCGTCAGCGTAGGACTCACTGATGAGTTCCATTAATTCTTTATCGGAGAAAGCATTAATAACAGCTTCTTGTTGTTCTGAAGAAAGTTCAGCGAAAAATTCTGCTGAATATTCGCTTCCAACAACACGGAAAATATAAAGGAGGATTTTTGGATCATCCACATCAGCGATTGCTTCGGCAATATCGATGTTTGGGATAGTCTCAAATATCTCTTTTAATTCCTTGCTGCTTCTATTTGTGATAGCAGATAGTACCCATTGTTTTAAGATGCTTTTGTTTTCTTCCATAACTAAAGTTATTATAAACCATTACTTGATTAGAGCAATAAAAAATAATAAAAGACAAAATAAAAGAGAATTGGAATACCAATTCCCTAATTATTTGAAGAGTTATTTACCACTTACGTTGATTTTCTTAATAAGCACTGATGGACACTTAATTCCAGATGCAAATTCTTTTGAATCGTTACCAATTTCAGTAATTGAATTGAATAAATCAACAAGATTCCCTGAAATGGTAATAATATCTAAGCCGTGTGTGACCTTTCCGTTTTCAATCATAAATCCTGTTGATTGAAGTGAGAAATTGCCACTTCTTGAGTTCAATCCTGCATGTAATCCGGTGACCTCAGTGATGTAAACGCCATTTCCGACTTCTTCGAAGAGTTGTTCAAGAGATTTCTTGCCTGGCTTCATAACTGGATACCAAGTGGAAGTATCAACTTTGCTTCCTCCACCGACAGAACCGTGTCCATTTGATTCAACTCCATCAATTGCAGCGGTTGTTAAGTTATACAAATAATTTACAAGAATACCATTTTTGATAATTGGAAGGTTTTGAGTTGCTACACCTTCATCATCAAACGATTTAGCAAATACCGTTTTTGATAAAGGCATGTCTTCAATTGTAACTTTTCTTGAGGCAACCTTTTGATTCAACTTATCAACAAATAGAGACGATTTCTTTTGAACTGACTCAGCGACCGCGCTAGAAATATAGGCACCCATAAACGCTTTAACAACATCTTGAGATAGAACTGCTTTGTAGGTTGATGATTCGCATTGGAATCCACCTAATTTAGAAGTTGCCTCTTTAACAATAGATTTTGCTAATTCATCAACATTAAACTTGGAATAATCGTTTCCAAAAGCTAAATCGAATCCAGTTTTAACTTGATCGCCTTCTTTTGCAACAGCGCCGCCATAATAAACATAGAAATTATTCTTTTGAACAAGCTTTAAACCGTGACTATTATAGATTGTGCTTGTTGATTTGCTTTCGCTGTAACCGACTGTTTCAACTTCGACAACTCTTTTGTCTTGTTCTTTAATTTTCTTTTCTAATTCATATAGTTTATTAAGCTTTAAATCTACAGAAATTTTTTCTAAATCCTTGTTAAAAGTGTTAATTTTACGATATTTTTCGCTTCCTTTGAAAATAAATACAGGATCGTTATTTTCGATTACTGATGCGTTTTCAATAATGGCTTTAACAAATAGTTCTGCGGAGTTCTTATCATAGACATCACTGCTAATTGAACCCATTTTTCCATTATAAATACCTCTTGCTAAATAACTACTTGATAGACTTGATGTGTAATTATCAATTTCACCATGAAATAGACTAAATTCAAGAGAATAAGATGTTGAACAGGAGATTTCACACTCTGTAATTCCCGCCTTTTGGGCAAGTTCAAAAAACTTATCGAATTTCATTATTTTAATTCTCCTCCTCTGCCACCAACAGTGATTTCACTTACTCTTAAAGTAGGTTGACCAACATTTGTTCTAATGCTTCCGCTTGCAGCGCCACACATGCCTTGTGCTAAAGCCAAATCGTTTCCAACCATATCGATCTTTTTGAGGATTTCTTCGCCTTTTCCAATTAAGGTTGCGCCTTTAACTGGTTCACAAACCTTTCCGTCTCTAATGATATAGGCTTCAGAGCATCCAAAATTGAATTCTCCGGTAGTTGGATCGACGCTTCCACCTGCAAAACCAACTGCATAAAGACCTAATTTTGTTGCTGCAATTATTTCTTCTGGTGTGGATTTACCATTATCAATATATGTGTTACTCATTCTGCTTGTTGGGCAGTATTTATAGTTTTGTCTACGGCAAGAACCGTTTCCTTTTCTTCCCATTCTTCTTCCGTTGAAGTCATCAATCATGAAGTTAACGAGTTTCCCGTCTTTAATTAAGACACGTTTTTCTCCTAGATTGCCTTCATCGTCAATATCAATTGAACCCCATTCGTTTGGAATGGTGGAGTCATCAACGGCAGTAACAATTGGAGAAGCAATCATTTCTCCTTCTTTTCCTGCAAAGCAGCTTAAGCCTCTACTAACTGCACTAGCTTCAAGTGGGTGTCCACATGCTTCATGGAAAAGAACTCCGCCCCATCCATTACCAATAACAACTGGCATTTTTCCGGATGGGCATTCCTTGGCAGTAAGCATCATTAAAGCGGTTTCTGCAGCTTTTCTTGCCACTTTTCTAGGTTTAGCTTTGTCTTTGAAGTAGCTAATATCCATTTGGCAGCCAGGTCCTTCAAAGCTTGTTTCCATACCATTTTCATCAGCGGCAACTATTGAATACGCTATTCTGGCAAATTCGGTATCTCTTTGGAACCATTTTCCTTTCGAATTGAAGACTGTAACATTTTTATGGTTACAACCAAATGAACCAACATATCTTACGATTCTTGGATCGTTCATTGATTGAATTTCATCTGTACCTTCTCTGATGAGATCGATTTTTTCTTTCAATGGAATATCTTCGTAACTGTGGGTAATTGGATTTCTGTTTTTTGATCTAATCATTTCTAGTTTTGTAACAGTTATCAATCGTTCGCCCTTAAATGATTTATTTAATGCGTCCGCTAATTCCATTAAACCTTTTCTAGATATATCGCTTGTATATCCATACACACATTGATTTTCTTTTAATAATCTTAACCCTGCTCCGAATGTAATGCCTGTTGAGCTTGAATTAACTTTGCTGTTTTCAATTGAAACTCCGTAGCCTCTACTGTTTTCAGCAAAAATCTCAGCGTAGTCAGCACCAGTGGCAAGCATTTCATTAAGAACATCTATTGCAAGTTTCTTACTAATCACTAATATTTCCTCCTTTATTAAGAAAAGTATCTAAATTATAAGATACTTGGCAACATAAATTAAATAGTTTCTTTTTCTAGTTATGTTCTTTAAAATAGTTATGCAATGAAAATTAGAATAAATATGCTTAGTAACGCTGATGTAGCTAAGGGACAAGGGGTTGCTAGTGCATATAATGAACAAGTCAATCTGGTTAAAAAAATAGATGATTTTGATATATTCATTAATTCAAAGTCATCAGAATTTGACATTTATCATATTCATAGTGTTAATCCATCCTATAAATTAAGAATGAACAAAAAGCATTTAAATATTGTTTATGTTCACTTTATTCCTGAAAAGAATCATGAAAGTATTAAGCTACCAAAACCAGCGGAAAAATTATTTGATAGTTATGTTAATTCGTTTTATAGAAAAGCGGATGAATTAGTAGTGGTGAATCCATGCTTTATTAGTGACCTTGAAAAGCTTGGAATTCCAAAAGAAAAAATAACCTATATACCAAATTATGTTGATCACACAACTTTTAGGCCTCTATCAAAAGAAGAAATCTCCAAAATTAAAGATAAATATAACATTCCTCATGACAAATTTGTCGTTCTAGGATGTGGCCAAATACAAACAAGAAAGGGCTTCGATGATTTTATTAACACTGCGACACTCAGTCCTGATATTCAGTTCATTTGGGTTGGTGGATTTTCATTTGGAAGAATAATGCACGGATATAGAAAATATAAGAAATTATTGAAAAATTTGCCACAAAACGTCATTCATATAGAGATTTTAGATAGAAAATACATGAATGAGATATTTAACGCATGTGATGTTCTATTCATGCCTTCTTTTATGGAGCTTTTCCCGATGACAATATTAGAAATGGCGAACGTTCATAAGCCAGTTCTTCTTAGGAATCTTGAATTATATGAGCCAATTCTATTTGGGAAATTCGCTAAAGGAACGAACCCTGAAGAGTTTTCGGCAGAGTTATATAAAATGATGGTGGACGCAACCTACTATACCGAACAAGTTAACAACTCAATTTTCATCTCGGATTTTTATAATGAAGATGTATTAAAAAAGACTTGGAAAGAATACTATCAACGAGTTTTTATTAAATGGAAATCGAAAAAGAATAATTAATCATATAAAATAAAATGGAAGGCAGGTATTTGTATGAATAAATATATGAGAATGGCAATTAACGAAGCAAGAAAAGGTATTCGCAACCAACATGGCGGTCCCTTTGGCGCAGTTATTGTTAAAGATGGTGTTGTTGTTGGAAAAGGACACAACCAAGTTCTTAAAAACAACGATCCAACATGCCACGGCGAGATGATGGCGATTCATAAAGCGTGTAAAACACTTGGAACATTTGATTTGTCTGGATGCGAATTATACACGACAGGAGAACCATGCCCAATGTGCATGTCTGCAATCTTATGGGCAAACATTGATAAGGTATATTATGGTTGTAATATCATTGATACCGAAAATATTGGTTTCAGAGACAAAAAATTCTACGATATGCAACAACCAGGCGAAAGAGAAAAGCTTGTTGTTGAATTAGATAGAAAAGCTTGCCTTAAGTTATATGCTGAATATGAGAGCTTAACTCATAAACTATATTAATTAAGAACATTTAGATACTTAAAAAGGCCAATTTGAATTTGGCCTTTTTTGATAAAATAAAGGGTTTCTTATATGTTATTTGATTATTGTTCCGCTTTTTTCTTCAAACGCTAGAGCGGCATTTTCTAATGCAGCAATAATTGCGGTTTTTCCTTTTGCTTTAGTCAAGAATTTAACACATGCATTCACTTTTGGATACATGCTGCCTTTAGCAAAATAATCACCTTTAAGATATTCTTTAATTTCATCTAAAGAAACGTTTCCTAATTTCTTTTCATTTGGTTGACGATAATTGATACAAACATTATCAATTGCAGTTAGGATTACTAAATAATCGGCGTCAACTAGTTCTGCAACTAATGCTGAAGCGTAGTCTTTGTCAATGACCGCAGCAACACCGGTTAGTTTGTTTCCTTCTCTAATAACAGGTATGCCACCTCCGCCTGCGCAGATAACAACATCGCCTTTCTTAACTAAGGAAGAAATTATTTCTTTTTCTTCAATATCGATTGGAAGTGGTGAAGGTACAACTCTTCTATATCCTCTACCTGCATCTTCCTTCATTGTGCAGCCTTTTTCTTTGGCAATTACTTCTGCTTCTTCTTTGGAGTAGAAAGTTCCAACTGGTTTTGATGGATTTTGGAATAAAGGATCATTCTTATCTACAACAACTTGGGTAACGATTGTAGCGACATTTCTTTTTACACCTTGTTTTCTTAATTCGTTTTGTAATGCATTTTGTAAATGGAAGCCAATATATCCTTGTGACATCGCGCCACATTCTGGGAAAGGCATATCCGGAACACTCTTAGCTTCGCTAAAAGCATTGTTAATCATACCAACTTGTGGACCATTGCCATGTACAATTACCACTTCATGACCATCTTTCATTAACTTAACAATATAGCTAGCTACGTTACTAACTAGATTCTTTTGTTCTTCAGCGTTATTGCCTAAAGCATTACCGCCTAAACTGACGACATATCTCATAAATAAAACCTCTTCAACAAAATAAATATACCATTTTATACGCCAAACAAATAATAATTGTTTGTGCTTAATAAAAAAAGAGTAAAATAATGATACTATGTATCCCGATTTATTTGGTATTAATGGATTCTCAATGACGTTTATGATTATCGTAGGCGCAGTTATGGCCGCGATATTGCTTTTTATTTATCTACATAAAAAAGGAGTACATTCAAGCCAATTCTTAGACTTAGCAATAGTTGTGATTACCACCGTTTTTATGGGTGTTGTTTTTGCAATCTTGTTTGAGAATGTTTATGAAGCCATAAAACACAACATTTATGGGCAGCCACAACATTGGACTTGGGGTATGACTTTTTATGGTGGATTAGTCGGTGGAATTCCAACCTTCTTATTGGCTTACAAGTACTATTATTTAAAGCACGGTGAACCAATATTAGACAAGATAGTTATCATTGCTCCGGCGTGCATTACTTTAGGCCATGCATTTGGAAGAATCGGATGCTTTTTATCTGGATGCTGTTATGGCATTCCAACAGAACCAGGATCAGGAATTGTTTTTCCTGGAATGGACCATCCGGTCGTCCCAACCCAGCTAATTGAGTCTGTGTTTTTATTCGTCTTAACAGCTGCATTAGTCGTGTTTGCGTTTAGATTTGATTTTTCATACAATTTTGTAATTTATGCGGTATTTTATGGAATTTTTAGATTTATTATCGAATTTTTCAGAGGCGATGAGAGAGGACAATTAGCAGGATTATCCCCTTCTCAATACTGGTGTATAGTTCTAGTTGTCGGTGCGATTCCTCTATATTTCTATTTAAAGAAGAAAATGCCTAAATCACAGGAGGACAAGAATAATGAAATTTAAGATTTTGGATATTTTATTGTTCGCTTTGCTCTTTGTTTTTGTTAATGCTTTTCCTGTTGATCTTTTTCCTCTTGCGATTACCGAGCAGCTCATTGTTAGACTGTGTTTGAGATTTGTCCTACTTTTGTATTATATTTATCTATTATGGAGATACAGAATTAATCTCTTTAAATTTGCCAATTATCGTAGAGGAATGCTCTTTATTCCTTTTGTTATCATTTGTTTTTCAAATCTCATCGCTGCCGCTATTGCGGGATCAGATTTTACAGTTTCAATTAATCCAGTATTATTGTCGTTAACTATTGTTTATCATTTGTTTGGAGTCATTATTGAAGAGTTGCTCTTTAGATTTTTTATACAAAATTCTCTAGTCTTTGCTTCTTCAATCAAAAGAATATTAGCTAGCGCTGGAATTTTCGCTCTATTTCATTTGATTAATATTGTCAATGTAAGTTCTGTTGATGCACTTGTTGATGTATTAACTCAAGTTGTATATGCCTTTGGGTTAGGATTACTTCTTGGACTTATTTATGAGTATACATATTCGATTCCATTATGTGTTACTTTCCACTTTATATTTAATTTCACTAATTTAATATTAGTGCACGATATATTCCATTTAGCGATTCCTGCATTAGTCTATTACTTAACTGCTGTTATTTGTGGTTTGGTTGTTGGAGTTTACGCTTTTCTTATTTATTTCTTCGTATTAAGAAGAAACGATCGATATTTTAGAGAATAGCCTTTTTCA
Source organism: Bacilli bacterium (assembly GCA_045132035.1). Lineage (GTDB taxonomy): Bacteria > Bacillota_I > Bacilli_A > RFN20 > CAG-826 > UBA2450. Next base: position 49,194 of record JBGURM010000091.1, read on the forward strand.
TTGAATATATTTCATTTTCAAAATACAATTTTATTGTAATGACGGAATGTATTATTCTTGCTGGTGGTAAATCAACCAGAATGAAAACAAACAAAATGCTTTTGGATTACAAAGGTCATCCTTTGATTTGGCACACAATCAAATCGTTTGAAGGCCTTGTTTCAAAAATTATTGTAGTTACTGGTAAATACGATAAAGAAATTAGAGACGCCTTAGTTGGTGAGCAAGTCACTTTTGTCTATAACAAAGATTATGAACTAGGGATGTTTTCTAGTGTTATAGAAGGCATAAAAGCCACAAACGAAGATTTCTTTATTATCCCTGGAGATTGTCCATTTGTTAAAAAAGAAACAATTAAAATAATGCTTAACTCAAACGGGGATATTAGAGTGCCTTCTTATCACGATAAAGATGGCCATCCAATTTTTATATCCAAAAAATATAAAGACGAATTACTTAGATTACCGCTAGATTATAATCTAAAGTTATTTCGTGATAGCAAAAAATATGAGATAATAAACGTCGAAGACAAAAACATAGTGATAAATCTAAATAATTTTTTAGATTATCAAGACATTGATGTTAACTGAGAAATGGAGATAGTATGAAAGTGAATGAATACTACCGTGCATCTTCTTTAGAAGATGCCTATCGTAAGTTACAAGAAAATCCAAAGAACCTAATTCTCGCTGGCGGACTTTGGATTAAGAAAATCGGACAAGACTGCAACGCCCTTGTTGATTTATCTACCCTTGGCTTAAACAAAATCAGCGAAACAAAAGATGAAGTGATCGTTGGAAGCATGGTCACACAAAGAGATTTTGAGAACTCTAACATTGTTAGAAGCTTGTTTAATGATTCAATTGCTTTTTCTGTTAGAGAGATCATGGGAGTTAATTTCCGTAATATTGCCACCATAGGTGGATCAATTATCGGAAGATATCCTTTCTCTGATGTCATTACTGGTTTATTACCATATGATGTCACTTTGGAGTTTTATCCAGAGCAAATGATGAGTTTTGAAGATTATTTAGCCTATAAAGGAAAATTGAATTCAATATTAGTTGCTATTCATATCAAAAAAGGTAATGGAAGTGGATTCTATAAGAAGGTAAAGACAACCGCATTAGATTTCCCTATTATCAATTTTGGTATTGCAAAAGTGAATGGAAAATATCGTATTGCTGTAGGCGCTAGACCACTGGTTGGAACATTGGCTAAAAAAGCAATGGAATACCTCAATTCACAAGATAAATTAGACCAAGAATCATATAAGAAAGCCGCTGAAATTGCTTCTGAGGAGCTTATGTTACTTGATAATAAAGACGCCTCTAAAGACTATAGATGTGACCTAGTTAAAGTATATGTTAGACGTGGTCTAGAGGAGGTAAGTAAATAATGTTAGTTACTTTCTATTTAAATAACGTTGAAGTTAGCTACGCCATTAAACCTGGCGAATATTTAGCGAACACTTTACGTAGACACGGAATCAAATCTATTAAAATCGGATGCAACGAATCAACATGTGGTTCTTGCACATTATTAGTTGAAGGAAAGCCAATGATGAGCTGCTCTATTTTAACTGCCTCCATTGAAGGAAAACACATTACCACAATTGAAGGCATTCAAGAAGAAGCCGCAAAAATTTCTAGTTACTTTTCTAAAGAAGGAGCGGATCAATGCGGATTCTGCAATGTTGGTTTTGCTTTAGTCATTTATTCTCTTAAGAGAGAATATCAGAATCCAACCGATGAAGAAATTAATAATTATATAGTCGGAAATCTTTGTAGATGCTCAGGTCTACAATCTCATATGAAGGCTATTAGAGCCTATTTGAAGGAGGAATAAGCGATGGCGGTTGATAAGAAAAAACTAAAAGTTGTTAATAACATTACTCCTTCTGTTGATGGCAAAGGAATAATGCAAGGTAGAAGCTTCTACACAGATGATATAGCCGAACAAGGAAGCTTAGTCATCAAAATGCTTCGTTCCCCACACGCTTTCGCTCATATTGAATCAATCGATGTAAGCGAAGCACAAAAATTAAATGGTGTTGCTCTTGTTTTAACGTATAAAGATATTCCACATGTATCATTCTCAAGAGCAGGACAAGGATATCCAGAACCTTCTCCACACGATAAATTTATCTTAGATGAATATGTTAGATATGTTGGCGACGAAGTTGCGATGGTCGCAGCAGTTGATGAAGAAACTGCTTTAGAGGCTATCAAGCTTATTAAAGTTGAATATAAAGTTCTCGATCCAGTTCTTAATTTTGAAGATGCGTACAATAATCCATCAGTAATTCACCCAGAAGATGGAATTAACGAAATGTTCCCAATTGGTTTTGAACCAAAAAAGAACGTTGCAGCGTCTTATGAGATGCAAGTCGGAGATGTCGAAAAAGAATTAAAGAAATCAGATGTGGTTGTTGAAGAGACATTCTATTCACAAGCTCAAGCTCACGCGATGCTTGAACCTCATAGCAGTAACGCTAGACTTGACGAACACAATAGATTAGTTATTTATTCTTCTACTCAAACCCCATTCCATATGAGAAGAATTTTAGCAACAACATTAGGAATACCAGTTAGTCAAATTCGTGTAATTAAACCGAGAGTTGGCGGTGGTTTTGGTGGAAAACAAGCATTTCACGGCGAATTTTTCTGTGCATTAACCACCTTAAGAACTCATAAACCAAGTAGGTTCGTTTACACTCGTGAAGAAGTGTTTGGTGCTTCTTATACAAGACACCCAATGAGAATCAGCATGAAGATTGGTGCGATGAAAGATGGAAGAATTAACGCCATCGATTGTCGTGCATTAAGCGATACTGGTGCTTATGGTGAACACGCATTAACTGTCTTTATGATTGTTGGTAGTAAAGTCCTTCCTTTATATAACAAAGTCGACGCTGTTAGGTTCGGTGGACGTGTTGTTTATACTAACCATGTACCTGCTGGAGCTTATCGTGGATATGGTGCTATTCAAGGAAACTACGCTCTTGAAGCAACAATTGATATCTTAGCTAAGAAGTTAAATATAAACCCAAAAACCATTAGAGAAATTAACTCTATGAAAGAAAAAGAAACTTCACCTATTTTTGAGATAATGGGTGAAGGTACCAAAGGTACTGCAATGATTATGGAATCATGTAAACTTCCATATTGTATTAAACGTGGTGCTGAATTAATTGATTGGGATAATAACTGGCCATGTAAGAAAATTAGTGACACTAGAGTTAGAGGATATGGTATGGCAATCGCTATGCAAGGTAGTGGCATCCCATTCATGGATATGGGAAGCGCATCTATCAAATTGAACGATGGCGGATCATATATGGTGACTGTTGGTGCGACTGATATTGGTCAAGGCAGTGACACAATTATTTCCCAAATAGTTGCTGAGGAATTAGGAACAACAGTTGATAAAGTTGTCATCTATTCTTCCGATACTGACCTTACCCCATTTGACTGTGGAGCGTACGCCAGTAGTACAACTTATATCTCCGGAAACGCCGCTTGGAAAGCTGCTCAAAAGATGAGAGCAAGACTAATTAAAGAAGCTGCGGTATTTATGGAAGTTAAGCCAGAAAATGTTGAATTTGATGGCAAAACCTTTGTTTCTGGTGAAAAATCTATTAGTTTAATTGAATTATCAACCAAGATGTTATATAACGCCAACTTGCAACAAGTTCAAGTTACAGAGAGCTATTATGGACACGTTTCTCCACCTCCATTTATGGCGGCATACGCTGAAGTGGAAGTCGATATTGAAACTGGCGAATATGATGTTTTAAATTATGTCACTGTCACTGATTGTGGAACGACAATTAACCCAATGTTAGCTCGTGGACAAGTTGAAGGTGGTGTAGTCCAAGGTTTAGGTATGGCATGTTTTGAAGCTGTCAAATACGACAGTAAAGGAAATTTATTATCAAACAACTTCCTTAACTATCACATTCCAACACATAAAGAGATTCATAAACTCACAACTGAATTTGCTGATTCATATGAACCAACAGGTCCTTTTGGTGCTAAATCAGTTGGTGAAATTGGTATCGATACACCTCCAGCAGTTATTTGTAACGCAATTTATAACGCTACTGGAGTAAGAGTCCACACTCTTCCAATTACTCC
>JBGURM010000092.1:0-83703 GCA_045132035.1 Bacilli bacterium
TCTTTACAACATACCACCCTAAACTTTATAGATTTTGTGGTTTTACTTTAAGGCTCCACTCTAGACCACCCTAGAATTTATAGAACCCTAATAAATTTGATTATCGAATAAGCTAATTATTCGGCTGTGACGCCCCAAACGACAAATCTGCCATTTGCTGTGTCGGTTGTAGCAAGTGTAATTGAAACTTCACCAGTGACGTTTGTTAAATTGAGTTCAACAACGAATGTAGCTTCAGAACCAGCTAATGTAAATGGAGTGTTGTTAGAAATGCCATCATCAGCAACTAAAGTAACTTCAGTCTTATCAACTGTAGCGTTTGTAGCTGAGACTGTTAAGACTGCGGTCTTTGCTTTCCATGCAGCACCATGGAATGTAACTTTTTTAGCTGTAGCAGGAATTCCTGAAATGGTCATGTCGCCAGCTTTGGAGCCAGTACCAACTTTAACGGCTGGATTTTCAGTTCCACCAACTTTAACGACTGCTGCAGAACCATTTGTACCTGGAGTCAATGTGATTGTGGCTTGTTCTCCACCGCCACCTTCGCCACCTTCGCCGCCTTCACCACCAACAACTGCGACTGTTGGGTTTTGATTTGTTTCAGCTGCGGAGAATGTTGGGACATCGTTTTCAAGTTTGAAGAAAGCTGCTAATGTGCAAGTAACTTTGACTTGTGTTGTGCCAACGGTTAATGAATTAAATAATGTTTCATCACCAATTCTGAAGACTTGTAATGCATCAGCTTTTGCTGTTTCAGCTGTATCACCAATCCAGAAGTCAGCGTTTTTATATTGAGTGCTCCATGTACCTTTTTCAATAACGATACCTGTGATTTCATAAACTGTTTCGCTAACAGCGACAGTCTTGTTGTTCTTTCCACCGAAATCATCTTTTGATGGGACTGCAACTGCTTTACATAAAGCAATAGCTTGTGCAACTGTGATAACTGTTGCGGCTGGTGTATCTCCACCAGAAACGATTTCACATGCTGGGCTAGCTGCTGTTTCAACTGCTGCAAATGTTGGGACATTTTCAACGAGTTTGAAGAAAGCAACTAATTTAGATGTAACTTTGACACTTGTTGTACCAACTACTAATGCATCAAATAATGTCTTATCATTGCATCTGAAGACTTGTAATGCATCAGCTTTTGCTGTTTCAGCTGTATCACCAATCCAGAAGTCTGCGTTGTTATATTGGGTACTCCATGTACCTTTTTCAACGACGATACCAGTAATTTCATAGAGTTTACCACTATCGATGTCGATGCTCTTGTTTGTTGCTGTTCCGAAGTCTTCTTTTGATGGGGTTGGAACTGCTTTTGCTTTGGCAAGAGCTTGAGCAACTGTAATGACTTCACCAGCTGGGGTGACCCATGCTTCACCAGCTTCAAGAACTGCGATATCGTCTTTTGTTGGGGAAGCTGTTGTTTCGATTTGTCCGTGATAGTTCTTAACTTTGATACCACTGATCTTAACTTTGGCGTTCTTTAATAATTTATCAGTGATTTCTGCAGATGGTGCTGCGCTGAAGTAAACTTCGAACATATCTTTGTCATCAGCTGCGGCTTCTTTTGTATCGGCTAAGAAATAATTATTTCCATCTTTCTTAACAACATAACCAGTAATATTGTAGGTATCAACTGTGGAATCGCCATCAGATAATGCTTTACCAGCGGTAAGAGCTTGTGCGACTGTTGCTTCGATTGTGTGGACTTCTGGTTTTGTTCCAGAGACACTAATGAGTTCGGCACCGCCTGTTTCATATTGTCCGTTGAATTCGGCAAGGTTTCCTTTACAAACGAAGCCTGCGCCTTTCCAAATATCATCTTCTGTCCATTGTCTATTTGTTGTAGCACCGTCATCAGTGATGGTACATTTGTAGATTTCAAATCTTTCACCACCGGCAGTAGCTGGTGTCATAAACCATGAACAAACCTTATCGGTTCTGCTTCCTGGAGCGTGGTAGAATGAATCAACCGTACCAGCAAAATAATATTTGTCGGTTGTGAAACTACCAGCTTGTTTTTGAGCTTTAGCGATCTTTAACGCATCTTCATTATTAAATGGATCTGCTGCGTTACCTTCGTGTGCTGTGCCATAAAGTTCTTTATTTGTTGGTCTATGGACGACTTTAATGGTAAATGATTTTTGAGTTCCATAGTACTTAAGAGCAACTGTTGTTGTTCCTTCGCCCATTGCTGTGAATGTCAAAGCGTTATTTGTAACGACTTTGCTATCTGCAATAGTGATTGTGAGTTTCTTTGCTAAAACTTCAGCAATGTCACTCTTGACAACGCCATCATCAGTTAAATTTAACTTCAAAAGACGTGTCGCATCGCCAACCATCCAATCGGCTTCCATTTCATCCTTGTTGACGATTTCAATTTTGTGTTTGCCATCATCAGTGTCACCACCAGGTTGTGTTCCACCTCCACCAGCGGGAGTACAACCGGCTAACATTCCGACGGTAAATAAGATTGGTAATAATTTTTTAAATTCCATAATTCCTCCTTATTAACAATCGTTTGTTTTTTCCTTTGTGATTACTGCACAAAGGTCTTGTTATTTAAGTCTTTTAAGAGTTGAGAGTAATGATGCTTAGTCTTGAGTCCGATAATCGTCAAGTAAGCCCCAACTCCTAAAAGAATAACAGATATGATAGTTGCGCCAATGAATACATAGAATTCTGCGCAATTAGTTTGAAGAACAAAGCCTTGTGAAGGTTTGTTCGCTAAAATGAAGAAGATAATAGCAATGATGAGTAAGATAACACCTAATGCGTTCATGCACATTCCACGAGCGTAACTATTGTTCGCTCTTTGAATTTGAGCGTGACTTGCACGAGAAAGTTCTTTTGAGTCTTCTTCTGATAATCCTTCGTGGATTAAATGTCCACATCTTGGGCAAATATATTGAACTTTTGTAAATTCACCATATTCTTGATTAGCATCAAAAGAAGATGATTGGCTTTCAATCTTGCGTTCATCAATTTGTTTTCCACAATGATAGCAATACATTAGTCTTCTCCTTTCTTTTTATTCGATTGATTGAATTTGACATCCGTTTTCTCTAGTTGTCAAAACTCCTTCAACGTTTTTAAGAACCGCTCTAACAAGAACGTTCTTACCAACTGTTAAGTCTTCTGGAAATAATCCTGATAAGAATTTAGCACCAGAAATAAGATAATTAGATCCATCAGCGGTAATAACGAAACTAATACGTTTTGTACCAGCGTCATACGCCTTTGTAATTTCACTAACTTCACCAGCGATGTAATAAGTGTCGGCACTTTCTTCACCTTCATCTAATTCGCTAGCAATTAAATTAGCTTTATATGGAGTTAATGGATCTTCTGGAGTTGTTCCGCTTCTATAAGCAGACATAATCTTTGTTGCATCAAAGTGGACAACACCATCTTTAATTGATGGAACACCAAATAAAGTGATATAAGAATCAGCAATAACTGAATCAATATAATTGTTATTAACAACGACTAAATCAGCAATAACTGTTTTTTCGTTTTCAGTGAATAAAATCTTTCTTGCGATTGCGCCTTGTCCATCGTAACTGAAGATTGTGCAGTTAACTAATTCAGCAGCACCATTGAAGTTTTTGACTTTACCAACAGCGCTAATTTCTTTACCTGTAGCAATCTTACTGCCATCGATTGAATCGACAACTTTTGCACGATAAACGATAACGTTACTAGCACTATCACCGATTGAAACAGTGATATTTGAATATGCTTTATCCCATGGTGTGTCAATCTTAGAGATCTTACCTTTAACACCATAATAGTCAGCGCTTTCTTCGTTCTTGCCAAGTGAATTAGCAATCGCTTTAATTTCAGCAGCAGTCTTTAATGTTGTTTGATCAAATACTGTTGTAGCTCTACCTCTGAAGTAGTAGCTAACATTATCAACGAATGTAATGTCATAAGCATCTGCAATTGTTAATGGAGAAGTTCTAACAGTACCTTTTTTATCGGTTGTACAAACTAAATCACTATCACCACAAACGATGACTTGGAATTTTAATTCTCCACTAGAATTCTTATGATATGAGAAGACACCAGATAATTTGAATGATTTACCAATAACTTTATTTGGATCCATCCAGCTATCAGCGGTATCATCAGGATTTCCATGATATCCAAATGGGACATAGGCTGTGAAATCAACATCTTTAAAGTTGAGTGTTAATTCATCACCAGCGCCATTTAAATATGCATTAGAGCAAACTAATTCATCAGTAACGACTGTACGGCAGAATAAATCAAAGTTAAGATCTTGTTTCTTTTCTGCAATTTCTTTAGTTAATCTTGTAACGTTAGCATTAAGTTCACTAGCGGTATAGTCAAATGATTGAAGAGCGTGAACGCCATCATTTTGTTCGGCTGTAAGAATAACTTTACAGTTGTCATCGCCTTCTTCCCATTTCATGGAAGCTGGCCAGTGTCCTTGAGTACCAGAAATTTGGAAACCGAATGTATCACTATCAGCAGCGTTACCACAAACTTCAAGATATGTTCCGATTTGTGTATAACCACTTGAAATAGGAGTCATACCGCAGAATACGTTAATTCCTGCCCATTCAATCGTGTATTTTTCTGGATGTTCTGGATCATATTCGTCATCAGCAACTGGGTTTCCGGTTTCTTTTTCAAAGATATATTTTTCTTGTAGATAGAGCATTCTATCAACAAAGCCAGAGACGACACCAGTAATTCTAACTTTCGCGCCATCATATTTGTTCTTTTGATCAGGATCGGTTTTGACTAAAGAAGCCATGACTTCCTTCTTAATATCATATAAAGAAGTAGTAATATAATCGCCATAGTTAAAGTCTGGGTCTTCACCAGCCCATAATCCACGGACTAATTTTTCAGCTTGGTTCATTGCATCAGAGAAAATATCTTTGTATGCTGGAACATCACTAGTATTTTTTGCCCAGGATAAACCTTCTTGAACAATCCATAAGTTAAGTAAAACTAAGGATTCTACAGGAGCATTTTTCACTGTTTCATTAATCCAAACAAGTGATAAATAACGAGAACCTGTAGAGTCAGTTTTTGGTTTATCATAAACGCCTGCACTACCATCTTCAGCAGTTGAGAACGGAGAAGAAACAACGATTGTTCCATTTTCTGCAGCGTTTCTTAATTTTTCTTCGGTAAAGTGGCTAGCCTTTTTACCAAATGGTTGAACAGCGCCAGTGGATTCTGGTGTGTCAATTCCGTAATAACGGGATTTTAAGGTTGTTGATTTGTCACCATAAACATTGTTGAAGTGGGTGGTATCACCATCAATATAAGTTAAGACAGTGACTTGACCGATTCCATCTTCAAAGAAGTCATGGTCTTTGTAATCAAGTTTTAATTTAACGCTTCCGTTATGAACGTAGTCGATTGAGCCGTCCCCTTGAGGTCCACATGCACCTAAAGAAGCGACGCCTACAAACATCGCGGTTGCGGTAATAAATTTGATAAGTTTTTTGAAGGTATTTGTCATATGAATGACCTCCTTAAATTACATTCCGATAATTGCTTGACTAATACATCTATCGAGAACGGTTTTGATTTGTTCTTCAGTTGCGCCTTTAGAAAGCTTCATAACATCAGCGAAGCATCCTTCACATTGTTTTCTTAATCCAGCGCTACCTTTGAAGACTGGTGAACTGAAATAAGAACCATTAACTTCTTCGATAACAGCTTTTGTAACAACAACGTAATCTGTATCACTCTTAATGAAGTTAGTGAATGCTGGGGTGTTATACGCACTTTGTCTAACTGGGATATATCCTTCAGAGTTAGATGCACATTGAGTAGCGTTAACATCTTCGTTTGTTAAATATTTAATGAATTTCCATGCATATAAAACTGCTTGTTCATCTGTTCCAGCGTTAACTAATTTCTTATTATGAAGAAGAGCTAATGTTGGTCCTTGAGAAACGTATGTAGCGTTTTTGTTATATGGAACTTTACATGCGCCAACTTTAAATTCGCTTGAAGATGGGAATGAATAACCAGATCCACCACAAGAACCAATAGCAAACATTGTCTTTGGTGAAGCGGCAGCGAAATAGTTACTTGAATATTGGCCAGTAACACCTTTTGTGGTGAAATAGCCATTATCAAACCATTTCTTATATTGTTTTAAGAATTTAACAGTTTTATCGTATGCCTCTTTTTGTTCTTGAGTTGCATTTGGATTAGATGCTCTGCCATCAAAATCAACGACACCAGAGTTTGTTTTTGAGCCTAATGAAGCATATGGGATACCTTGTTGATACATTTGTGTAACAAATAAGTTTCCATCACTATCATAAACTGCAGGAACTTCTAAGCTTGGAGAAATTTCGTTCATATGTTCCTTAATCATTTGGCAGAAATCCATAAATTCTGTCCATGTAAGGTTTTTCATATAATCGTTAACATCATCAACTGTTGGTTCTCCACCTTCGATGATTTTTAAAGCAGCTTGAACTAAATCGATGTTATATAACATGATTTCTGTTGATTTTAAGAATGGAAGAGAATACATTCCATCTTTTGCATAGTTAGTTGATTCTTCAATGAATGATTCAACGAAATCATCAATACCGTTTTTATCTCCTAACCAGGCTTCTTTGCCAAAACCATAAGTAGAATTTTCTGCATATGGTTTAAGATTGACGACATAATTTTCGCCAGCGCTTTCTTCAGCAGCAAAATAGTCAGCAACGTGATCTGGATAAGCAACAGTAATTGTTGGGTTTCCACCAGCGGAGAATGATTTGCCAACTTCGCCTAAAACATCATCATATCCACCCTTATAAGTGAGTTTGATACGAAGATCAACACCATCATTTTCTTTGACTAATTTAGCAAATGTTGCAGCAGATGTTTCAATACCACCAGCAACTGTTTGACCAAATGTATGCCAGAAGTTGATTGTTAATCCGTTAAAGTTGTCTCCTCCACAAGATGCAAGAGCACTCATGCCACCTACTGTAAGAAGAGCAGCAAGAAGTAATTTTGAAGGTTTCATATAATTTCTTCCTTTCAATTAAATAGCGTTATTAAATCCTTTACGGAAGGTCTCTATGACAAGATTTTCAAAGTCCTTACTATTGACGTCAAGATTCTTACTTCCTTTGAAGATATCAGCCATGATACCACTAACAGCAGTACGAGCTTTGGATGAGCCATAGAAAACTGGCGAGCTGAATAAATAATCTAATGTATTTGCAACGTAAGTAGCGTTACGAGCATAAAGGATTTCAAGAGTCTTTGGTTGTTTTCCTTCAACTGAAGCATATTTCAAATATGAAGGTTCTCTAGTGACAGCAGATCTGACTGGAGTGTAACCAGAAGCTTGTGACCATTCGGAGTTAATAGCAACAGATGTCCAAATATCATAGAATAACCATGCACCTCTAGCACGTAATTCCATAGCTTCACCTGTACCACGTTCTAAGAACGCTAAGGATGGTCCTTGGTTAATTAATTTAATATCAGAATCTTTTGCGAATGAACGTTGTGGGATTGGAGCAACACCGACATCATATGGGTTATTTGAAGAATATTGATAGAAAACACCACCGGTTGAACCGATTGAGAAGAGCATTCCACCAGTTGTGGAAACGTAGTTAACGTTCTTTCCAATAACACCTTTTGTTGAGAAATATCTATTTTTATATGCATTAGAGAATGTTCTCATTAATTCCATATAGTCGTCACTGACACCAGCGAATTTTCCTTGAGCATCAGTTAAAGCAAAATCGATAGATCCTTGTAATGTTTGTTCATTAAGGCTTGTATATGGTAAACCATATTGTTCTGCAAGTGTAATGAATAAGTTATCATCTGAATCATAGCCAACTAACGCCCAGTTGTCTTTATAGTCAGCACCTGGAGTTAAGATTTTCTTGTCTTCAGGTAATTTTGCGTCGTAGGCCATAATGGCTGGACATAATTTATTGAAGAGTTCATCCCAAGTTAAATGTTGGAGATAATCATCATCAAGTGGCTCGCCATCATTAATCTCATCATCAATACCAGAAAGGTCTAAGTCGATTAAGATTGTACGATTGTAATACATCGCTTCAGTTGATTTACAAAGTGGAAGTGAATATGTTCCAGGAATAAAGTAATCACTACCTTCAGCGAGGTATGCTTCTGGAATGTCATCAATATCTTCTTGAGTCCAGCCAATTTCTGGATCGTTCATATATTTAGACATATCAAGTGCTTTACCAGCATAAATGAAGTCAGCAACTGAATCTGGATAAGCAACGATTGCATCTGGATAGTCACCAGCAGCGAATCCTTTAACTGCTAAATCGGCTAAGCCATCGTAGCCCATACCTGTTTGTTTGGTATATTTAACAGTGTATTCAGGATGCAATTCTTTCATTTTGTTGATTGCTTTATCAACGATTGCACCATAGGTGTCATTGAATGTTCCCCATACTTTAATGAGATATCCATTATCAGGGACTCCTTGTTGTCCACATCCAGCAAGAGCGGAAACACTCATGAGTGATGCAGCTGCAATTAATAATTTTCTGAATTTTTTCATATTAATTCTCCTTTTTATTATAAATGCATAAGCATTATAAACTTTTTTAACCCTTAATACCGGCTCTTCCAACACCACGCATGATGTATTTACGGAAGAAGACGAATAATAAGAAGAGTGGGACTGTAACAAGAACTGTCGCTGCCATACGATATCCGTATTCAGTAATTCCTGTATCAGCGTTTGTGAAGCTTGATCCACGTAAACCGTTTGAGATTAATTGGTAAGCTTCGTTTTTACAAACAAGTTGAGGCCACATATATGAATTCCAAGTTCCCATAAATTTGAGAATCGAAATTGAAATAAGTGTTGGAGCAGCAAGAGGAACCATGACTTTCCATAAGTAGTTCCAATCGCTCTTACCATCAACTTTGGCCGCTAAATATAATTCATTAGGGATTTGTTTGAAGTTTTGTCTTAATAAATAGATATAGAAGACACTAACCCAGAAAGGAACAATCATACATGCATAAGCTTGTAGTAATGTTTGACTGTCACTTTCAATCCATCCAAATGATGCGACGGTGATGTAGTTAGATAAGACCATCATTTCGCCAGGAATCATCATTGTCATAAGTAAGATTGCAAACACTGTTTCTCTACCTTTGAATTTAAGTCTAGAGAAGGCAAATGCCGCAAAGACTGTAGTAAGAAGTGTACCAATTGTTGAGAAGATAGCGACAACAACTGTGTTAACCATATAAGTTGAGAAATCAAATTTTTGGAAAACATACACATAGTTACTCCACATAACGATTTCTGGGAAGTAGGTTTGTCTACCACCAGTAGACATACCAGTGATTTCATCTAATGATTTAAGTGAGGTAATAATCATCCAATAGAATGGGAAGATTACGAGTAACGCTAATGCGACAATAAACGCATAGGTAATGATTGTTGAAATAATCTTTGTAACTTTTTCAGCCTTTTTGATTGTTTCAACAGTTTTGCCGGCTTCTTTAATAGAAAGTGTAATATTTTGGTTTAAATTTTGACCACGAAAGTTGTTATAAGTTTTTGCCATAAACAACACCTCCTAGTAATAAACTCTACTCTTCGACACTTTAGATTGAATAAGTGTGAAGATAAGAATCGCAGCGAACAATAGGACTGCACCGGCAGCAGCGTATTGAATCATTGTTTGGCTATCATGTTCAAGAATATCGTAAACATAATAGACAACTGTTAATAAGTTCTTTTCAGTAGAGGCACCACCACTACCTGCGGTACTTGGAGCACCAAAGATAGAAATGATGGAGTTATATTCCTTAAACGCTCCGATAAATCCAGTAATCATTAAGTATAAGATTTGAGGAGAGAGCAATGGAACGGTGATTCTAAGGAGGACTTTTCCTTTAGAAGCACTATCGATTTGAGCGGCTTGATAATATTGTTTATCAACGCCTTGAAGACCTGATAATAAGATTAAAATCTTAAATGGAATGGAGTTCCAAACAATGTAGATACAAAGTGGCACCATCGCGGTCCAGTGTTCAGCGTTTTGAATCCATGCGATATTTGTATGGAACAAATTGTTAATAATACCTTGTCTATCAAAGATAACTGCGAAGACCATACCAATAGCGATACCATTAGTAACATAAGGTAAGAAGAACACTGTTTGTAAGAATTTTTGGAACCATTTAATGGAGTTAAGAGCAACTGCGATAATAAGAGCTAAGAAGATTGATAATGGAACAGTCACGAATGCGATAAGAACTGTGTTAGGGATCGCAAAGTTCACAAAGTTAGTTTCTGTCGCTCTTTGTCCACTAGCGTTGATATATTCTTTTAAGCCAAGAACAACGCCAAAGTTATCAAGTGTCAATCCAGTACCATATCCTTTAATATAGCTATACTCTTTCGCGAACGCGATATAGATTGTATTAATTAAAGGATAGAGCAAGAAGATTGCCACCAAGATGATAACTGGTGCTAGATATAACCATGCTTTCCAGTTATTTTTGCTAGCAACATCATCAATTCCACTGACACGATAGCTCTTTGTTGGTCTTTTTCCAACTAAGCGAACCACCACGTCTTTTTCAGAATCATACCCTTCAGAAATATCTGGGATTCCAGTGTCAAATAAGGATTCCGCAGCTCCAGGTTGATCAGTAGAAGCTGATTTTTTGCTATTGAAAAGTTTTTTAATTTTTTCTAATAACATATGGCCTCCTTATTTTGTGTAAATTCTTTCTTCTGTTTCGCCATCAAAGATGAAGATTTTATGAGGTTTAACTTTAAATGCAACTGGTCCTGGAAGAACTGTGTCATCAGCAGAAATAATTGCTTTGAAAGTTGGTTTTGTACAATTTTCGTTATTAGCAACAACACTAATATCACGACCCATAACTTGGATCATTTCACAATTAGCATGTAAGACATCTTTGTCTTTATCACTTGCAAGAACAAATCCTTCTGGTCTAATAGCGACATAGACATCTTTATTACCAATTTCTTCATTTGCAGTATAAACACAATCGTTACCAACAAAGACTTTCTTTCCTTCAACACGTCCATAGAAAACGTTGATTGGTGGAGTTCCTAAGAATTGAGCAACGAATAAGTTAGCTGGTGAATTGTAAACATCTTGTGGTTTACCCATTTGTTGCATTTCACCGAGTTTCATAACAACGATTTGATCGGAAATGGACATCGCTTCTTCTTGGTCATGGGTAACGAAGACAGAAGTAATACCTGTTTCTTGTTGAATACGTCTAATTTCTTCACGTGTTTGTAATCTTAAACGAGCGTCTAAGTTAGATAATGGTTCATCTAATAACAAGACGCGTGGGTGTTTAACTAAAGCACGAGCAATAGCGACACGTTGTTGTTGACCACCAGAAAGTTGTGATGGTTTACGTTGTAAATATTCATCAACTTGAACGAGTTTTGCAGTTTCGTAAACGATATCGCGTCTTTCTTCTTTGGTGAGCTTACGGTGGCTGATTGCTTGAGAAACTGCAGTTTCAACATCAACAAGTTGGAATTTTTCCGCTAATTCTTTTAATAATTCAGCAGATTGTTCTTGTGATGTCTTTAATAACTTAAAGTAAATTTTAGTGTGTTCTTTATCAAAGTAAATTTTGAAATCAGCAACGCCACATTTATGTTCCGCTAAGAATCTCTTAACGTTTTGAGTAAGTTCTCTATTGTTAACTGAAGATACTGTGAAATAAGGATTTTCATATGGATAAGAGGCTTTAACGGCTTCAAACCATTCATTAATTCTTAAGTGTTTGACACCTAAAACACGCGCCATGATTTCATAACCATGTTGTGTCTTGGTGATAACTACTTCAGCTGGTTTTCCAAATTCACTAGAGGTTGAATTGAAGAGTTTGATTGTTTCATCAATCGAACTTGTTGAGAAGTTCTTTCCTAAACGGCCACGGAAAGAAGCATCGATTGTTTCATTTTCAGTGATTATTTCCACTGTCGCACGGAATGTTGTATCAAATAAAGCGTCACTTGATTGAACTTCATCTTCGCTTTCAAGTTTAACATCAATAATCTTGTTAACATTATCTGCGAATAACGCTTTTGATGTTTTGGAAACATTAACTAATTCAACTTTAATTTCTAAGTTGCGTTCTTTTTCTTGAACATCGAGCTTGAATTGTTTTCTTGAATAACCGGTTTTAGCCGCGAGTGATTGGAAAGCTTTTTTAATTCCATTAACATCATCGTCTTCCTTCATTTGATAGGAATAAGCAAGATGATATGTGAAGAATGTTTCAAGAGGAACTTCGACTTGTAAACTTGTTAATGGGAATTCAATATTCTTATAAATTGTCATATGAGGATATAATGCGTAGTTTTGGAAAACTAAACCAATACCTCTTTTTTCTGGAGATAAGTTGGTAACTTCTTGATCACCAAACCAAACTTCACCAGATGTTGGAACTTGTAATCCTGAAATCATATAAAGTGTAGTTGATTTACCACATCCTGATGGGCCAAGAAGACCGACAAGTGTGCCATCATCAACAACAAAATCCAAGTCCTTAACAGCGATGGTATCACGAATATTCTTTTTGGCATCGCCTGGGAAGATTTTTGTTAAACTCTTAATCTTAATTTCCATATATTAACTCCTCTATGAAATTATTTAGTGCCATCATCAACGGCATCTTCGTTAAGTTTTAATTTTTTGGCTTGTCTACGTTGTTTATTCGATTTGAATTTGCCAACAATAAACTTGATAAAGTAGCCAATAATCACGATTGAAATAACACCAGGAACAACGATAAAGACGTCGATTGGGTTATGAACCGCGACTGCATTACTAAATAGTCCTGCTCTAAAGATGATAAAGAGGACAGTAATTGAAATGATTAATAAACCGACATATCCAAGAACAGCGGTCTTGACATAAGCTTTTGGTTTCATTCTTCTAAATTCATCGTTCTTATATTTTTCTCTTAAAACAAAGAATAGGACTGTTGCTCCGATTGCATACGCTGCTAGAGCAACTAACTCAAAAATAAGAACAAACATGAAGATATCGTAAACTTTTGCGTTTGCGTTTTCAGGCATGACATCAATCGCACCAAAGTGGATGGATAAATCAGTACGTCCAACTTTAGTTGATTGAGCAATATTCCATAAGTGAATATTAATAGTAAATCCAACGATTTCTAATTGTTTTAAATTCTCAATTGCGAAATCATTATATTTCTTGCCGCCTTCTTCATAAGTAATATCACTATTATTTATTAAATAAGAAAGCTTGTTACCAGAATCTTTTTCAAGAACAACAACAGAGTTAGGTGTCTTGATTGGCGTGGTAACTGTCACAATCTTATTTAAAGATGGTGAGTAATATGTTAAACGGTAGAATGAGTTATTGATGTTATAGACTGCATAACGGACAGAATAAGAACCATCGTTAATCTTGTCTTGAACAGAGTTTTTAACATCTTCACTGATTCCTTCAAACCAGTAGGATGGTAAAACCTTATCAACATTCATTGAAATCATTGAATAGCCAAAGAATTTTGTTAAACCAGTGAATTTATATTTAACAACTGAATTGACATTAACTTCGTTCTTATAACGTTTGCTAGCAGAAGCAGTAAAGCTAACTTTGGTGTCTGGATAACGATAGGTGAGATATTTCTCCACTGCGTGTCCTTCTTCAACTGTTTTGGTTAAAATCTTAGTTGATCTTGCACGATAAATGTTATAAACATCAACAGAAGTAGCGTCAAACTCTTCGTGGTCCTCTAATAAAATATCAAATGAACGAGAAAGAGGTTGAGTTCTAACTGAATCATAATAAGAAGTTGAAGTTGAAGTTGGTTCTTCAGATTGTAATGGGAATTCATACCACACTTTTCTAATAGAGTTGTCTCTTGTGTTTCTAATATCATAAGAAACAACAAGTGGTTTTTGGAATTCTGGAGTTACATCTGGAAGAATAGTAACTGTATGTCCTTGTGGACACTTTCCTTCAACTAGGTCAGATAATTGGTAGATTTCATTACAGTGTTCACAGAAGAATGTATCGTGTTGAGTATATTTATATCCTAATATAAAGGTTGTATCTTCGTTTGCTAATCTGAACATTCTGTCAGTTGAAGTGACATTTGCGTTTCTCTTACTTTCATCAAAAGCAACGCCCCATTCAACTTTCGCTCCGCTTGAAACCCATGAATCAGACCAAAGAGCAGGTTTAGAAGTTGCTTCACATTTAAATGTTACTGAAGCAGGAACATCAGTGAACGCTTTTGATTCAATTTCTTCGATTCCTTTTGGAATGTAAATTTCAGAGATATTGCCAATATATTGTTCGTTATCATCGAATTGGTCGAAATCAAGTGCGTGTGAGGCAATTCTATTATTAGCGATAGTTAAATCACTGCCATATTGCATTGTTTCTGGAACATAAATTGTTGATGCATTATCAATTAATCTTAAAACATAACCTTCTAAGGCGTGAGGAGCGGATGAACCATCTCTTACTGGATTATCAAAATCGCCAGTCCAATTAACATCGTCCACTACTGCGTAAACGTTATTAGTGCTGTTACCAGCAGAGTTAGATAATTTACCAAATGTTTTTTTAGCGGTACCAATTGATTGGTCGATTTGGTTTGTTTCATTACCTGTACTACGACCGGTTGTTTCTTTTCCGACTAGTTCATAACCCCATTCGATATTTGATGGATCGATATCACCAAACCAATCGTTAGCCCATCCAGCTGGTTTTGAAGCTTCGCAAATCTTCACTTTGACATTTGCAGGGACATTTTGGAATGCTTTAGACTCAATCACTTCGATTCCACTAGGAATGATTAGTCTTTCAAATTTTGCTTCTTCCAGTCCTTTTTCAAAAACAAATGCATCAGAAAGGATTCTATTATTTTTAATAGAGAATGTGTTTCCGTAACTTACTGTTTGAGGAATAACGAATTCTGTAATTTTTACTCTAGATTCTCCTGAGCCGTAATCCAAAGTAAATGTTGCAGCGTTTGTCATTTCAATTGTGTAACCATTGAATTGTGGATTTGTCTTATCACTCAAAGATGGTTGAGATTCAGAACCAGAATAATCTGGGTCATCAATAACAATGTAAGCATTCTTCTTTGGAGTGCCCCATCCAGTAACGCTAACACTTGTAAAGGTGATGGTTGCTGATTTACTTGTTGGAGTACTTGTCAAAGATTGAATATCTACCGTCAATTCATTCCTGCCTAGTTCAACCGAAGAATTAAAAGATGCTTCAGAATATGGAGCATCATTACCATCGCTTAAAGCGGAGGCTTTCTTGACAGAGATAGAAGAGAAATTGGCTGCAGAAACGGCCATAACAAAAGAAAAAATAGTCGTAATTGCAGCACCAAAGAATTTTTTATTATTCATATGCAGTTCCTCAGGTAACTTTGTTCACGAATATTATACGTGAGTGTATGTATAGTAGTCAAACAATTAAATGTACGTATGTTAAAACTAACACTACTCTTTATCTATCAATTTGAACGGGATTGCTTCCTTGTGATCTAAGGAATATTCAACAGCGATTTCATATTTGCTGAAGTAGACTTTTTGCTTATTTGTGTCAATTTCAGTTAACCCAAGCATATAGTCTGGAAAACCTTGTTTCCTCTTTGAAAACACCATCATGGAAAATGAAATAATGAATGGTAAACCAAAGGAAAATAGGCTTAATACTAGCTCTCCAAAGAAGAAAATAGCCCATCTAGCCGTATATCTTCCAAATGAAGGATTAAGCACTTTAGAATCAACAAGTCCAATTTGCATAAGCCTCTTTCCAAAGGTTGATCTTCCTCTTCTAAAAATCAAAACAGGAGGGACAAAATAGATAATCACACCAGAAACAAACACTGCAGTTGGGATTTGAATAAAAAACAAAATGTTGGATAAAGTTTTAAGCGCAGTTTGATATTCAGGGAAGAAAGAAATTAAAAAACCACCGCAATTGGTTAATGTGTATTCTCGATAAAAATGGGTGTAATAATATTCGTCTCCCGCTTTAGCGTTTGGGTTACGAACAATCTTCTCCACCATTACGCCTCCTTCTTCTACAGTTGTCTTAATGAAAAGGTTTCTACCTTCTGAATCTAAAACTTTAGAAGATAGTCTACTTTCATCATAATTCTTCACCAATTCGTCATATTGTTCGGTTGTGCCATTATTTTGAACATAGGTAATAAAGTTATCGATCGCTAATTGGCAACGATACACCCTAGTGTGATAAGCGGTATCGTTATTGTTGTCTAAATATGTTGAAATGTTCTCCCATGTTTTTCTTTTGGAAGAATATTCAAATAACCCAGAATCTTTTCTATAAGTCGCTACGACATTATCAGCAGCGCGATATTGAGGGGTTACTTCCGCTGTTTTTTGAACAGCAATAAACATCGCAATAAAAGTTAAGAAAAGGAAAATGATATCAAGGAAATTACCAAAACATCTCTTGATGAATGGTGGTTGCTCATAAACAAGATTAATCGAATTTTCAGGAGCGTCTATTACTTCAAGGGATTCTTTTTCCATTTACTTAATATCTCCTCTTTTTTTCGCTAATTCAAGTTCTTTCATCTCTTCTTTTGCTTTAATGATCCCATCTACTTCTTCTGAAGAAATCATAACTGTTTGACTAAGTAAATCAATCGCAGACCTATTAAATGAATGGAATAAGAGAATAAATAATCCCGCTAATAGAGCAACAACAGAAATGACGCTTAATATTGGAAGCACAGGTAATCTCAAAGAATAGATAAATGTAGTATAACTTAATGGTATGAACATAATAAATGGCAAATCAAACACCAAATAGTATAGCGAAGTTAAAAATGCTTCTGGTTTATTAATTGGTTGAAGATGTTTATAATTAAGCCTATCAATTTTCATAATTGATTGAGTTGGAGTGTGCAATGATCGATTGATCAAAGGATAAATGACATATACGATTAGCCATCCAATAACGTAAGAAATCGCACAACACACCGATAAAGTCGCATAATATTTATTAGCGATACTAGTCATAATTGCCTGATTTTCATTAAATGAATTACCAAGCGAATCCTTTAAATCATTCTTATAAATGTCTTGGATTACGCATCCAAATAAAGCAGAGAATAAATCGTTAATTTTTTCATAATACTCTCTTCCTTTTGAGCCTAAATTCTCTCCAGGCATAAAATAAATTCTTACTTCCGCAATAACTTCTTCTTTTAAAGAAACGCTTGTAGAAGTAACAATAAATAAATTAGCTTCTTTATTATGATTCAAAAACAAATCATAGTAGGTTATAGAGTCTGAGCGGATATTATTGTAATAAGTCCAAATGACTTCATTTTCTAATTTATGTGAATATTCAGGGTATTCTGGATTTAAAGATGTTTCATCTGGGAATGTATAATACGCAAGAAACCTATTAAATGTATACGCTAAATTACTATCGAAGTCATATTTCTTATAATTACCACTAGCGTTTTCATCGGTTTTATAAAAGAGCAACTGATGTTCATAAAGAATATTGTCTCTTTTTTTCTCAGCAGCGTAAGATCTTTCAGTTTCAGGTTTAACAAAAATTGAACAAATCGGCATAACCGCAATATTCATGATGATAATGCTAATAATGAAGTGAATGAAAAAGTCCCCGAGGAAAACGAGGATTCTTCTCCATTTTGAGATTGGATGTATATCTATTTCTATTACTTCTTTTTTCTTGATTTGATCAGAATACATTCAAACACCTTAATTAGTGTATTTTCTTTTTATTAATAACAAACTAACCCCTAAAATCGATAATGTTGCTAAAATCGTACTCGTTGTTGCAATATTACCTCCACAGCCTCCAGTAGAAGCCGGGCTTTCTTTACCACTACCAACTGTTATTTCACAAGACGCATATAAGCCGTCATTTGAATAAACACTAACAGTGGCTTTTCCGTCTTTTAATCCAGTAACTAAGCCACTACCATTAACAGATGCAACACTATTATTGTCACTAATCCATGATAATGATGGGAGAACTGCACCAGTTGGAACTGGACTTGGAGTTAATTGGACTTTTCCACCTACTTCAATAGAGTAGGAACTATAGTTAAGAGTAATACTTGTTGCTTTTGTTTCTGGATCAGGAGGAATAACAGAACCTGAGCAAGCAGCTTTTGTGGCCGCGTTATAATTACCCCAAATTCTACAAGCATATTCTGGGTGATCAATAAATGGATTTCTATTTCCTTGACCTCCACTTGCAGTTTGAATTGCTTCGTTTCTATTGAGTTCTGCTCTTCTAGCAATATCGTTAGCGCCAGTAAATGAGGTGTTATTTGGTTGATATTGTAAGTTCCACGCTAACATTTCACTTAGTGAACCCATACAGTTAGGGTGAGAACCAGCTCCATGATAATTAAGTGGATCATCAATAAGACTTAAACTTAAATCTGCCATTGCTGCATAGAAAATAATTCTAGAAGCAGAGCCACGGTAATATTCAACATATTTACCTGGATCATATGAAGAAACACCATATCCTTTTGAACCTCTATCACTATTGGTAGAAGTCGCTGATGGTCTTACCATATGAGCGTCATCTTCTACTGCGTCTCCACCACGGATATTTGGCCAAACATGCTCTCTATTCCAAGTGTTTCCACTGTCCCAATTTGGTCCGACTAAAGCATTATCATAAAAGCTTAAAATTTTGCCTGAACCATTTGGATCAGCGTCACTAGTTTTAGCGAATGTTCTCATTCCAGCGTAACCAACTAATCTAGTTCTTTTAGTTGTATTTAATTTATTTAGTGCTTTGAGAAGATCTTCTCCAGTTAATGTATCACTAATAGATGCATAATAATCACCTGCTGCGGCAGTAACTGGTTCAGCTTTCCTTTCTCCACTTACCACTCCAGTAGCGACAAGACCCATACTTAAAATCGCTAATCCTGCTAATAAAAAATGTTTGATGTTTTTCATAATCTTATAAATCCTTTAAAATCATTATAATATTTTAAATATAAAATATCGACCATTAAATCTCGATGAGAGAATTTCTATTATGTTGAGGTAAACTAGAGGAAAAGTCATTTGGATTAAGCGCTAATCCATCTTTATATCCATTTGTCTTTAACCAATTTTTCAAAATAACACGATAATTATCATTTAAAACACCGATAGGAGTTCCACTAAATGAAGAGAAATAATCATAATATCTTCTAACATTCGTGTGGAACAAAAGGAAATCGATAGTCGCTATTTTATATTTTTTATTTGGGTCGATTCTTTTATCAAACGATGGATTAAAGTAGACATTATTATAGTTAGTCACTTCATAATAAATATCTCTACCAGAAACCTCAGCAACAAAAGCGAAATTATCAAATGGGAATGACTCATATAAATCAGAATAATCCCATTTTCCATATGGCAAGTAATGTCTAGCGGTGTTGCAATATGAAAGAATAATGTCATCATATCCTTCACTAACTGCTTCATCATAGATTGCTTTACACATCAAATTGACTGCAGTTTCACTTTGAGCAAAATAACTTGTTACATTACTTGCAACCACTTCATTAGCAGCTTCTTCACAGTCGCTAGAGTATTCATTAATCAAAGCTTCAATATTCGTATCAATAGAAGTAATACGGCTATTAATGCTATTAGAATCGATGACTTCCACTGTAGTGTTTGTAACTTTTTTAGATTGTCTATCATATGTTAATTTAATATTTCCAATTAATTCTCCATATGCGCCAAATTGAACATATGTTAATCTTCCTTCACTTGACTGTTCATACCGATGAGTGTGACCACAAAGAACTAAATCAACATATTCTCCTAAAGAATTATTTTTAACATCATCTTGACCAGTATGAACAGACGCAATAACTAAATCACATCCATTTCTTCTTAATTCAGTAGCTTCTTGCTTGATTATATCAATATGGTTTTTAAAACAAATGGTCTCTGTGTAATATGAAGTAATTGAAGTAATTTGATTCTCTCCAATAACTCCCACTATTCCAACTTTTAAACCGTTCTCTAAAGTATAAATAACGGACTTCCTACCGATATTTGATTGTTGTGTATTGCCAACTGTGTGACTAGCAAAGTCATAATCATAGACATTTGCCGCTAAAACTGGAGTGACATAACCATCATATTCTCTAGCGGTGTTAGCCACTATTTTTTCTATTCCCCAGTCAAAATCATGATTACCTACTGTTCTAGCGTCAACTCTCGCGTAAGCGTAAACATCATTAATTAATTGCCCATGGTTATAATTTGAATAAATTGAACCTTGCCAATCATCACCTTGAGAAATAACTAAAGTGTTTTCTTTTTCACCTTGTTCTTTAATATATGTTCCTAATCTTGCTAAACCAATTCTTCCACTTTCAGGATAAATCGCTCCATGGAAATCATTAAAAGCGACGATATTGATTGTTTCTTCATCTTTAGTAGTTGTTCCTCCACCTTGTCCTCCAGTTGGACCACAAGAAAAGATTGATAACACAGTCATCATAAAGAAAATGGAAACGATTCTTTTTCTCATGTCTTATTTATCCTTAATGTAGTCAAGTATCATTGATGATAAAACTTCTTTTAGGACTTTTCTTTCTTCCTTAGGAGTGTTTTTCCATTCAGCAGGGAGCTTTTTTAATGCTTCTTTTAAAGAGGCAAGATTCTTTTCTTTTGTAGAAAGTCCATCAAAATTAAGTCTTTCAAGTAAATTGAATAATGTCGCTGTAAATTCTTTTTTTGTCGCTAAATCATATTTTACCACTGTTGAGTTAAGAGTATTAACAATTCGAGTGGATCTTTTTGAAAAGTTTTTAACATATTCAAAGTGATTATCAATTATTAACCAACTAAATGTATCATGTTGCATTATTAACGAATTATTTGAATTCACAATATGATATTCAACTGGTTCAGTGATTAATCTTCCAATTATCGAATCAACAGGAGCGTAAAATTTAATAATTGGAGAAATCTTTTCATATTCATTATCATAGAAACGCTTACTATAATTAGGAGAATCGAAAGCGTATATCCACATTAAGTTATCTTTTTTAGTTAAATATTTAGACGCCGTTATCGCTAGTCTTCCTCCTTTAGAGTGACCAACAACATATATTTTCTTTTTCTTATATTTATGAGCGATAAAAGATAAATATTCAATCGCTTCTATTTCACTAGGAGTAATATCTAAAAAAGACATATTAATATCTTCTTTAATACCTTCCACTGTTCCATCCGTTCCACAAAAAGAGACGACAATATAATCTTTAAACGCGAAAGAAACGGCCTGGAACTGTTTTTCAAGCTCCGGATTGTTATTTCTTTGATAATTAATTAATTTCATGTTAGAGAAGCGATTTGAACCCGCTACTCTAGATAATATACGAAGATATTCTCTTCTTCTTTTCATTAGATGAGAATCATCATAATATTTGAGGGCGTTTAAAATATCTGAATTGGAGTTATCTTTGTTAATTAAAAGGAAATCACCATAATGAGGATACGCTAAAGATGCGAAAATCATCGCATCAATTTCGTTAAAGGGTGATTCTATTAAACTTATATCTTGATATTTATCTAGATAATCATCCAAATACATATTAGTTATTCACCAATATATTTCATGAATTCTTCTTGATGAGTATCATCAGAATGTTCTTCGACAATTACTTTCTTTTTAATATTACGAATTTCAAAAGGAATCTTTCCTTCTCTAACAGATTGAGAAAGGAATAATGAGATTGCAGTTGATAAATCTAAACCAAAAGATTGGAATAGCTCCACTGCTTGTTTCTTTAATTCTGGATCTAAAGAAATATTTGTGTTAACTTTTTTTGCCATATTCATAAACCTCATACTTATTGTATATAAAAATAATATGATATGTCAAGTTTATGCACATAACATACACATAAATCATATTTGTGACATATATAGCAAAGTTGTTTCAATATCAAAAAAAGAAGACCCCTAAGGATCTTCTAATTTATCTAGTAAGTAACTAAATTATTTAATGATTTCGTTGACTGTACCAGCACCGACAGTTCTACCACCTTCACGGATGGAGAATTTTGTACCCTTTTCAAGAGCGATTGGGTGAATTAATTCGACGGTGAGTTCAACGTTATCACCTGGCATAACCATGTCTGTTCCAGCTGGAAGAGTGATGACACCAGTAACGTCTGTTGTACGGAAGTAGAATTGTGGTCTGTAGTTGCTTAAGAAAGCTGTGTGACGGCCACCTTCTTCTTTTGTTAAAACGTAGACAGAAGCTTTGAATTTGGTGTGTGGAGTAACACTACCTGGTTTTGCTAAGACTTGACCACGTTGGACTTGATCACGGTTGATACCTCTTAAAAGGACACCAACGTTATCACCAGCTTGGACGAAGTCACAAGTTTTACGGAATGATTCAAGACCTGTAATAACGGATTTTTGTGTTTCTCTAATACCAACGATTTCAACTTCGTCACCGAGTTTTGCTTGACCTCTTTCGACACGGCCAGTAACGACTGTACCACGTCCGGAAATGGTCATAACGTCTTCGATAGCGAGTAAGAATGGTTTGTCAGTTTCACGTGCTGGAGCTGGGATATAATTATCACATGCATCCATTAAATCCATAATGGTTTGTTCAGCTGCTGGATCACCATCAAGAGCGGCTCTTGCGGAACCACGGATGACTGGGACGTCATCACCTGGGAAACCATATGAATTTAAGAGTTCACGAACTTCCATTTCGACTAAGTCTAATAATTCTGGATCATCGACTAAGTCTGTTTTGTTGATGTAGACAACGATGTAAGGAACACCGACTTGACGTGCAAGTAAGATGTGTTCACGTGTTTGTGGCATAACGCCATCAGTACCGGCAACAACTAAGATTGCACCATCCATTTGAGCAGCACCAGTAATCATGTTTTTGACATAGTCAGCGTGGCCTGGGCAGTCAACGTGGGCATAGTGTCTTTTTTCTGTTTGATACTCAATGTGGGCAGTATTAATTGTAATACCACGGGCTTTTTCTTCTGGTGCAGCATCGATTTGATCGTATGCTTTCTTTTCAGATAAGCCTTTCTTTGCTAAGACAGTTGTAATAGCGGCGGTTAATGTGGTCTTACCGTGGTCGACGTGACCAATGGTACCAATGTTAACGTGCTCTTTAGTTCTGTCAAATTTTTCCTTTGCCATTGTTTGAATTTCTCCTTTCAAATAATTGAATCCAACATTTTTAATATATAGCAAGTTTAATTTATAATCAATACCAATTTAATTGGTTATTAATTATTGTTTTTAGCGAGCGCTCATTCCGCTCTTTTTAATGATCTCGTCTTGGACATAACGTGGGCATTCACCATAATGGTCGAATTGCATCGCGTAGTTTCCACGACCTTGAGTCATTGAACGTAAGTCAGTAACGTAACCAAACATTTCTGAGAGTGGTACTTCAGCTTCAATAGTTTTAGCGTTATTTCTTTGAGATTCGCCAGTGACGAGTCCACGTCTACGAGCGATATCACCAAGAACATCACCATAATATTGTTCTGGGACAGTAACTTCAATCTTCATGATTGGTTCAAGGATTACTGGATTACATTTCTTAGCCGCTTCTTTAAGAGCCATACTAGCAGCGATCTTATAAGCAGCTTCACTGGAGTCGACATCATGGTAGCTACCATCGAATAATGTAGCTTTGATATCCATGACTTGGAAGCCAGCAATCATACCTCTTCCTAAAGAATCGATAAGTCCATCTTGAGTTGGTTTAATGTATTCTCTTGGAACACTACCACCAACGATGGCGTCAACGAATTCAAATCCTTTGCCTGGGTTTGGTTCAAATTTGATCCAAACGTGACCGTATTGACCACGACCACCAGATTGTTTGATGTATTTACCTTCACAATCAGCGGTACCTTTGATGGTTTCACGGTATTCAACTTGTGGAGCACCGACGTTGACTTGAACGTTGAATTCTCTTCTCATACGGTCAACGATGATGTCTAAGTGTAATTCACCAACACCAGCGATAATGGTTTGACCTGTTTCAGCGTTGGTTCTCACTCTGAAGGTTGGATCTTCTTCAGCAAGTTTTTGTAAAGCAATGGACATCTTTTCTTGGTCAGCTTTTGTCTTTGGTTCAACAGCTTCTTCAATAACTGGATCTGGGAATTCCATCTTTTCAAGAACAACCTTGTGTTTCTCGTCACATAAGGTATCACCAGTTGTGGTGTTCTTAAGTCCGACGACCGCACCGATGTCACCAGCGTGGAGTTCTTCAACTTCTTGACGGTGATTACTGTGCATTAAGACAACACGGGCAATTCTTTCTTTAACACCTTTAGTGGAGTTAATGACATAAGATCCGGATTTGAGTGTACCGCTATAAACACGGACATAAGCGAGACGACCAATGAATGGGTCGGTAGCAATTTTGAATGCTAACGCACCTAATGGTTCGTTATCATCTGGTTTGCATTCGATTTCATTGCCATCTTCATCTGTTCCTTTAGCAGCTGGAATATCAAGTGGGCTTGGAAGATAATCAATGACACCATCAAGGAGTAATTGAATATTCTTGTTCTTATAAGCACTACCGCAGAATACTGGGTGGAATTCACCTGTTAAAACAGCTTTACGGATAACAGTTTTGATTTCTTCGACAGTTGGTTCTTCACCATCTAAGACTTTCATCATGAAGTCATCGTCGAAGGAAGCAAGGGTTTCAACGAGGTCTGCTCTATGAGCTTCCATGTCATCAACTAATTCTTCTGGAACTGGGATTTCATGTGGTTCTTGAGCATCTTTTTCATAAACCCATGCTTTTCTTTCAATGATATCGACAGCGCCTCTTAAAGTGCTTTCAATACCGATTGGAAGTTGGACAGCTTTGGCGTTAGCGCCAAGTCTTTCCTTTAAGGAACGGACACACATTTCGAAGTCCGCACCGATAGCGTCAAGTTTGTTAACAAAGACAATTCTTGGAACGCCGTATTTAGATCCTTGTCTCCAGACAGTTTCTGTTTGTGGTTCGACACCATTTTTACCATCTAAGACAGTGACCGCACCATCAAGAACACGGAGGGATCTTTCAACTTCAACGGTGAAGTCGACGTGCCCCGGAGTGTCGATGATGTTGATTCTATTACCCTTCCAGAATGCGGTTGTCGCAGCGGAAGTAATGGTAATACCTCTTTCTTGTTCTTGTTCCATCCAGTCCATGGTGGCCGCACCTTCGTGGACTTCACCAATTTTGTGGATTTTACCTGTGAAGAAGAGAATACGTTCTGTTGTGGTTGTTTTACCGGCATCGATATGAGCCATGATACCGATATTACGTGTATGGGCTAAATCATATTCACGTGCCATATTCTAATCTCCTTGAGATTACCAACGATAATGTGCGTAAGCTTTGTTGGCTTCAGCCATTTTGTGGGTATCTTCTCTTTTCTTAACGGAAGCACCGGTGCCATTTGCAGCGTCGATGATTTCTCCTGCGAGTCTATCTTCCATTGTTTTTTCATTTCTGAGTCTGCTGTAGTTGACTAACCATCTTAAGCCTAATGTGACTTTTCTCTCTGGAGAGACTTCAGTTGGGACTTGATAGTTAGCAGCACCGATTCTACGAACCTTTAATTCGACTTCAGGCATGATGTTGTTAATCGCTGTTGCGAATACATCCATTGCTGGTTTTCCAGTTTTGGCTTCGATTTTGTTGAAGGCGGTATAGAGAATTGTTTGGGCAGTTCCCTTTTTGCCATCAATCATAATTTTGTTAATTAAGCGTGTTACGAGTTTTGAATTATAAATTGGATCTGGTAACACATCACGTTTTGCAACGTTTCCTTTACGTGGCATTATTCTATCCTCCTTCTATTATTTGGCCGCTTTTGGTTTCTTAGAACCATATAAGCTACGTCCTTGACGACGAGCTTCAATTCCGGCGCAGTCAAGTGTTCCTCTAATAATGTGGTAACGAACACCTGGTAAGTCCTTAACACGTCCACCACGAATCATAACTGTGGAGTGTTCTTGTAAGTTATGGCCTTCACCACCAATATACGCTGTAACTTCGTAACCATTGCTTAAGCGAACACGAGCGTATTTTCTTAAAGCAGAGTTTGGTTTTTTAGGAGTCATTGTACCGACACGGGTGCAAACGCCTCTTTTTTGGCTAGCAGCTTGGTTTGTTTCTTTTTTCTTTAAAGAGTTCCATCTTTTTCCAAGAGCAGGAGCTTTGGATTTAACAGTGGCTGTTCTACGGCCTTCACGGACTAATTGATTAATTGTTGGCATTTATATATTGCTCCTTTCAATTATTTCCTAATTCACTGTAATTTGTCCACGCAACCGGTCGTGTCCGTTTTTCCCTTAAAAAATGGACCATTTCGGTCTGCGGTGAACTAAATCACACGCCTATATAATATATACATCTAGTAAAATCCTGACAAGAAAAAAATAAAAAAATATTTCAAAAAGTTTAAAAACGGTATTTATAGAAGAAAAAAAGCAATCGATTGACTGCTTAAATTCCAACAGCGAGAAGAATAATTTTGATAACTGAAGCAACAAACAATGCGCCTAGTAATGAATCAAAGACGATTGAGGTGATTCTTATTTGTTTAAGCGTGCTTTTTCTATTATTTAAAGAGAAGAAGAATAAGATAAGACTCACTACCGCAATCGCGACAAAGATAAATAAAACAAAGACGACTCCTAATCCCGCAAATAAAGCAACAATAGGCGCTGCTGCAGGATCAGTGTCACCAACATTAATTGTTGACCACCACACTGGGTAAAGCATGATAGCTAAAACAATATTAATTAATAGGAATACTCCAATTATAACTGTTGATGTAGTTCTTGGTTTGTCGTAATTCATATATCAATTATTGTATACCCCTTGTCATAAAATAATAAGATTTTTTTATTAACAAAGTTAATAACTTGATTCACGAGTAAATTTTTATAAATATTTTTTCAAAAAAATCGCATTTTCCTCCTCTTATTAAAAGTGAAGGAGGTTTTTAAAATGTCGAAGAAAAATAGAAGCTTATTTACAATCAGAAAAAAGAAAAAAGAAAGGCATCCACAAATTATAGTTGGTGCTGATAGAACGTCTTTTAAATCAATAGGTTTAACACATTCTAAAAGAAGCGGTAAATCAATAAATATCCCATTAAAAAACAATCCAAACAAGAACGATGATAGTCAGGCGTATGCAAAAAGAAGAATTGTCAAAGATTTTAAATTTAGATTTAGCAAAGCTTTTAAGAATTATCACTTATCCAACGAAGACATTGAAGAATTACAGCGCTTTCTAGAATCAAAGAAAAGAAAATGATACTTGTAAAATAAAAAAGAAGTAGCTCTAGGCGAGAGTCATTAGCTCCTGCGTCCTACTTCCTACATTCAATATATCAACGATTTGATCTAAACAAAAGTATTATTTGCCCTAGTAATTAAAAAGGAAGTAGCTCTAGGCTAGAGTCATTAGCTCCTACGTCCTACTTCCTATATTTAATATAACAATGTTTTGGCTTAAATAAAAGTATTATTTATTGTAGCAATCAAAAAGGAAGTAGCGCTAGGCCAGAGTCATTAGCTCCTACGTCCTACTTCCTACATTTACTATAGCAATAATCAAGCCTATCTTAAAGAAGTTTTATATGCACAAATGGAACAATAATTACTTTTTTCTTTTATCATATTAAATATTAATATAAATTATCTATATCAATTCCTTTTGAAGATTGGACACTTAAGGAGAAGTTATGAAAACATTAATCATGCTAAGCGCTGTCCCAGCAGCGGGTAAATCTACTTGGGCAAAAAAATATCAAGAAACTCACCCAAATACTTATATCGTAAGTAGCGATGACGTGAGAATTGAAGTCTGCGGTAATTATCGTGACCACTCTAGACAAGCTGAAGTATGGGCGCTATTTGAAAAAAGAATCCACGAATATGGAGCTATTGATAACGCGACTGTTATTCTTGATGCACTTAATGACGTCAACCCTGTGAGACTTAAATATCTCACCACCACTCCAGAATTTGATAAAAAAATCTTAGTGCTCTTCCCTTCAACTTTAGAAAA
This sequence comes from Bacilli bacterium, assembly GCA_045132035.1. Classification (GTDB taxonomy): domain Bacteria; phylum Bacillota_I; class Bacilli_A; order RFN20; family CAG-826; genus UBA2450. The sequence goes on from JBGURM010000092.1 coordinate 28,170, forward strand.
AAGTCAAAAATATAACGGGCAAAGAGATGAAGATGTTCAAGTTCCTCCAGACATCTTAATTGGCTTATATAATAAGTTTGAAGCACCAAGCCAAGAAGTCTTAGACCTAGTTGATGAAGTCATCGAAGTAAAATGGTAATAATTAAATCATCTATTCAAATCGGATAGATGATTTTTTATATAATAAAAACCTCCACTTAGTAGTAGAGGTTTTAGTCATAGTTTAATTAATGAGATTCTCCAGATTTTTGTTCAATCTTTTCGTGAATTTCATTAATGACACGGTCATGGTCTTCGACGTATCTATCTTTAACTTCATGCATTGTCTTTTCAACACTGAAATCCTTGAGGAGTTCGTTGTTTTCTGCTTCAGAGAGTAATCCTCTACCAGCAGGAATTAAGTGACCTGTGATGACGTTTTCTTTTAAGCCGTGTAAGTAATCGGTCTTACCTTTAATTGCAGCGTCAGTAAGAACTCTTGTAGTTTCTTGGAATGATGCGGCAGAAAGGAAGCTATCGGTTTCAAGAGCGGCTTTAGTAATACCTAAGATAAGAGGTGAGAAGACAGCAGGACGTTTACCGTTAATGATTGCTTCATTATTTTTCGCGGTAAATGTATTTAAGCTGACACGTGTACCGGCAATCATGTCGGTGTCACCACCATCGATAACGAAGACTTTTCTTAACATTTGTCTAACGATAACTTCGATGTGTTTATCAGAAATACCGATAGATTGAGAAGAATAGACTTTTTGAACTTCTTTAACGATGTATCTTTCAACAGTCTTGACGTCACTAACTTCGAGTAATTTCTTAGGATCAATAGCACCTTCAGTGATTTTACCACCACTGACAACTTTATCGCCCTTCTTGACACGGAGTCTAGCGCCAAAGGCGGTTGTGTAAACTTTTGGTTCAGTTTCAATATCGTTTTCAATAGTAACTAAGTAGCAACCATTTCTTTCTTCAATCTTAGTGACTTCACCACTAATTTCAGAAATGAGGGCTTCTCCTTTAGGAGTTCTAGCTTCAAAGAGTTCTTGAACACGAGGTAAACCTTGAGTAATATCGCTACCAGCAACACCACCAGTGTGGAAGGTTCTCATTGTTAATTGAGTACCTGGTTCACCGATGGATTGAGCAGCCATAATACCAACAGCTTCACCAACTTGAACTGTTCTACCTGTAGCAAGGTTACGTCCATAACAGTGGACACAGACACCATCTTTAGTTTCACAACCAAATAAGCTTCTGATTTCCACTTCAGTAATTCCACAGTCAACGATTTCTTTTGCAGATTCTTCGTTAATCATGGTGTTACCTTGAACGATAACTTCACCAGTATTTGGATTAATGATATCGTTAAGGGCAAATCTACCGACTAAGCGGTCGAATAATTTGACAATAACAGCGTTTTTAGAGGTATCTCTAATTTCTCTAACAACAAAGCCGTGGTCTGTTCCACAATCGACTTCTCTAACGATAACGTCTTGAGAAACGTCAACAAGTCTTCTTGTTAAGTAACCAGAGTCAGCGGTCTTCAAAGCAGTATCAGTACCACCTTTACGAGCACCGTGGGTCGCAATAAAGAATTCAGAAACGGTCATACCTTCACGGAAACAACGTTTAACTGGTAATTCAATTTCACCACCAGAGGTGTTACCCATAAGACCTCTCATACCTGCTAATTGGGTAATATTGGAGATGTTACCACGAGCACCACTATCACTCATCATGAAGATTGGGTTACGTGTATCTCTTTGTACTTGTTCAGAAAGACGATCTCTAACGAGTCTAGTAACGTTATTCCAAACAGCAACAACGCTATTATGTCTTTCTTTATCAGTTAACATACCAAGTTCGTACATTTCTTCGATTTCAGCAACTTTCTTGTCACCGTCTTCTAAGATTTGTTCCTTACCTTCAACCATGTGGATGTCATCTAAGGAGATGGTAAATCCAGCAACAGTCGCGTATTTGAAGCCTTGGTCTTTCATCTTATCAAGAACTGCACTGGTCTTTGGATTACCTTTACGGTCATAACGTTGGAAGATTTCATTAATAATCTTTCCTAAGTCACTCTTCTTGATAGGAGCTCTAACTGGTTGAGAAGCAATATAACTTCTCACATCTGTTCCAACTGGAACAAAGTATTCCGCTAAGTCACCCGCAATATTTTGTGAGTTAACAGCGTTTAAATATGGGAAATCACTTGGGAAGATTTGGTTGAAGATCATCTTACCAACAGAGGTAATGAGATAGCTTCTATTCATTTCTTCAGTGAATCCCTTCTTCATAAGCGCACGGCCTAAGATGGCAATACGGTTATGTAAGTGGATTTGTTTTGTTTGATAAGCAAGTAAAACATCATCAACACTTCTGAAGACTTTACCTTCACTAGCGGCGTAGAGTTCTAACTCTTCAGCGTATTCTGGATTTTCTTTTCTGATTGCATCAGCTTTCTTTAAGAAATCTTCTTTAGTGTTTTCAAGTGTTAAGTAGTAGTTACCAATAACCATGTCTTGAGATGGAGTAACGATTGGTTTTCCATCTTTTGGACCTAAGATGTTATTACTAGCAAGCATTAAGTGTAAAGCTTCTTCTTGAGCGGCTTTACTTAGTGGCACGTGAACCGCCATTTGGTCACCATCGAAGTCAGCGTTAAATCCGGTACAGACAAGTGGGTGTAAACGGATGGCACGACCATCAACTAAGCATGGTTGGAAGGCTTGGATACCAAGTCTATGTAATGTTGGAGCACGGTTAAGTAACACTGGGTGTTTACCAATGATTTCTTCGACGATATCAAGAACTTCTGGTTCATATCTATCGATAATCTTGTCGGCTTGCTTATGCGCGTTCGCGATACCTCTTTTTAATAATTCACAGGCGATAAATGGTCTGAGGAGTTGGACTGCCATTTCTCTTGGTAAACCACATTGATACATCTTTAAGAATGGACCAACCGCGATAACGGAACGACCAGAATAGTCGACACGTTTACCTAGTAAGTTTTGTCTAAATCTACCTTGTTTACCTTTTAAGCCACTGGATAATGATTTAAGAGGTCTTCCTCCTGGGCCAGTAACTGGTTTATTTCTTCTACCATTATCAATTAAAGCGTCAACTGCTTCTTGAAGCATACGTTTTTCATTGAAAAGAAGAACAGCAGGAGAATTCATATCGATTAATTTCTTTAAACGGTTGTTACGAGAAATAACACGACGATATAAATCATTTAAATCGGAGGTAGCAAATCTACCGCCATCGAGTTGAAGCATTGGTCTTAAATCTGGTGGAATAACTGGAATAACATCGAGTACCATCCATTCAGGTTTGTTGTCACTATGACGGAAAGCTTCAATAACTTCAAGTCTCTTAGTGAGTTTAGTTCTATTTAAAGCAGAGGTGCCTTTCATCTTTTTATTGATTTCTTCGGCTTCTTTGTCTAAATCGATGTCAGCGAGTAATTTCTTAATCGCTGCTGCACCTTCGGAGAACTCTGCTCCGGTGTGCTTTTTAATGAAATTGTAGTTGGTTTCAAAGTCAAAGACTTCACTACGATTTTCAAGTCTAGCAATGAGTTCATCCGCTTTTAAATAGTCATCGCTACCTTCTTCTAATCTACCCTTAATCTCATTAAGGACAGGGATGAAAGCTTCACGACCATTCTTTTCGTTGATGAATTCAGATTTATAAAGAATTTCACTATCACCTGGGTTTAAGCAGATGTGAGCAGCGTAATAAGCAACTTCTTCTAAGTGTTTTGGAGAAACATCAAGAAGTAAGCCGATTCTTGAAGGAATACCTTTTAAATACCAAATATGTGTACATGGAGAAGCGAGTTCAATATGACCCATTCTTTCTCTACGGACTTCTTTGGAGATAACTTCAACGCCACACTTTTCACAGACGACACCAGAATATCTAATTTTCTTGTATCTTCCACAGTGACATTCATAGTCCTTACTAGGACCAAAGATTTTTTCGCAGTATAAACCTTGCATTTCAGGTTTTTGGCTACGATAGTTAATGGTTTCTGGTTTTAAAACTTCACCATGAGACCATTTTCTAATTGTTTCTGGGGAGGCTAAGCCAACTTTAATCGCAGATAACTTTTTTACGTCAAACATTGTTTAATCCTCCTTATTCTTTACTATCGACAACAGGAGTCATAGAGACTTCTTCGTCAATACCAGTTTGGACAGTTCCACTTTCTTCACCAACAAGGTTACGTAAAGAAGTATTGATTCTTCTTTCTTCCTTATCAGCTTCTTTTGCAAGAGCGTCCATATCAATGCTATTACCTTCGTTATCAAGGAGTTGAACATCCATTGATAAGGATTGTAATTCTTTAACTAAAACCTTGAAGGCTTCTGGAATACCAGCTTTTGGAAGTGGTTGATTCTTAATAATTGCCTCGTAGGTCTTTCTTCTACCGACACGGTCATCAGATTTAACAGTGATAATTTCTTGTAAGATGTGGGCAGCGCCATAAGCTTCAAGAGCCCAAACTTCCATTTCACCAAATCTTTGACCACCATTTTGGGCCTTACCACCAAGAGGTTGTTGTGTAACAAGTGAATATGGACCTGTCGCACGGGCGTGTAATTTGTCATCGACCATGTGGACAAGTTTAATCATGTACATAACGCCAACAGTGATTCTTTCATCAAATGGATCACCAGTACGGCCATCATATAAGATGGTCTTACCATCTTTAGCCATGCCAGCTTTTTCCATCATCTCGAAGATTTCTTCGTTAGTAATGCCATCAAATACTGGGGTAGCAATCTTATAGCCAAGTTTCTTTAAAGCCATACCTAAGTGGACTTCAAGAATTTGACCGATGTTCATACGGGAAGGAACACCGAGTGGGTTGAGCATGATGTCAACAGGTGTGCCATCTGGTAAGAATGGCATATCGGCTTCTGGTAAGATACGGGAAATAACACCCTTATTACCGTGACGACCAGACATCTTGTCACCTTCAGAGATCTTTCTCTTTTGAACAATATAAACGGTAACGATTTCATTAACTCCTGGTGGGAGAATGTTATCTTTAGCCTTTTCTTCTCTTTTACGAATCTTCACATCGAGAACAATACCTGCTCCACCATGTGGGACACGTAAGGAGGCATCTTTACCTTCGTTGGTCTTTTCTCCGAAGATCGCCATTAAGAGTTTTTCTTCAGGAGTTGGTTCTGTTTGTCCTCTTGGAGTGACTTTACCAACTAAGATATCGCCTTCTTTAACTTCAGTACCAACAACGACGATACCGCGACTATCTAAGCGAGCCTTAGCTTCAGTTGAAACATTTGGTACATCAGCGGTGATTTCTTCATCACCTAATTTTGGAATGCTTCTACATTCGCAATCATATTTTTCAATATGAATAGTTGTATAGACGTCATCTTTCACGAGTCTTTCACTCATGATGACCGCGTCTTCATAGTTATATCCGTTCCAGGACATGAAGGCAATGGTCACGTTTTGACCTAAAGCAAGGTCTCCGTTTTCCATAGCAGGACCATCAGCGATGATTTGTCCTTTCTTCACTTTGTCACCAACTTTGACGATGGAGACTTGGTTGATACATGTTCCTTGGTTAGAACGTTCAAATTTTTGTAAATGATATGTGACTGGTTCACTCTTACCTTTTTCTAAGATTTCGATTGTTTTGCAATCAGTGTAAGTGACAACACCATCATTAGCAGCAACAACCGCTAAACCTGAGTCACGAGCAACTTGGTGTTCAAGTCCAGTTCCCACTAAAGGAGCGTGTGGTCTAAGTAATGGAAGGGCTTGACGTTGCATGTTGGAACCCATAAGAGCACGCATAGTATCATCGTTTTCAAGGAATGGAATGCTACCAGCGGCAATCGAAACAATTTGTTTTGGGCTGACGTCGACAAAGTCGACATCTTCTTTCTTAGCTAAGATGTTTTCGCCATGATGTCTAGCAACAACCACTTCATCAAGAATTTCGCCATTCTCTCCTAAGTTGATGTTTGCTTCAGCGATAATATAATCCCATTCTTCATCCGCGGTTAAATAAACACTATCTTCAGCTTTTGAGAGAACTGTACATGTTTTCTTGTCAACTGGACGATATGGAGTCTCTATAAATCCATATTTATTTACTTTCGCGTATGAGGCTAAGTTGTTAATAAGACCGATGTTTTGACCTTCAGGTGTTTCAATTGGACAAATACGTCCATAGTGAGAAACGTGAACGTCACGAACTTCAGTACTCGCGCGGTCTCTAGTTAATCCACCAGGACCTAAGGCTGATAATCTTCTCTTATTGGTAAGTTCAGAAAGTGGATTGGTTTGATCCATGAATTGAGATAATTGTGAACTTGCGAAGAATTCTCTAATTGAGGCAACAAGAGGACGTGGGTTGATTAAGGCTTTTGGTTTGACATTACCTAAATCAGAAATTGACATCTTTTGTTGGACAGTTTTGAGCATCTTAGCTAAACCAACACGGAATTGGTTTTGGATAAGTTCTCCAACACATCTCACTCTTCTATTACCTAAGTGGTCGATATCATCAGTGTCACCGAAACCATCCATGACGTTAAGGAAGTATGAAAATACTGCGATAATATCACAAATGTTTACATAAGTAGATGTATTGTGTAAGTCAGTACCGATAATAACGGAAACTTTCTTATCTTTATCGTTGTTATAAACTTTAACAATATTGACTCTGCCATTATCGTTAAGTCTTTCGTTGATTTTAACTTTCTTGAGGTGAGCGCCTTGTTCGAAGAATTCTTCATTTCTTAAAGCTTCAACATCTTCAACAGATAATTGATGTCCTTTAGGGAATCTCACTTCTCCTTCAGCAGAGATTAAGTTTTCAGCAAGAGTTCTACCTGGTAAACGATTGTAGATACCAAGTTTCTTGATGAATTTATATCTACCTGCTCTACCAAGGTCATATCTCTTCTCATCAAAGAATCTTTGGACTAAGAAGTTGATTGTACCTTCTTCTGTAACTGGTTCGCCTGGTTTCATCTTTTTGAAGATATCCACTAAAGCGGCCTTGCAGGATTTGACTTTGGCTTCTTCTTTCTCAAGAGTGTTGTGTAAAGCGAAATTGCTACCAAAGAGTTTTTCAATATCTTCACTTGTTTCTAAGCCTAACGCTCTTAAAAGTGTTGTTGCGTGGATTTTTCTTTGTCTATCAATACGGACAGATAATAAATCTTTTGCATCACTTTCAAATTGTAACCATGTACCTCTTCCTGGAATTAAGTCAGCTTCATAAATATATTTGCCGGCTTTAAATTCTTTAGAAAGGTAAGCACCTGGAGATCTAACAAGTTGAGAAACGATAACTCTTTCCGCTCCGTTAACGATGAATGTTCCACTATTTGTCATAAGTGGGAGATCACCCATGAAAACTTCGCTTTCTTGGATTTCGCCTGTTTCTTTATGAATTAAACGTACGGTGATGTACATTGGTACGTTATATGTTAAGTCTTTTTCTTTGCATTCAAGATAGGAATGCTTTGGTTCACCTAATCTAATTGAAATGTATTCGATAGTTAATGTACCGATATAGTTTTCAATAGGGAATGATTCTCTGAAGACTTCATCTAATCCTTTTTCTAAGAATTCAGCGTAACTCTTAGTTTGGATTTCCACTAAATTTGGAAGAGGAAGATCACCAGAAATCTTGGAGTAATCATAACGGTGATTATTGATTTGTCTAAGATCAGTAATATTTCTTGACATTCTAATGGCTCCTTTTTCTATAAAAATGTTCTAGTTCACTTTTGTGGCTTTAATTATCCAATAGCCTTTTTCTTTATGAAGCACGGAAACGTTTTCAAATACTGTTTCGAGATATTTGAAAGCGCTCTCTGCTCCTTGCTTTTTTCTAATGACCACATATAGCGAACCGCCATCAATTAAGTATTGTCTGCTCCCGGAATACATTGAGTAGGTAACAACTTTACCAGCTCGTATTGGAGGATTGACAACAATTGAATCATATGGTCCTTCAATCTTTTCGAAGATGTCACTATGAAGGAAGGTGACTCGATTATTTAAATTCAGACGTTCCCCGCTCTTTGACGCTAGAGCGAGTGCGCGCGAATTAATATCAGCGAGATCAACTCTCGCTTCTTTCGATTCTTGAGCAATAGTTAGACCAATCGGTCCATAACCACACCCTAAATCAAGGATTCTTCCGGATAAACCAAGGGGAAGTAATGCCTTCAAAAAGATAAAACTCCCCTCATCAATCCGTGATTTTGAAAATACTCCATTGTCGGTGTAATAGGTATACGTTTTACCGAAAAGTGTGAAACTAATTTCCCTAATATGAGAAGTAATTTCTGGATTCTCGTCAAAATAATGACTCATTGACACCTCAGAGTATATAAGATAGGAACGCTAACTTATTTAATTTCGCATTCAGCGCCAGCGGCTTCAAGAGCTTTCTTGTGTTCTTCAGCTTCAACTGGTGAAATGTGTTCTTTAACAGCAACTGGAGCAGCGTCGACTAATTTCTTTGCATCCATTAAGCCTAAGCCAGTAATTGCTTGAACTGCTTTGATAACTTGGACTTTGGAAGCACCAACAGACTTAATGAATAAGCTGACTTCGCTTGGTCCTTTTGCTTCTTCTTCTTCAGCTGGGGCAGCAGCGACTGCAACAGGTGCAGCAGCAGTGACACCAAATTCTTCTTCAATAGCTTTGACTAATTCGTTTAATTCGAGAACAGTCATTTCTTTTAAGCTAGCAATGATTTCTTCATTTGTTAATTTAGCCATTTTTAATTTCCTCCTTAATTGGCATTATTTATCCGCAACAGCCTTAACTGTACAGGCAAATTGACGGACAGGTGCTTGTAAGCACGATAGTAACATGGCAAGCATGCCCTCTTTGTTTGGAAGTTTGGAAACTTCTAAGACTGCGTTTTTATCAGCATATTTTCCTTCGAAGACACCACCCTTAATTTTCAAAGAGTCACCATATCTTTTTGCGTATTTAGCGAGAACTTTAGCTCCACCACTAACATCTTCAGAGAAGAAGATAGCGTTAGGACCTTCAAGAATTTGCTTTAAGTCTGTATAACCAAGTTCATCAGCTGCTCTTTCAACTAAAGAATTCTTGTAAACGTTCATAGTAGCGTGTTCGGCTGCTAAAGCACGTCTTAATTCTTGAGTCTTAGCAACGGTTAATCCGCGGTATTCTGCAACGATAATTCCAGAACTTGCTTGAGCTTTGCTAACGATCTCTTTAACGACTTCTTGTTTTGCGCTTAAGACATCTTTGTTCATGTTTTCTTGACCTCCTTTTCAATTTGTTTGGTTTTTTGAGGCTCCAATATACAGTGAGAATAAAATGTATTTTTCTTCACCTAGGTAACATTATTAAGACTCAAACGTCCGTTACTGTCTTTGGTATATTGAAATCTTTTTAATTAACGACCATTAAATGTGAAGTGGATGGCTGGACCCATGGTCGTATGGATGACAGCGTTTTTAATGTAAGTACCTTTAACTGCAGCTGGTCTTGCCTTGATAATAGCGTCAACTAAGGCGTGTAAGTTTTCTGCAATCTTGGTTTCATCAAAGCTCACTCTGGCAATAGAAACGTGCATATTTGCTTCTTTGTCAGTACGGTATTCCACTTTACCGGCTTTGATATCTTTAATCGCACGAGCGATATCAGGATTGACTGTACCTGTCTTTGGGTTTGGCATTAAGCCTTTAGGACCGAGAAGACGAGCAACTTTACCTAATAAAGGCATCATGTTTGGAGTAGCAACAACAGCTTCGAAGTCAAACCACCCACCGGCGATTTTTTCGATCATTTCTGCTCCACCAACAAGATCTGCTCCTGCGTTAGTAGCTTCTTCAACTTTATCAGTAATGGCTAAGACTTTCTTTGTTTTACCATTTCCGTGTGGAAGGACGAGAGTTCCTCTGACTTGTTGATTGGCTTGTTTTGGGTCGACATTGAGTTTGAATGAGACATCGACTGTCGCATCAAATTTAACTGTAGAAGTTTCTTTGACGAGTTTGACAGCTTCTTCGATGCTATAGAGTTTGGTTGAGTCTACTTTTTGTAAAGCAGCAACGTATTTCTTACCTTTTTTCATAAGCACCTCGATTAGTCGTCAACGACGATTCCCATATTACGAGCACTACCTTCAACGATTTTCATAGCCGCTTCAATGTCATTAGCGTTTAAATCAGGTAATTTGTACTCAGCAATTTCTTTGAGTTGCGCTCTAGTGATGTGTCCGACGACACTCTTAGAACCAGTAGCGGAACCCTTTTGAATTCCAGCAGCTTTGAGAAGTAATGGAGCAACTGGAGAAGTTTTGATGACAAAGTCGCAGGACTTGTCTTCATAAGCCGTAATGATGACTGGGACGATTTCCCCACGTCTATCCGCTGTCTTAGCGTTGAAGTCTGTACAGAACTTCGCCATGTTAATACCAGCAGATGCGAGTTTTGGTCCTGGTTTTGCTTCACCACCAGGAAGTTCCATCTTTAGGACTTTCGCGATTTTTTTACTCACGTGACTTTCCTCCTATATTTAGATTTGTCCGTGCTGTGGTACGGGTGAATCACCACTCTTCCACAGAACATTACATGTGTGCGATACACTCTCTCGTATGCGTAAAGCCACATGCTTGAATAGAATATCAAATACGCATACACGATTGCAAGACAATTTTTAAGAAAATTTCATGAGTGTGTATATGTAAAAAAGTTATTAATAATATTAATAATTTAATAGTTGGAAAAGATTAAAAAAGATGATTCTGCCAATCGAGTTTCCTCGCATTGTCGGCACAGGAGGACTAGGCTCCAACAAATCATCTACAGTTATTTAAGCATTATAATAAAGAGATTGCAACTAATAAAATGGTGTTTAACTTACATTTTAATATGATATATGAATAATAGTTGATGGATACATTCAAGTATTGGAACACTTCTACTTATGGTCTCAAAGTACAAAATAGGTGGTTTATTGACATAAAACATTAAGTGTTGTATTGATAAGATGTTTTTAATCACAAAAAGGATGAGTAAAATTTAACTGTATTTTTGATACACTACAAATAATAAAAAAGCGTTGCCGATTTGACAACGCTATTTGATTAGAAAAATATTTTTAAATTGGTGCGTGTAATCCTGTTGAATCTAACGTATATCCATTAGAGAAAGTAACTAGATTTCCACCAGAATATGACGCAACTGTTCCTAATAATATCGCATTACCACTAGCGTCTTCATGCCAGAAAAGTAATGTTCCTTTAGCGACTGTATCTGTTCCAGTTACAACGCCTGTAGAGGTAAGATCACTCAACGTTTCAACATAGAAATAAATATCATCAATTTGTAATTGAGCTTCGTATTTTCTCCACTCACTTGTCATACTCAAACTTGTACTGTATTTATTGTAAGTAAAGATTTTTAACGCCGAGTCATTCTTAACCATGTAGTTATTACTGCTAGTGTTATACGAATTATTTCCTAGATTAAAGCCATTTGCTCCTCCAGGAAGCTGTAATTCCACCAAACTTGGACAATTGTTAAATACACCATTATTATAGGCTGTCCATCGGCAACTTGGATTTGTCACTCTAAACGCTTCTAAATCAGAACAAGAAGCAAAAGCTGAGGCACCAAGACTAATCTGACTTGATGTTATTTTCATCGTCACAATATCAGAGCCGGAGAATGCACTACCACCAATACTCGTTACACTAGAAGGTAAAACAATATTGCCACTTGAGTCAATCACTCCAGTGTTTGCAAAGGCCGATCCTTTAATTGAAGTTAAAGATGTAAATTTGCTAAATTCAAATTGTTCTAGTTTTCCACATCCAGAGAACGCACTTGCCTCAATAGAAGTAATACCAATCGACGCTCCGTCAACTGTAACATGTTCTAAGTTGGTGCATCCTTCAAATGTTGATTCTCCTAATTTGTCATAAAGAGTGGAAGGAAGACTAACATCTACCAAACTTGTGCAGCCACTAAATGCTCCAGTTTTAACTATATGGACTTGGCATAATGCTGAAGTTGGCCAAAGAATATTGGTAAGGCCAGTAGAAGCAAACGCTCCATCTTCGATTACAAGAGTTCCGGTGACATTTCTAAAATCTAACGTTGTTAAATTAGAACATCCATTGAATGCATTGGAGTTTATTGTTACTGTTCCAGTAACATTACCAAAGCTAACTGTTGCTAAACTATCACAACCAGTAAAAGCACTTGATCCGATTGTCAAAGATCCTGATAACGAGCCAAAATTCACACTTGCCAAATCTCCACAAGACTCAAATGCACTGGAGCCGATTGTCAAGTCGGTTGATACAGGAGTAAAACTAATTGATGCTAGATTTTCACAATCCTTAAACGCTGAAGCTCCGACAGTAAAACTAGAATTATTAGCGGCAGTAAATGATTCGATAGATGGGTTGTTTTTAAAAGCCTCATCACCAATACCAGCATATTGGGAATTAGTTAAATTCAAAGCGTGAGCAACAGGTGTATCGCCTGTCACGTAATATGTTAAATCAGTGTTTTCAACACTATCGAAGACACCTTTTGGAATTATATCTCCAGGAGAAACAGGGAATTCAACGTTTGCAAGTTCTTCGCACCCTTTCATCGCATATTCAGGAAGATTAAGAACGTTACCAGCGATGGTGTCTAAGTTGCACTTAAATGCTGTTCTATCGTAACTTAAAACAATCTTACCTAAGTAAACATAACTATCCGTATCAAACTCCATCGTTCCACTTCTAGATGATTTAGTGCCGATTGGAGAAAATAATGGTTGAGGAATTGTGTTAACACCAGATTGAGTTGGATTGCCACAAATTAATGATCTAATCCATACACCCATCTTGAATGCACCAAACATATATGGGTTTGTTTTATATAATCCATTAAACTTAATGCCATTTTTTGGTGATCCAACAGCGGATGTATCAGCAGCACCTTCTGCTGTATAATCAGCAGCATCTCTATTTAAAACCAGCAATAATCTATCTTTATTGAATGAAATACCAGCGTCGTTTGTTGAATATAACGCACATGTATATAAAGGTGTTCCTGCAGTGGCAGAAGTATAAGTTGTGACAGTGTAATAATTAGAACTTCCACCAGCAAAAGTGATTTGTCTAAGATTTAATGCGTTAGCGAAGATGGATTGAATTTTATCTTCTGGAGAAGCAACCACCAGCTTGCTTGGATCTTCGATTGATCCGCTTGGAACTGTAACTGAATTTTCAAAGAATTTACACGTGCTTGGAATATTTAAAATAGCTTTAACACCACAGAACAAGAAAGCACTCTTGCCAATATATTCAAGGGATGATGGCATTCCTTCTACAGGCGTATTATTTCCGCTATACGACTTAATAGTCGTAACACCGTACGTTCGAATAAACGCATAATCTCCAATGGATTTAATTGTGTTAGGCAAGACAATCGTTGTTAAATCATCAAAGCTACCTACCGCCTTAGTAGGACTTGTATCCTGACCATCACAGAAGCAGCAAGAGAAAGCTGCATCTCCAATTTTATTAACGGTACAAGTTCTATTTGTTCCGTTGATTTTGGCAGTAACAGTTTCTTTAACTGTAGCGGTTGTTAAGCTAGCAGAATTGTCATAAAGACTATACATATAGTTCGACATTGTAGCGACATAGTTTTCACCAACTTTGCCACAAACATAAGAGCATTTATCTTCTATAACTAATTCACGACTTGTTTCACTAGAAACGCCAACTTCAACATTAATACCATCAATAGTTTCTTTATAATGGACATTATCATATACTGGTGTTTCTTGGTTGATTTCAAAAGTATTTACTGATTCATCGCTAGAATAATCAGACGTATAGCTTGAGCCAAAAATAAATCCAAAGTGCTTTGTTGAGGCTTCTTTTGTTGCAAAATATGCTTCATTGCCAACTGTTTTCCATTGGGTAGCCAATGATAATGCTTTATTCTCAAAGCTTAAGTTTGTCCAGTGCCCGTCTTTTTTGTCACTATACATATTAGTGCCATATGTGCCTGACAAGTATATGGCCGCCCTTCCATTACCATGGAAAGCAAAACGTTGCATTCTAAGATTTGTCGATATATTTGGCAAAATAAGAGTTTGCAAAAATGGTTCTCCTCTAAAGTCATTACAATCATTACCTGCGCTACCACCACTACCAGCGTTAGATCCAATTGATTCTTGACCATAAAAATTATCACGAGTCACACCATCTTGTGTATGGAATGTAATAGTGTGATTCTCTCTTTCTTCGAAAATAATGGTTTGAAGAGATTCGTTAAAAACGAAAGTTTGAACAGGAATAATTAAATCAACGGTTTCGCTTTCAGAGCCTCCTCTAAAAATTACCTTCCCTAGTAAGGAGCATCCAGCAAAAGCGTGAGCGGGTCTATCTTTTTTAGTAGCTTGACCAGTTCCAAAGTCAAATCCATATGTATTTTTATATCTATTCTTATCATCAGAAAGAGTAGCAAAATATTTAAATTTTCTTGGGAAGATGAAAGTTGATGCAGTGTGAGCTTTCCAAGTGGCGTTTCCTTTAATTTGAGTGGTTCCACCTGCAGTTCTTCCTAGAGCATAAAAGGCGTCCGTTCCGATTGTCTCGAGTCTAGAACCTCCGTTTTCTGGGGCTCTATCGTCATATGCCCATGTAAAGACAGTAACTTCAGGAAGCATTCTTTGTTCAAATACGCCAAAAGCTTCGTCACCAATAGCTCTGATTCTCGCTGGTAAATGGAGCTCTTTAATTTTAGATTTATTATCATTGCCACCAATGCCAGAAAAGGCACGATAACCAATAAATTCAAGGTCATCCATTTGAGATAAATCAATTCTTCCAATAATATCGGCTTCACGACCTGTCGAAGCAAGCGAATAATCACCATCGCAGGCATCAAGAGTGTCAACAACATATAAGTTAATGTAATTTTTACCTCTAAACATTTCGTTTTCGATAGCAGTCAATGTTGGTGGCAAATATAGTCTTTTTAAGTTGGTTTTATTAATACTATCAAAAGTATTTCTTTCAACACGAACAACCCTATTACCAGCCGGTTCAGGCATATGTTCAGGAACAGCAATAAAGCCTTTAGCGGCTGTAGGCGCTGAACCTTTATATTTTGTGATGGTTACATCACCATTTGGTTTACATGTATATTCCCATTCGGAAGTATTAAAGAAATCGGCGTTAATAATCGAATCATAATTGTGTTTATCGGTAGCAGGATTGCCACTATCGTTATACCATCCCCAGTTTGGGTGGGCAGTTATCCAATTATTAATATCAGTAGAATCGCCACAAAAAGTAATTTTAAGTCGAGTATCTCCTTCGTGATTGCAATAATTAAATGCGTGTGGTTCAATTCCAATTCCAGAAGCGTCACCAACTCCATTAGCGTCAGTAAACATTGATCTAGAGATGTAGATGGTCCTCAAAGAAGTACATCCTTGAAATGCTCGAGAGCGAATCGTTTCAATCTTTTGAAAATAAATATTACTAGACAAAGCAGAACAACCATTAAACGCTTCCTCGGCAATTTCTTGAATCGAAGTAGGAAGTGACAAGGTTGTTAAAGAATTACATTTAAAAAAGCAGAAAGAAGGGATTCTTGTTAATGTAGAATATTGAGTACCTTCGCTGTCTGGCAAAACTTCACAGTTACAATCCAATGCTTTAGAGGAACTGTCTTGGTTGCTATTAATAAAATTAACAGTTGTTAAGTTAGAACAACTATAAAATGCGGCGTCTCCGATTTCGGAAACAGTATATGGTATAGCAATTGAAGTAATTCTGCTATACATGAACGCTTCAAAGTCAATGGTAGTAACGTTAGTATCACTTCTAAAAGTAATATTTGAAGCGATATTCCCATGGAATGCATTATGCATGATTCCAGTCACTCTCTTGCCATCTGTTGGATTGACGGAAGGGATAACAATGTTAGCGCTATGTGTTTTCTTTACACTATCTTTTAAAGAAATACCATAGGTATCTCCTGGAAGAAGATAATAATCAAAAATGCCATCTGTACGAGCGTATGTACCATCTAAAATATAGTTAGGTTTGATGTCCGGACCTTTTGGAAAATCAGGAACATATCTAATGTTTGAAAAAGTTAAAACAAGAGTAAACAAAAGAAAAGCGGAATCGAATATTAATCGTTTTTTAGTTAATAATTTCTTAAAAATCATATAGCTTTCCTCTCCTTTCTAAATTTCCGGATAAACAATCTTATCGTCGGTACTATCGCCTTCATTGAATAATGTAACTGTGGCGTTTGATAACCCAGTAACTGGGTGACTATGGGCGTAATTTGATACAGCTATGTATGTAACTGCTGAGATATAATCTGTCGATATTACAAACTTATTTGTGGCTTGATTATATACAAAGCTGACATTAGCGGGAGCAGCATCGAATGTAGATCTATCAGAGTTGACTAATGCAACATAGCATCTTTGATTATCTACTCTACTGTCGCTTGGATTATATACAGTAACAGGGTGTTCTTTATCTAATGTAATATTAGTAGTTACCACACCTGTGCCTGGATTGTATGAGTAACATTCCTTTTTAACAAAGTCGACATTCTTGACTTCGTCTCTACTAGCAAACGCATTATCTTCGAAGGTGATTTGTCCATCAGTTTGTCCTTGAGCACAGACATAGAATAATTTTGCAATACCCTCTTTTCCACTATCTCTATTAACACCTGAAGCAGAACCTATACAATATCTACCTGGTTCAAGTTTAAATGTGTGGGCATACAATCTTGTTTTTCCAGAAGAATAACCATATTCAGTTGTTCCGTAAGTGTTCGGGATAGTTGCATTAGTATGAATTGTGGCAGGCGTAAACGTTGAACCATCAGAATTATAGACACCAATTTGACCAACGTTTTGGTTATCAACTTTATAATCAAAATAAGCTAGGTGGTCGTCTTTCGGCATAAAAAACGCAAAGTCAGGATCCTCAAATGTGCGGTTGACATATGGTTTTCCAAGATACTCATCTCTTTCATCACCAATTTTATAAATACCGACAGCGGCTGGTTTTGTTCGATCGACTAGACCAGCAACAATCGTTACATTAGCTGTGTTTGTTTTGATTTCAAAATTAATCATATTTGCTACTGGCTTTTCATAATCATCATTATCGATACAATACATTTTCATACCCGTGCCAGATAAATCTGGAGTAGCGAAACTTGAAGCAAAGTAGCGAATTTCTTGTCCTAAGCTATTTCTTAACATGACACCACTCTTACCACTATTAGCAGAGGCAGGGATAGTGTGTCCGTCCTTATCGACAAGAACACTTTCAAAATACTTAGACATAAATGAACCACCGACAGTGTTTTTATCTACATCTGAAAAATAGAATCCTTTGCCTGTTCTATAGTTGTAGTCCATTTTAAAACGTACAATATAGTTTTGGTGCCAATTACGTTGCTCGAAACTTTCAACGGTTATTTGGTCATAATTAGGGAAGTGATATCCTGGATGGAATGAAGATGGGGTGTTGGAGTTAAGAGCGTTTCTAAATTTATCAAATGTTGGGCCCTTATCTTTTTGATATTCACCAGTTGCATAATAAATATAATAGTTCGAATCAACAGAAACATCTTCATTTCTAATAACTGATTTTTCTAAGTCGTTACTTGCTTCATAGTCCATACCCGAACCAGATTCGTTTGTAGCAATAGTAAAAATACCTAAATCAGTATTAGAAATGATTTTCTGAGGTCTAAATGAAACGGAATCTCTTTCTAAAGTTACATGTTGGCCACTACCATTTATTCTTAAGAAATCACGATATTTTAGTGACGAAGAAGGTGTATAAGAAACGCCACCACCAGGTAACGAGGTAGAAGTGTCAAATGAATGAGAGTCAATAATTTCATTATAAACAGATGTAAAGTCAAGAACACCAATGTCTTTACCAGTAGTTGTTGCTGCATCGCTTTCTTCAGCAGCGATGTTGTGAACGGTACCACCAATAAGACCGATTAATCCATAATTTGAACCGTTTTCCATCGCATGATATGTAGAAAGTCCAGTAATTGTGTTACCGTTATTCATTTCAAATCTACCATTATAGACAT
The DNA here is from genome assembly GCA_045132035.1 of Bacilli bacterium. Classification (GTDB taxonomy): domain Bacteria; phylum Bacillota_I; class Bacilli_A; order RFN20; family CAG-826; genus UBA2450. Next base: position 46,334 of record JBGURM010000092.1, read on the forward strand.
AACAATCACTAACCGAACCATCACAGTGACCAATAAGAAGACCTATATTGTTTGTGTGTTCAGAACCTAGGTGAGCGTTCATTGTTAAAATAGATGAATCTTTCGCATTCAAAGCAAAATCAAAATCTAAGCTCATAACAACTTTTGAATGGTCTAGACCATAGTTATCAGTTGTACTAGCAATCAAAGAAACCGACGAAGAAGCACGAAGTGGGAATGTGGTGGCTTCAGTTTTTTCTTTTTTAAAAAATCTATAAACTTCTTCTATATCGACAGAAACTTCGCTGTTTCCATCTGTATATGTTAGAAAATCACCAGAAATAAGGAATTTATACTTATAGTTTGTGTTTGTTGAGGTAAAGGAAACAACTGGTACATCGTAATCAATTGATGGCATTGGATCACCACTTGATTCATCCCATTCGAAAAAATCTTCAGCGTCGAATTCAAGGAATTTGAATTTTCCAGTGTCTGTATTAATAAAAGTATCTGATTCAGAGCCTTCAATATCATACACAAATGACGTTCCTACTGCTACAGGAGCGGATGGTCCATATAGTCCAGCAAATGAATCAGTATATCCAAGAGAGTTAATTGTGACATTACTCAAAAATAAATCATGAATACTAGAACCATGCGCTGTATAACCAAATAAACCAGCGTCTTGTGGATCAGCATAAACAGTTAAATTCTTAATCTCTAATCCTTGACCATCAAACTCTCCATAAAAAGGAACTGCTTCAGAGCCAATTGCGTTGATAGGTTCATAATCGTAGTCAGAATCGCTCATATCAAGGAAAGGAACAGTCGTTGTTGACGTATCATCAAGGTAACACAATGGTTTGCCAGTTAAGTCGCCCGCCAAGCCTTCCAAACCAAGCTGGAAATAAGTGCTTTCTTTAAAAACTCCCAATCCTTGCAAACGAGACAAGTTATACATATGGCGTGGTCTAGTGATAACATATGGATCGCCAGGATCGCTTGGGCCATTAGTTCCTTTCGGCCTTCCAGTACCACGTTCAAAGTAAGAACGAAGAGAAACCTCGCCATAAAAGCCATCACTTTCAGCATCCTTGATATATGCGGATAAAGTGAAAGGAACGATCATACTCACAAAAAGAAGAGTACAAATTCCAATATATGCTATTAAAACTTTTTTCGATTTCATCAGAATCTCACCTCCTTTAATGGAGATGGAGCTGGTGCCAATTCAATATGTTCCTCAGCACTAAAGTAAAAATAGAAATCACGGTCTAGAAGATACGTTTTACCAACACGTTCTTGATTGGTGAAAAATTGCATATATTCGTAATCGTAGTCAATTGCGATATAACAGTGATAAGTTACTGGAGTATTTGACTCAGGAATCAAAGTTGAATCAGTATTTTCTTTAACATGTATATCACATTCCACTGATGTATCTAACTCGGTATCGTTTTGGAATTTGTTATATGGATCAGCACGATCAACAATTCTATTTTTTCCAGCAACTATCTCGTAATCGGTTTGATATGGATGAGGCATTGCTCTAAAAGCATCCCACGCCGCTGTTGGAGTTGCGTATGGAACGGCAGTAAACATGGTATAGAAAGCATAAAAATCACTTGCGTTAAGTGGATTACGATGTGAACTGTCGACATAACCACGGTATGTATATGCATTTGTAGTAGCATATTTTCCTGTGTAGTTATAAATATAAGGCACTGACGTTAAATCTGGATTTCTTATGATTTTTAATCCAGTTTCAACTTCATTTTTGTTTTGATAACTTAATTCAACATCTAACACAACTTGAGTGTTTTGTTCATAAATTGCGTAAGGTAAATAGTCATTGATTGACTCGTAAGTTGCCGCAGCAGTGCCACGGTAATCAATGGTAATCTTAGTTGGATCAATTAAGTTATTACCAATAATCGCATTGTCATTTCTTGAAGTGAGAATGATATCTAAGTAATGAGTTCCACCAGCGTCAACGCGATATTGGAATGTGTAAATACCAGCTTTTAAACATTTAATACTCTTACCATCTTCAGAAGTAAATCTAGCATTACCACTTGGTGAAGTTGATGGTGAATTATATGTATAGTAATCACATGTTGGGCCAGAAATTGTTCCAGCGTTAAAAAGAATAAACTCTGCTCCAATAGAAACAACAACATTATCAACAGTTACTGGTTCACCCACTACTGGAGCATCTTTTCTAGCAAACGCTGTTGCGGTTAAAGTTGACCATTCATTTGTAGAAACTCCAGTAAATGTCGAATCACCCATCAAATAATAATGGAAATCCTGAGAGTCTTCATAATAAATGTTTGTGGCACTATTTGAAGAGCTGGTTGTTGTATATGAATGTGCACTTCCATTTATGCCTAAAGTAAATGTCACTGTGTTCGCTAAATTACTTGGGGTATTAACCGAAGCATCTTCAACAACATAACTCTTAACTTGGCCAACACCATCATAATCAACGAATTCTGTAGAGTTGTTATGATATGGGTAAATGTATTTATATGCAGAGACTTTTTCAATTGTGACACCTAAGTCACCAGAGAAAGTCGCCATTTGAGCGCCACCATTGTTAGAAAGATAGAACCATGCAAAAGTTGCACTAGACAAAGCAAAAGCACTTCCAATCGTAAGAGCCACCATCGCAATAATGGTTTTCTTACTCTTGAGGCCATTTCCTTTGACCTTATTAGCTAAATTTGTGAATACCTTTCCTATTTTCATAACTATGCAATCGAGAGTGTTAAGCTTGAAAGAGTTAATCCTTCATAGCAATTACTATTAAAACCAGTTAAATCACCACTTGTGTAGTGTTCATAATAACCAGTAGTTTTATTGAGTTTATAGAATGTTCCTTCATCATTAGAGAATTCAATTGTGAAGAAAACGATTGTACGATATCCATCTAAATTATCATCAACATCACTAACGACGACAACTTCTTCAACTGGGTTAGAAGCAGGATCGTCCTCTGAATAATCAAAAACATCAGTAATTGGAGATGGATTAGCTCTTAAATCAGCGTAGTAACTTTGATATCCAGTTGCGATATCGGCTTCATCGTCACCAGAATCAAGCACACTATAAGATGCTCCATAAATATCAATTGCCCAAGAAAGATGAACTGGGGCGTCTTCTCCCACTGAAGCAGAACCTGTAACTTCACTCCAATCAGTGATTGATAATTTGCTCATTGCTTTAGAGCCTTTGATGATAAATGCATATGTCAATTTATGAGCTGGCCATAAATGTTCAATATTTGTTGGATCTGGATCATCAGTGACTACTCCATCTTCGTAATTGATTTTGGTAAACGAAGCATCTTCATATTCAACTTGGTAGCCAGAAAAAATATCGGTAATTGAATTTTGGTTTCCATCATGAGATTCTGACTCATCGTCAGTGAAAGAATCTAAGTAATACATCTCATATTCAATTTGTTCTGGGGTCATAACTTTGAAAGAGCCACCGCCAACAGAAACAGATTGATTTGTAGAGAACCAAGCATATGTTCCAGATATAGCGGCAAACAAAGAAAAGACCGCCGTCAACGTGGCAGCAACTATTTTTATTCTTGTTAATGTCTTTCTTTTCATTTTGCCCCTCTACTATTTAAAAAGCCAGTCGCCTTATTAGTAGTTAGGCAGCTGGCTATCTTAATTAATATCAAGACCCTTTAGTTTTGCGTCGCCGAATCACTCCGGTTTTGCTTTTATCATAACTTTTTTGTGCACTTATTATATAATACGAAATTTTTTGTTGTAAACATTTTTTTGCGAGCACGCATTATGTGCATAAGAAACGACAAGAAAAAAATGTAGAACCAATCAATAAAAGTGCAACATTTATGTTGCCAGTTTTCCTATAAGTTGATTTTTTTAGTGTGGAGTGTATAATACAAACAGTTTCATTATGAAAACCAAAAAGAAAGCTAATAGAGGCACTTCCCCATATCTACTCGTTATCTTGTCATTCATTGTAGTGATATTTTTAGGTGCTTCTCTTTTAACCTTACCAGGAGCACATAAAGACGCTCAGTGGGGAAATTTCCTTGATTCTCTTTTCATTGCTACTTCCGCGACATGTGTGACAGGTTTATCAACTTACGCTAACGGAATCGGTGGAGAATTAACTCTTTTTGGCCAAATCGTTGTCTTAGTGATGATTCAAATTGGTGGACTTGGATTTATTACCATCTTCACATTCTTTATCTCACTATTCATGAAAAAGTTACAATTTAGAGATCGTTTATTCCTCTCTCAAGCAGTTAACAGTAACACTATTTCTGGTGTTTCTCGTTTTGTTAAGAGAGTGATTACTATCGTTCTTATTTCCGAACTACTCGGATTCGCATTAGGTTTACCAGTATTTTTGAACGTTAAGGAATACTCAGTTCCAGAGGCGCTTTGGGCATCATTATTTACATCAATCTCAGCATTTAATAATGCTGGATTTGATATTTTTGGCCCATATTCTTTACTAAGAATTGCAGAAAATCCTATCATGTATAATTTACCTACATGGGCGTATTATTACTTATGTTCTTATATAATGATTCTTATTGTATTAGGTGGCATTTCTTTTATCACAATTATTGAAATTGTTATCTTAAGAAAGAAGCCAAGACAATGGAATGCATTTGTAAGAATTGTCTTAATCGCGACTGGTTCTTTACTCGTTGGTGGATTCGTTTTATTCTGCTTAACTGATGTTCTTAATGGCACTATGACTCCTTTTGAAGCCTTATTCCAAAGTGTCACCTTAAGAACTGCAGGATTCGCTAGTTTTGATCAAAATAACTTATCAGTTGCAGGTAAAACAATTAGCTGCTTATTTATGTTTATTGGTGGCTCACCAATTTCCACTGCCGGTGGTATTAAAACCACTACTATCTTCATTATTGTTTTATGCTTAGTTAGATTCTTACAAGGAAAGAGTATTGTTGCTTTTAAAAGAGAATTCACAAGAACTAGTATTCTTAAAGCAATGACCTTAGTCTTCCTTTCACTTTTAAATGTTGTTGTCGCCTTTGTTGTTGTTTCTTCTTTTGAACAAGGTAAACCACTTGCGACAACTCAAAACGTCTTCTTTGAAGTGTTCTCTGCCTTTGGCACTGTTGGATTATCAACAGGTTTAACACCTTCTTTAGAAGTTGGTAGTAAAATCATCCTCATCCTATTGATGTTCTTTGGTCGACTTGGTCCAATCACCTTGTTCCAACTCTTCCAAGCAAATATGGATGGAGAAGAAAATATTCATTATAAACGCGTAAGCGCAGATGTTATTATTGGTTAATAGGAGGAATATCTAATATGGCCCACAAATCATTTGCAGTAATCGGACTCGGACAATTTGGTCGATCAATCGTTAAAGAATTAGTGGATAACGGAATGGACGTTATCGCGATTGATAACAACGAAGAAACAGCTAGAGAAGTCGCTAACGACTTACCTACTACATTCATCGCTGATTCCACTGATGAAAAAGCATTAAAAGAATTAGGCATTAGTGATGTTGACGCGGCGATTGTCGCCTTTGGCGATAACCAAGAAGCCAGTGTTTTAACCACTGTTATTTTAAGAGAATTAGGCGTTAAAAATATCATTGTTCGTGTTGATGATGATTACTATGTCCCAATCATGAAGAAATTAGGCGCTACTGAAGTTATCACTCCTCAAAAAGCTGCTGGTACTGCTTTAGCGAACCGTATCGGTAATGAAGACTTCCAAGACTACTATAAGCTTGACGCAAAATATTCAGTTGTTTCTATCATCATTAATCCAGGATTCTTCCCACAAACATTAAAAGATATGAATCCTAAAAATGTTTATGGTGTTAACGTTGTCTTAATTAAAAGAGGCGCTAAATCATTTGTCCCAGGTGGTACTGATTCACTCCTCCCAGATGACACTGTATATGTTGTTGGTACATCTAAAGAAATCAACGCCTTTAGAGAAGCAATTAACGGAAAGAAAAAGAAATAGTAAAAATAAAATGCACGTAGTGATTGAAACACAATGTGCATTTTTTATAATCAAAAATGGAGAATAGATTCCATGAAGTGCGTAAAATATGAAGAATTTGTAAAAAATGCCGAATATTATCTCGGTCTTTTAGAAGTTGAAGAAAAGATTTACGTCATTAAAGATGGTGGAACTTTTGCTATATTAGAAAATCCAAGAAAAATCGCATATGAAGAATTCATAAAATTAAGAGGCTGCTTAAAAGATTTGGACGACGGTAGAGATTATAAAGAAATCATTGGCGACGCCATCTTAGAGGCAAACGGAATCAAAGCATAAGAATCAAAAAAGCAACGTTTTTGTGAAGCGTTGCTTTTTGTTTGCTTTAACAAAGTTAAATCTTCTCAATTTCAGAGAAATCAACTTCAACTTTAGTTGTTCTACCAAAGAAGATGGTTTCGATTTCCACTGCACCAGTATCTTTATTAATAGAAAGGATTCTTCCTTCTGTTCCTTCAAGAGTACCGTGAATGACTTTGACATAGTCACCAACTGCGTATCTGTCATACATGCTTTCGTCGACCATGCCCATTCTCTTAAGGACTGGTTCGATTTGTTCTCTTGGAACTGGGAATGGTTTTGTACCTTTACCAGCAGATCCAACGAATCCGGTAACACCTGGAGTGTTTCTAACAATATACCAAGCATAGTCAGTCATAATCATTTCCACAAAGACATAACCTGGATATAAGTTCTTCATTCTGGTTTTACCTGTTGGTAAACCATCTTTCATAACTTGAACTTCTTGTTCGACAACAACAATACGGAAGATGAGATCATCTAATCCCATTGATTCAACACGTTTTTGTAAGTTGTATGCGGCTTTTCTTTCGTGAGTGGAATATGTTGAAACAACATACCACGCTTTTTCACCTAATTTTTGTTCAGCTTTATTTTGTTCTTCTTCAGTAATATCAGTATTAGTGTCTGAGAACGCTGTTTTTAAATTATTATTATCAACCATTTTGTTCACTCTCCTTATTTCATGCCTTTGAATGCGTCTGAAAGAATTTCAATTAATCTTCTACCAGCAACATCTTCTCCGAAAAGTAGTAATCCTGTGATTCCCGCAATAATGATAACGACGATGATTGAAGGAATGAGAACTTCTCTTTTTGGCCAACGTACACGTTTGCCTTCTTTAATAACACCTTTTGCGAATTTTCCTAATCCCATATGTGCCTCCTATTTACTTGCCTTATGAAGTGTTTGTTTATTGCAGTGTTTGCAATATTTCATAAGTTCTAATTTTTTATTACTTTCTTTATTTACTGATGTAACGTAGTTTCGAGATAGACACTCGGAGCAAATCAAAAGAACTTTAACTCTCATCTTGACCTCCCTATGTAATTCTCAGTGTAAACAATCTACCACTATCGCTAGACTTTATCAATCATTAATTTCATATTTTTGAAAAATAATGAAAGAGATTGAATTTGGAAAATAATATCTGCTAAAATGAGATTGACCAAGTAGACCAGACCAAGGAGGTTAGATATGGAAATTAATATCTATGAAGCAAAAACAAACTTATCAAAATTAGCACAATTATTGGTTGATGAAAAAGAAGATGAAATCATTATTTGCAAAAATGGAAATCCAATTGTAAAAATGACAAAAATTCAAAAAGACAAAAAAACGAAAAGAATCGGTGCCGCCAAAGAAGAAATGAAAGGTTACAACATTTCTCTTGAAGAATTCAATTCAATATCAGTAATTGATGATTTTTACGGTGATTGATATGAGATATTTATTAGACACTCACACACTTATTTGGGCTCTAGAAGATAACCCAAATTTACCTGAATCTGTAAGGGACATCATTACTAATGAGAACAATGATATCTTTGTATCTGGTGTTTCAATTTGGGAAATATCAATTAAACACAAGAAAAATCCAAATTCGTTACCATATTCAGGAAAAGAAATAGTTCACTTTTCGCAAAGAGCAGGATATAGATTTTTATCCGTATCAATTGAAGATGTTCTAACTGTGGAAGATTTTGATCATAAAGACCATAAAGATCCGTTTGACATTATGTTAATTTCTCAATGTATAAACGCAAAAATGAGAATAATTACACATGATTCTATGCTGAAAGAAATTAACGAAAAAGCTGTATTATACTTTTAATTTAGAAGGTTAATTATTCAATATATTTGTTATTTTTTAAGATAAAGAGAACGCTGATTGCTGACATTCCCACTATTGAAACAACAGATGCAATAATGATGGTTGTCGTTTGATCAAGCTTCTTTTTATTATTAATCGCACTATTAGGAGAAATATAAAACATTCTCACTAATTCTTTCATCGCATCTTCGATTTTAAACTTATCACCATTAGGTGACTGTCTTTCAATTTGATTGACTACCGCTCGATCTTCATTAGAAAGATTAGAGTAAATAGTAATGATTTCGTTATATTCTTCTCTAGTTGCGTCGCAAATTGATTTAGTAGAAAATAATTCATCAAATTTATTTAAGAATTCTTCAGTAGTCGCATTTAATGCGTAAGTAGCAACATAGTTATTACTATTAGAGTTAATAAAAGTAACACTTAAAGGAGCGGCCACTACCGCTAATAAGAGGAATAAAGATTTAAGAATTAATTTCATTTTCATAAGAATTTGTAGTTTAACTATTTGTGATATTCATCACTTACTAAACAAGCGAAGATATTTGAACCAGCAATAACAATCGCTGATTCTGGATGTTCGTTTTTAATTTGATTAATTAAAGCTTTATAGTCACTATTATATTCATATTCATTTAAGAATAGGAAATAATCGAATTCATCTCTTGCTCTACTATGATTAAAAGTTGTGATATATGTTTTTCCAAGTAACCCAATCTCAGGAAGCATTGAGGTAATATTCTTATCTTTGAATGTTGCAAAAATCACAAAGATCTCTTTTCCTAAGCCTAATAAATCAACATCGTTTCTAAGTTTCTTAATTGCCTCAGGATTATGCGCTCCATCGATAATAAGAAGTGGTTCTCCTTGAATAACTTCAAATTTACCTTTAGGTAAAGGAAGTTTTAATCCTTCTTTTAAAGCACTTTCTTCAACTTTAAATTTATTCATCAATAAATCAACCGCATCAATCACTAAACAAGCGTTTTTAACGTTGATATTTGCGAAGTTAGATATTTCTAAACCAACATATGTTTTATAGTCAAAAGAGATACCTTCTTTAGTAAAAGAAACATTATGGGTTTCACCGATTCTTGTAATCTTAGAATCTTTTCTTTTTGCGTAGTCCACGATGACATCTAAAGCATCACCATCAATCTCTCCAATTAAAGTAGGAACATTATCTTTAATGATTCCAGCTTTATGTAAAGCAATCTCTGATAAAGACACTCCTAAATATTCAGTGTGTTCAATCGACACATTAGTGATGATTGATAAGATTGGGGTAAATATATTAGTGGAATCAAATTCTCCACCCATCCCACATTCAATTACTGCGATATCAACTTTCTCTTTTTGAAAATAAGAAAAAGCGATAAAAGTAATGATATCAAATGGAGATAATTCATATTTTTTAAAGAGCTTTTGATTTGAATTATATAAAGCTTCTAATTCACTATTAGAGATAGGAAGTCCATTAATTTGAATCATTTGAGTAACATCTTTTTTGTAATTAGAAGAGATAAATAAACCAACTTTATATCCACTACTACGGTAGATATTGCTTAACATTGTAGCGACCACACTTTTTCCGTTAGTCCCCGCTATATGGATAGAAGGAATAGAATAAGAAAAAGACACTTTCCTAAGAAAATCATCAAGATTGTCTTTATTCATCTCAACAAATTCATGAGAATAAATAGTCTCACTAATGCTCATTATTCATCTCCTCCTTCTTTAATACTTCTTTTTAAATCTCTTTGTTTAATTGTTTCTCTTTTATCGTAGAGTTTCTTACCTTTTGCTAAAGCAATCTCCACTTTAGCCTTTCCTCTTACTAAATATATTTTAGTAGGGACAACAGTAAATCCACCTTGTTTGATTTTGATTTCAAACCATTCGATTTCTTTTTTGTGCAAAAGAAGTTTTCTATTTCTTAATGGATCATGATTAAAAATGTTTCCTTGTTCATAAGGCTTAATATACATATTAATGATTTCAGCCTCACCATTTCTAATTACAATATAAGAATCGCCAATTGTCGCTCCATTACGACGCATTGATTTGATTTCTGTTCCTTTTAATTCGATTCCACATTCTGTAAAGTCACTTAAAAAATAATTGAAGTGAGCCTTTTTATTTTGCGCAATAATCTTGTTACCACTAGATTTCATAACTCTCCTCCAATCGATCTCTAATCACATCAATCTTCATTAAACTTGCGTCAAATTCATCAATATAATGAGCAATGCTCATCGTATCTTTAAATGGAGCAATAAATGAAGAAGCATAATAGACAATTATGGCTGTGATGCCAGTTAAAAGATAAGTTAATAAAGAATCTGGAATCATGTATGATTTAGCAAACCATAATCCAGTAAATAATAGTCCAGACCCAATTAATGAACCTAAAGAAGTTTTAAAAGCAACAAAAGTATTTAAATATAATTTAAAGCTTCCACCCTTCATAACTGAATAAATGATTAATTCACCTAGGATAATAAAGGAAATCGCTATTGGAGTAGCCCAAGCAAATCCTTCAATTGGTTTTCCATACCATATCACCATAGATAAACCAATAGAGGCTCCTGCTATAAGTAAAACAAAAATCATAAAATGAACAATATACTTGTAGATATCGCCATCTTTTGCCCATAAAGCATTTAAATATGGGAAAGTTAAAAGTAATATTCCAAGTATCGCTTCAGCGTTAATTAAAGTCCATAAAATAGTTGGATTATTTCTACATTCATCAAAAGCAAAAAACATCGTAGTAATCGCCATAATCGAAAGAATAAATCTTCCTGCTCCTCTCACCATTAATTTACTATTAAGTAAAGCAGGATAGGAATGTTCTTCCACTACTGAATCACCAATAGTCTTATTTCTTAAGTGAGAATATTTGTTAATTACTGGTAGATAGAATAACGCTCCAATTAATATTCCTTGAGCGCTACTATTAAAGGCAATCAAAGATTCAGTACAGCTTAAAGCAAAATAGGCTAAGCCAACTACTAAGAATATCAAAGAGAATCTCTTATGTTCTTTAAATAGTCTAATTAGTGAATAGAAATAAATAACAACAAATGTTGCAAAGCACGCTAAACCGATAACACCAAAGTTAAGTAAGATTTGTAAATATCCGTTATGGCAGCTAATACGATGATCTTCAACATTCATCATTCCACCAGTAATATATTCAGAATTTCTAAAGCCATACCCAAATAGTAATGAGAAGATATCTCTATTACTCGCTTGAATTGTATATTCCCAAATCATCGTGCGGTTAGAGAAGTTCGCATAGTTTGAATTTGATAATTCTTTATATAAGAAACGACAGAAACTTGATAAATGAGGAACATCAAATGTCTGACATAAAGCAAACATTAAAGTGATTGAAACATATATTGCAATCATTAAGCCAAGCTTAAACATTGCAAGAACAAAGTTCTTTTTAAATGTAATGATAATTTCAAATAGGAAATAAACGAAGATAATCGCTAAAGTAATTAAGATACAAGTTAAAGAACAAACGAAGATTTGAACAATTCCAAATCCAATGATTGTGATATAAGAAAGCGGATTCTTTTTAAAATAGTTAAGTCCAATTGCTGCGCATATTCCCATTAAAATGAATCCCGCAAACATGTTGGAATTTAAGAACAAAGACTTAATTGATTGGCTGGTAACCGTTTCACTATCCGCGTTAGCGATAATCTCATATTTAACGTATTCAGTAACGATTGAATAAATAACAAAGAAATATGTCACCGCTATAACAATTAAGAATAGATATCTAAGTCTTCTAATAGAAGGATGGTTCTTAGTGAAATAAAACATTGTGGAATAGATTGTTAAAACAAACAAAATAAAAGATAAAGTATGTTTAATCTTGTTCCAATCATCAATTACAATTGGTTCGGCGCCATTAGAAAATTCCATTCCATTAAATAGCCATATTCCAACTATTCCGCTTGCTAGTAAAATAAGACACACTACTAAAGCAATAACATTAACTTTTGCCTTGTTAAATATCGTTTCATAAACAATGAGTAAAACAAAACATAAAGCAGAAATAGCAAAAAACATAAAGAAATATGGGTCTTGCATTCCTGGCACCATAAAATCAGGTGAGTCAACCTTTTCAAAAAATGTGATATTTTCAAAAACAAGGACTGCTGCTATTACAGCGACCCAAAATAGAATATTAGTGAATGTAAATTTAAATTTACCCATTTGAATACTCATTATAAGTGAGTGAGTGCTATTTGTCTAACTATAAAAAATTGCAAAAAATAAATTTTGCAATCGAACTATAGGATAAAGGATATATTTAGCCGGTTTCTTATATTGTTTTACCAAAAACAAAAAAGGCTAACTTTAGCCTTAATTGTTGCCAAAGTGAGACCACATTGATGCAACCAACACGATTTTCTCTTTGTTATTAATTTTGTAAATCGTCTATGTTAGTTGCGTTCTTATATGGGGTTTTGCCTTCTCTAATAATAGAATCAGCTAACCCATCAATAGAATTTAAGTATAATGTTTCCAATATGGCATTGAAGTCTTCTTCACCAATCAAATAGCAATTTTTGCCATTTTTATTAGTGATAAGCAAAGGAGACGACGTTTTGTTAACTTCCTCTATCAATTTGTATAGATTGGCTCTTGCTTCTGTAACATTTATTGTATGCATGACAATATCTCCTTCGAATAAAATATATCATACATTTTATGTATCTCAACATTTATCAATTATATTTTTATTTTCTTCCTAAATATAAGATAATTGTTATATGCAAAAGAAAAGACTCATCATTTTTGATTTAGACGGAACATTAATTAACACTGTTAAAGATTTAAATATCGCTGTTAATTACGCTTTAAGTCAATATAACTATCCTAATAGAACAATTGAACAAACTACCGCTGATATAGGTAATGGAGTGGCTAAATTAATTGAAAGAAGTATTCCAGGTGGACTTAATAATCCAAACTATACCGATTGTTTAGCGACTTTTAAAACCTACTACAAAGCCCACTATTTTGAGAATTCTTTTCCATATCAAAACGTGAAAGAAACGCTCAATAACCTTAAAGAAACCGGCTATTTGCTTGCTGTTGTCTCTAATAAATTTGACGAAGGAGCGAAGAAATTAATTAACTTCTATCTACCAAATATTTTTGATCGTATCCAAGGAAGTATTCCTGAACTTAATTACAAACCATCAAGTGATTTAGTAAATAAAGTCTTAAAAGAATTAGATGTAAATACTAATGAAGCTCTTTATGTTGGAGACACTAATGTTGATTATGAAACAGCAGTTAATTCTAATTTAGACTGTGTTTTAGTAAGCTATGGTTATCGTGATGAAGAATATTTAAAAGAGCATACAAAAAACTCGCCAATCATTTCTGATTTAAGCGAGCTCTTGATTCTTCTCAAATAATTCTTTAATTTTATCTTCTACTTTATCTCGATCAACGTTAAACGATATAGCAAATTCATCAAATAATATCGCTTCAGCGTCTTTTAACATTTGTAAGTCTGTTGGACCAAGCTTCACTACTTGTCCATTCGCATTATAGTAATTAAAGAAATATAGTTGACGTGAGAGATACGCTAAGTCGAAGACATTACCTGAAAGTAGTCTTTTTCTATATTTATCTCTTCTTTGTTTGGTGTTATTAATGAACTCAGCCTCTACTGTTTTCATATATTTAACAACTTCACAAGATTCTTCATATGTCATGATTGGACGAATGATGTTTTCAGTTCTAGAAACCATGACGTAGATATTTTCTTTTGCCCCTTTATCTGAAACAACGACAAAATAGTCATTACCTCCGATATTGGTAATATCTTTAATGGTGGATAATCCTTCTCTAGAATGAACTACTCTCTCTCCAACACTATACTTCATACTATAATTATCGCAAAAAAAAGGCAATTCGACAAACGCAAATTGCCATTTTTATATTACTTTTTGGTAAACAAGAACGACTTTATTAACAAAGTTAATAATTAGTTTCTTGTCTTACATGATTTTCTTTTAATTTGAGGTAATAAGCCTCTTTAGCCTCTAACCAGCTATATCCGAGTTTGAAAAGGGCACGTAAGTAGCTTTTAAAGGCTAATATATAGTTAGATTCAGTCTGACTTTGATAGAAAATAGAGGTTAATTCATAAGTCTTTAAGAGGTTATCTGTTAGACTCATTTCATCGTCAAATACTTCTATCTCATCTACGATGTAATTTTGATCAATACCAAGTGAGAGAAGGAAATGTAACCCATCAGCGAATTCATCAAGAACTCTTTCTTTAGATTCTGGACCTTTATTAGACCAGTATTTAAATGTCCTTGTCGCGTTAGCGAATTCTCCTAACTCAACAAGTAGAGAAAGTGTTCTCTTATTTCTTGTTGATTCATAAGTGACATTATGATTTTTAGCGATTTCTTCGTCGAGCTCTCTTTGCTTGATATATAAATCTTTTAAATCACAAATCATTAACTGATTTTCTCCAACTTCCAAATATCTCTAACGTATTCTTCGATTGTTCTATCACTTGAGAAGTAACCACTATTAGCGATATTCATTAAGCACATTTGAGCCCATTTCTTCTTATCTTGATATAAGGTAGAAGCTTTCTCTTGTGCTTCGATATAACTTGGTAAATCTTTTAAGATGAAATATTGGTCATTTCCATTAAAGATTTCATCGAAAATCATTCTGAATTTGTCTTTACGATAATTTGTCCACTCTCCATCAAATAAGGACTCCATAATCGCGTGTATACGCGCATCATTGTTATACATATCCCATGGAGAATATGTTCCATTACGGACCATTTCTTCAACTTCATTATCTCTTAAACCAAAGATGATGGCGTTTTCTTCTCCAGCGTTAGCGACGATTTCAATATTCGCACCATCCATTGTGCCTAAAGTAATCGCTCCATTCATCATGAACTTCATATTTGAAGTACCACTAGCTTCTTTACCAGCAGTAGAGATTTGTTCAGAGATATCCGCAGCAGGAATGATTAATTCCGCTAAAGAGACCCCATAGTTTTCAATAAAGACAACTTTTAAGAATGGAGAGATCTCTGGGTCATTATTCACTACTTCAGCAACCGCTAAGATTAATTCAATAATCTTCTTTGCATAGACATAACTTGGAGCGGCTTTCGCACCAAAGATATATGTATGAGGATAGATTCTAAAGTTAGGATCACTCTTCATTCTTTGATATAAGTAGATGATGTGGAAGACATTCATTAATTGACGTTTATAAGCGTGTAAACGTTTAATTTGAACATCAAAGATTGAATTAACATCAACATCAATTCCATTATGTTCTTTAATATATGCAGCAAGTTTCTTTTTGTTTTCAAGTTTGATTGCTTGAAGTTCATCTAAGACTTTGTCATCATTCTTATATTTTTCAAAAGCCTTAATCTTGCTCATGTCAGTAATCCAAGATGTGCCAATTTTGCTACTGATGAGTTTAGTTAATTCTGGATTACAGTTCACTAACCATCTTCTATGAGTAACACCATTCGTCTTGTTATTGAATTTTTCAGGCATATATTTATAGAATTCTTTGAAAGTAATATTCTTTAAGATTTCTGTATGTAATGCCGCAACACCATTAACTGAGAAAGCTGTATAAATAGCTAAGTTAGTCATATGAATTTGACCATCTTTAATGATGTTCATTTGATGTCTTTCCCATTCAGGAATGTTATTAGCGGTCATTTCTAAATTAAATCTACGATTAATTTCTTCAATGATCATATAACAACGTGGAATGAGGTGTTGGACATAATTGATTGGCCATTTTTCAAGAGCTTCCACCATAACAGTGTGATTGGTGTAGGCCATACATTTAGTAACTTCATTCCATGCGTCTTCCCATTCCATGTCATATTCATCAAGCATGATTCTCATCATTTCAGGAATAGCTAAAATTGGGTGAGTGTCATTGAGTTGGAAGACATAATCATCGTGAATTCCAATTAAAGTATTATGGTGACGATAGAAACTATTTAAAGCACTTTGCAAACCAGCAGAAACTAAGAAATATTGTTGTCTTAATCTTAAGATTCTTCCGGCTTCAGTAGAATCATCAGGATATAAGCCATGGCATAATTCCTCTAAAGCAATACAGTAATCATTAAATGAAACTGATTTTGGAAGAGGTTTACTACTTGGTTCAGCGTTCCAAAGTCTTAAAGTATTGGTAACGTGGTTTTGATAGCCGATAACAGGCATATCATAAGGAACCGCTCTAACAATTAAAGCGTCAGCGGTTTTAATTCCATATGTGCCGTCTTTCTTTTGATAGCTTTCTGGATGTCCGTAGAATTTAACTTCAACCGCATATTTCGCTCTTCTAACTTCCCAAACGTTACCGTTAGTTAACCATTGGTCTGGTAATTCTTTTTGCTTTCCATCAGCAATCTTTTGACGGAAGAAACCATATTCATAACGGATACAGTTACCGTGACCGATATAACCTAAAGACGCGATAGAATCTAAGAAACAGGCTGCTAGTCTTCCTAAACCACCATTACCAAGTCCAGCGTCACTCTCTTCATTTTCAAGAGTGTTTAAGTCGATTCCTAAATCATCTAAGCCTTCTTTGATAATTTGGTATAAACCAAGGTTTTGGATATTGTTTGATAGCAAACGTCCGATTAAGAACTCCATTGAGAAGTAGATTAAGCTTCTTTTTCCTTGTGTAGATTCAAGGTGGGTTTTACTCCAGTCCACGTTTGCGTAGTCTCTAATCATTTCTCCTAAGATTGTGTATTGTTCGTTCGCACAGCTATTAGCAACATCGACACCATATCTTTGGAGTAAACGAGATTGAAATTCGTTTTTAAAATCTTTTTTCGATGCAAACATAAAATTCCCCCTATGTATGTAAAAGATTTATTAATTAAATATAAAAGATTTATTTCTTTTTAGTTGTTTTTTTTGGCTCTTCTTTTGGTGGTTCTTCAAGTTTGAAGATCATCGCTCCTAAGGAGGCTAATTTGATGGTGATATATCCACCATAACTTCCTAAAGGTGCCCCGTTATATTGGTTTGCGCCACCATAGATATCTTTATCACTATTAAAGATTTCAACATATCTTCCTTCTTTTTCCACTGGAATACCAAAGTTCTCGTAGAAGTTAGGAGTCATGTTATAAACAAAGATTAATGTTTCACCATCAACTCTTCTAGTGAAAGCGAAAACACTATCATTACTATTATCAACGATTAACCATTTAAATCTTTCAGGATTATGTTCCTCAAAATACATCGCTGGATGCGCTCTATAGATGAGGTTTAAATCATGGTAGAGTCTAGAAATGGAATCATGAGCAGGGAATTGTTTTAATTCCCATGGTAATGATTTAGCTTCATTCCATTCGTCAAATGAACCGAATTCGTTACCCATGAAGTTGAGTTTCTTTCCTGGGTGACCGTATTGGTAAGTGATTAAGTTTCTGAGTAAAGCGAATTTTTGATAATAATCGCCCCACATCTTATTTAATAATGTTCCTTTACCGTGTACGACTTCGTCGTGAGAGAATGGTAATAAGAAATTATCACTATAGAAATATGCCATTGAGAAAGTTAATTTATTATGGTCATATTTCTTATAAACTGGATCTAATGCGTAATATTTAAGAGTGTCATTCATCCAGCCTAAATCCCACTTGTAATCGAATCCAAGACCGATATCAGTTGGTTTAGTAACTCCTGGATAATCACTACTATCTTCCGCAATCATCATCACTGAATCATGAGCTATATGAATCTTACCGTTAAGACGTTTAACGAATTCAATAGCGCCATCATTAGTGCCATTTCTCTTATCTCCGTTATAGAAGATGATATTGCTAACCGCGTCGATTCTAATACCGTCCGCGTGATATTTATCAATATAGAAATTAATCGCGCTCATTAAGAAGCTTCTAATTGGATCTTTTCCTAAGTCAAATTGATAACTTCCCCAAGGAGACACTCTCCATTTGTTGTTATATTCAAATAAGCGTGTTCCATCATATTCCACTAAAGCCCATGGGTCGTTAGCGAAGTGAACAGGAGCAAAGTCAATGATAACTCCAATACCTGCTTGGTGTAATCTATCAATTAATGACATGAGTTGGAAAGGATTGCCATATCTTGGGTCACAACTATAGAATCCAGTTGCTTGATATCCCCAGCTTCCTAAAAATGGGTGCATCATGATTGGCATAAATTCCACGTGAGTGTAGCCCATGCCTGTCACATAAGGAATTAATTCATCCGCTAATTCTTCATAAGAAGAGAATCTTCCTTCGTGCTTTTTAAGCCAGCTACCAGCGTGCATCTCATAAATTGACATTGGTTTGTCAAAGTTACGAGTTCTTTCTTTTAAGAATTTTTCATCATGCCAAATAAAGTCTCTAATGTCGAAAAGTCTCGAACAAGTGCCAGGTGCAACTTCACTAAAGAACGCATATGGGTCAATTTTATCTACATATACTCCTTTCGCATTCTTGAAGTGATATTTGTAGGCTTGATAACTTTGAAGTCCAGGAATGAATGTTTCCCAAACACCACAGTCATCGATCTTGTTCATTTTGTGGGCGTACATACTCCAATTATTGAAATCACCAATAACTGAAACATCACTTGCCATTGGAGCGTATAATCTAAAAACTACTCCGTTTTGGTCTCCTCTTTTCTCAAAGTGAGCTCCGAAGTAATTATAGGCTTCAATGGTTTGGCCCATTAAATAATCATAAAGTAATCCGAATGCCATACAACATTATTATAAATAATGATTAAAACTATGTGAATAACAAACAAAAAAATATTCTATATTTCTTTGTTAATTTATATAGTTATATCTCCCAATAATTTTTACCTATTTTAAAATAGGCTATTTCTAAATAGGCTAATTATACAAATCTGTTAATGTTATTAAAATAGAATCAGTATTTGATTTTAAATCATCTTTAAAACCACTTTTTGATGCAAAAGCGTATTTGGCAACAGTAAAAGGCAAATCCTTCCACTGTGTTTTTTCTTCGTTATAATCACTAATACCAACTTTGGAGTCAGTGTATTTACATTCAATAGGAATTAATCCTTCTTTAGTGGATAAGACAACATCAAATTCGCGATTAATGTTTCCACTATTATAGTAAAGTCGACCAATTGAATCGAAAAGTGGGAGTTTAATAGAATTAACTCTTATCGCATATTCTTTAACCACTTCTTCAAATTTGGTTGGTAAATAACTTTCATATAATTCTTTTTTTACATAATTTTGGAAAAAGACCTCAGTCGGCATGCTTGATCTCACTCTTTGATATTTGAAAATAAAAGAATAATAAAACGACATAAGATTATCTTTAATTTGATATAGAGCTTTTCTTTCAGATTTAGCGTTAACTTGATAAGATTTATCAATTAAATCCATCTCTTCTAATTTTCTTAAATATCGAGTAATGTTGTCTTTAGAAGGATCACCCATTCTTTCATTCAAATCGGTATATTTTCTTATACCTCTAGCGATTAATTCAAATATAGAATTAATATTTGCTTCTTTTTCAAGCTCTCCAACAATTGTCGCTACTGCTTCTTTTTCAAAGAAAGAATCAGCTTTAATAAACTCATTTAATAAATTCTCTTCAAAAGGAATTGAATAATCAATATGTTTTAAATTAAAGGCAGTTCCACCAAAGACAGCATAATATTTAAATTTTTCATCTTCACTAATATTTCCCATGAATTTAGAAGCTTCATAATAATTAAATGTTCTTAACATTATCTCTTCATTAAATCTTCCATATAATGGAGATTTTTTATCGATAATTCTTTTCATGGTTTCAATATAAGAACCGCATAAAATAATCGTTATCTTCGCGTTATTTTTATGTAGCTCAATTGCTTTTTGTAAATAAGAATCAATTGAGTCGTTAGACTTCTTTAAAAATGAATATTCATCAATAAATAATACAAAGGGATTAGTTTTACTATATTCAAATAAAGACGCATAGAATTCATAGAAATCTCTTGGATGGAAAGATACATTATTCATAAATCTTCCGGCTTCAAAAGAAAACTCTTCTAAGTTAATACTTTCATTTACTTCTCTCGCTAATAACGGTAACACTCTAACGTTTTCTAACTCTATTGCTTTATTAATTAATTCTGTTTTTCCAATTCTTCTTCTTCCATATACAAGCACAGCTTGAAATGAATCTAGTTTTAATCTTCTTCTAATTTTATTTAATTCATTTTCGCGTCCAATAAACATAAAATATATCCTCGTATATTAGTCTATTTTAAAATAGGCTATTTGTAAATAGGCTAATTTTTTTAAAATATTTTTATATACAAAAAGACCCTTTCAATTAAGAAAGAGTCATATTGTTAATTTTAATTAAACCATTTAGGATCTGGGTATTTGACTTCGTTAATAAATGAGAAGTCTTTTAATTTCCAAGTCCAGTTTGGTTCTCCTACTGTTCCAGGCCAATTCATTCTTCCGGAGTTATCAAGTTTAATAACATCTTGAAGTTGGAAGATAGTCATCATTGAAGGCATTGTGAAGATATATTTAACAATTGCATCATATAATCCTTCATCATAATTAACACCTAATCTATTAGCGATAAATCTTCTTTGATCATCATTAAGATTTAAATACCAACCATATAATGTTTCATTATCATGAGTTCCTGGATAGACAATTTGTCTATTAGTGGATTCTTGCTTCAAATCAAAGATTGTGAATTCACAAATGAACATACCAGGAAGATTATAATGGTCTCTTAATTCAAGAACTTCAGGTCTAAGATCACCTAAATCTTCCGCAATTAAATTGATCTTTGGATATTTCTCGTAGAGTTTATCAAAGAAGTCTTCTCTAGGACCAATCTTCCACACTCCATTTTTAGCGGTTTCTTCTCCAGCTGGAATGACATAATATGTATCGAACGCTCTAAAGTGGTCAATACGTAAATAGTCACACATACTAGCGAGATATCCAATACGATCAATGAATAACTTATATCCATTTTTCTTCATTCTTTCAAAGTTATATATTGGAGATCCCCATAATTGACCAACATCACTAAAAGCATCTGGCCCTACTCCGCCAACTTCAAAAAGTTTGTTGTCTGGTCCAATTTGGAATTGATTTCTATTTAGCCAGCATTCCACTCCATCAAAGCCAACATAGAAAGGCATATCACAAATGATTTTAATACCTTTTTTAGCAGCGTATCTTCTAACTTTATTCCACTGTTTAAACGCTAAATATTGTAAGAAGATAATGAAGTTAACTTGGTCTTTATATCTTCTTGGTGGCTTATTATGGTATTCATAATAATCAAGATATTCTTCATCCCATTCATTCCACTGCTTGTTATCATTCATTTCTTTGAATACTTCAAATGTCGCGTATTCTTTAACCCAAGGGTTAAGGGTTTTAAATTTATGAAGAACCTCACTATGGTTTTTCATAAACTTGCGAAACGCTAAACCTAGCTCTCTTTTTTTGAATTCTCCAACATCATAATAATCAACTTTAATGCAGTCTGGATTATGAGCAGGTACCTTTGGTAATAAACCCATCTTACTCACATAATCTAGTGAGATATATCTATATTCCAAAGCCTTGGAACAAGTAGACATATATGGTGAATATCCAGGTCCAAGAGGATTAAGAGGAAGGGTCTGCCAATATTCATAATGATTGTCGCTTAGCCAATCAATAAATTTGTAGCATGGATCACCAAAATCTCCGATTCCATGGTTTCCTGGTAAGGAAGAAACGGCAAGTAAAATACCTAAATGTTTTTTCATATTATTTTATGTCCTTTAAAAGTACAACTTAATGATAGAACACCATTATTTTATTTTCAATAATTCCTTTATTTATTTGGGAAACTTCCCATAAGAAAAGAGGAGAATGAACTCCTCTATATCTTATTTAATATTATTATTTAGAAATCTTTTTCTTTTTGAAGAAGAAGAATCCACCGATAGCAGTAGCCGCAACAAGTGAGACAAGAACAATTGTCATTGTGTTGTTGTTGCTATTGTTATTTTCAGCAACGAACCCAATATTTGCTCTACCATTTGGAGTAAATGTTCCTGCTGAAGGATTAAATGTTTCTCCATTAGCAAGAGCCCATTTGCCTAATCTTTCAATTGCATCTGGGAAGCTTTCGTTTAGTTGTGCTAGCGCATAAGAGTTTGCATAAATTGCAGTATAGCCTTGTTTGGCTGCGTTATACAACGATTTACAACCATCAGAATCTCTTCCTTCGCCAGCGGCTTTAGAGGTGGTTCTGAAGTCCATAAGATTTTGACTGAAATTATGAGCCCAAACATAGTTAATGTTACTCCACCAAGTATTTTTCCCATCTAAAACTGTTTCATTGTTAGCGAGAACATAACAGTTATTATTTCCACCATTTGTTGGTCTTGAAATTGTATCTGTCTTATTTGCATCCCCACCAACATTAAAAATGAACCTATTATAAGCGTTTAGTAAATCAGCATAATAAACTCTTCCATTTCCGGCGCTTTCTGCTGTAACACCCATATTAACGCCAGACCACTGAGTGCTATATGCTGTGTCCCCTTGCTCGTTCCACGCATGTACTTTGACCTCACCATTGCCAAACTTATTGTCATAATCATACAAATATATTCTTAATGTCTCAGGTTCCATTGTTTTCCATCCATTATTATAAAAATAATGTGTAGAAGATGTAGGCGCGGATAAATTGTCAGATTGCATTCCATGATTATCATTATGGAATTGAATATTAGAATAAAGTGGCTGATCATTAGTTGGATGCCAAGCAAAAACAGCTTGTCCAAATTCATTATCATATGCCCACTTCATTTGCCATGCGGAAGCCCAAGTAGTTCCTGGCGTTCCATTGCCATCCCATGTATGAATTCTAACTACATTGTCACCCCAATCAGATGGTCTGGTGAAATAAATATAAAGGCTTGTGTCAGTACTAGCTGCTTCTGCTTCTTCAACTTTTGCTTCTTTAACAGCGCTAGCACCAGTAAAAGCACCGACACCTAAAAGAGTTACAAAAGCAGCAGTTAAAAACAATTTGCTTATCTTTTTCATAAATTTTACCTCCCGAAAGTGAAATATATGAAATTATATTTAGGATACAATATTACCAAGATTCAATCAATATTTTTTAATTAATTAAAATACTTATAAAGTAAACAATATAATAAAAAGCGCCATAGGCGCTTTCTGTATACAAATTTCTACAAATAATTATAACTTTCGGGAGTTAGTAGAAATATGTAACCTTAATTATTTTGTTAGTCTTTTCTTTTTAAAGAAGAAGAATCCACCAACAGCTAATGCTGATACTGTAGCAATTATTGCAATTGAAGAATAGCTACTTGTTTCAACTTCGAACGGAACAACAACTGCAGCTCCATCAACAACTTCTGGATTTGGATTGCGTCCTAATGCGGCTGCCCAATCACAATACCTCTTGTATGCCGCAGCAAACATATCATTCGTGCTTAATTCAGCATAAACTTCTTGAGTAAGATTCTCTTTCGCTGGTCCAAAATAAGTGTTGCATTGTCCTGGCACATTTGAATCCATATGCATATATGTGTCAATCCAAGATTGAACTTTAACATCAAGAAGCGATTCCCAACTATAACCATATGAGTTCCATGCTTGACCATTATATCCGCAAACATCGTTTGCTTGTTGTTGATGCGAATCACTATAATCGTTTGATGTAAATTTTAGTCTATTATACTTGCATGGAATAGCAGGAGTTTTGTAAACTTTTCCTCCAGTATTTTCAACAACTGTCATTTCATATCCAGGCCATGCAATTGGATAAGAGCTGTCATTATTGTTGTCTGCAAAAACATGAAGATTTGTAGAAGAAATAACTTCGGTTTTATTTAAATAAATATAATATTCTCTTGTTAAATCTTCAAATGTCCAATTACCGGAAATGCCGCTTGAATTAACAACATAGGCTGTATGCTCCGTTAGAGAATTATAGTCAAAATCAATAGCTGATGTTTGTGAAGCACCTTCTTTAATATTGTTGTTAAATATAACTTTATTTGGAATAAAGTCTAATGAAAATTCAAAATGATAAACTCCTTGAGAATGTTCGTTAGTATATTCAAAAACTCCAGCCTTTCCTGGCCAAGTTGTAGTTTTGTTGCTACTGTCATTAACATCCCAGAGATGAACAGCTAGTTGATTCCAACCAGTAGCATTTGTAACGTGAAACTTGAAATTATAGGTTGCTGCTTCTGCCTTCTCAACTTTTGCATCTCTACCAGCGTTAACACCAGCAAACACACCGACGCCAAGAAGAGCGGCCATGCAGGTTGTTAATAATAATCCTTTTTTCATAATTTTTGTCTCCTTCCAATTTTTAGGAGATACAAACGATACTCCTTAAAATTTTTAGATATCTTCAGGGAATTCATTCCCTAAGTGTATTGAATTTAATATACCCCCCCCCCGTACCCTTTTGTAAAGATAAAAATTTCTAATTTTATCCTTACATTTTTTTAACCTAACAAAAAAGAGCAATCTACTTGACCACTCATAACTGTAAGTTTTAATCAAAAACAATATAAGAAACCCACTCAATTTGCTTTTGAGGAGGTTTTGTCATACACGAAAGGATAGATAATGAACGAGACAAAAATAAATGTTAAAAGATACATCGCATTCATTAAGTCATGCCATATGACATATCCAAATTCAACATATAAAGGTAGATTTAATCCCGCTACTTGAAGAGTGGAATACACTGCTATAAATAGGAATATAGTCGATAAAACAATAAAACCAATTCTCTTTCCTTTATATGGATTCTTATCTTCATCTAAAACAACATTCTCAATAAAGAAAGAACCAAATCTAGTCGCTCTAAAGAACAAATAGAAAAGAATTCCACAGGCAATTAAATGAAGGAATAAATAACCAAGCTCTAAGAAATGAGAACCAGTACTTCCTTCATCAACAGGGCCATAAACAAAGCACACGATAAGAGAATATCCCGCTAAAAGGAAAGATACTACTGTAGCGGCACACAACCCTATAAATAACGCTTTTATCTTTTTCATAACAATAACTATTATACATATTTAAGCGTAAACAAAAAGACTAGATTTTGCTCTAGTCTAATTGTGTCTATGTTTTTGAGAACTAGTTCTCTTTCTTTTTCTTAAGCATGACGAATAAGCCAACGCTTAATGTTGTAAGTGATAAGGCTGCAATAACGTAAACGATTGCGCTAGTGGCAGAATTATCAATATAGTTGAAATCACCTAATTGATGTGGATCGACATTTTCTTGTCCAAAGATGAAGTCATTGAAATTAGCTGTGCCATATTTCCAAACAATGTAATGATATTTAGCGATAACTTGTTCTGCTAAAGTGCCATCTTCATTACCACCATTGAATCCAATGTTTTGGAGAACAGCTTTTTCTTCGCCTAACGCGTTAAATGCATCTTCTTGGAGTGCCCATTCTTCTTTTAAGGCATCTAAATCTGTTGAACCATTATCATTGCAAATTCCACCAATTTCACTAATGAAGTTTGTGCAGAATGCAATAGCACCTGTATTGAAATAGACATTATTATCTTTTCCAAAATAGATTGAATATGTTCCTGGGTTTGCAAATGTGAAGTGACCACCATTAGCACTATCATAAGTAATACCAATTAAGGCAGCTGCAGCTGCATTACCAAGACCGCTTTGTCCTGCCATTTCGCCATTATAATAAACACAGGAATATGATTCGTTAGCGTTAGCAACGTTAATTAAGATTTCTGCTTTGTTATTAACGTCAATACCAAGAGTATTCATGTATTTTGCGGTATCGATGCTATATTCACTTTGACCATCTAATAGATAGAAACCGTGTTCTATGAATTTAGCATAAAGAGTTGTCTCATAATTTAATACTGCTGGAACATATGGATTTAATGTGCAAGCGATATCATTGAAGAATCCTCTAAATGTAGAACCATCAACCGCTGGAGCTTTAGGAGTAAACACTTCTCCTTTTCTACCATATTGATACAAGCCATTTTCATAAGTGTGTAATGTGCTTCCTCTAAAGAATCTATTAACGACACCAACTTGAATCATATCTGCTGTATGTTCTTCAATGTAGAATTTGAGCTCGCCAGCAACAGTCTTAGCCCAGATATCAAATGTGCCTGCTTTGTTAAAGACAAAGTTTGCATCTCCGTCAGGAGCACCAAAGTCTTTAGCGCCACCATCGTAGTATGACCATGTACTCACATCATTAACATATTTATGAACCTTAATTGATTCATCTTTTTCAGCAGTGTATTCGTATAAATATGCTTCGTTACCATCAATATTTTGTAATGCATCATTCATTCTTTGAGAACCTACAAATGTAAAGTGAGTCTTACTTCCAACGACGTAATAACCATCACTATTTGGTAAATCAGAGATTTTGAATTTCACGTAATTGGATCCAGCATTATATGTTGCATCCGCAGCAACATTAACTTGGAATTTATATGTTCCTGCTGGAAGTGGATTGGTTGGAGCAACAATTGGTTTATCATCAACTGTCCAACTAACTGTTACATTAGCACCTTCAGAAACTGAGTAGCCAAGTTTTTCCATATCAAATGTATCTGCGGCAACTACAGAGTTTTCTTCAGTGCCGTTCATCCAATGTCCTTCGTTATTTCCAATAGGCGATCCATTATAACTAAATGTAATTGTTGGATCTTCTGGTTCTTTGTATATACTCCACTCACCAGTAACTCCTGGATCTCCCCAAACAGCGGTTTCGGATGTAATCGTGTATAAATTCTTTCCATCTGTTGGAATAATTAAGTCACCGGTTTTTGCACCCCAGTCACTTACACCTCCAGTTCCATTAACTCTAGTGAAAATAACACGATCATATCCTTCTGGGACGTAAAACTTCCAAACATCAGTATCGTTCTCGACTGGAGTCATTCTATCTCCTGGCCATGCATTATTGTCAGAGTCATCAGAAGATATCCAATAATAGCAACCAATAGCAGCACCATCTTTTTTCCACCAGTCATAGGTCATTTTGCAGTAAAGTACTGTATCTCCTAATGCTTTAACTTCTTTATATGCTTGACCTTGATGCGCACCAACGGCAACACCAACGCCTAAAACCATAGCCAAAGCTGTTGTAATAATTAATCCTTTCTTCATAATTAAAAATCCTTTCTTATTTTTAAATGAATTTTTGTTACTTATATTATAAGACTATTCTTTTCAATATACAAAATATAAATATTTAGTATAAGTAATAAGCAAAACAAAAGGACTAGGATAACCTAGTCCGATTGATTTAGTTTTCTTAACTAATTAAGCGACTTCTTTTTCTTCTTGTTCTTTGACCTTTTCAGCGTCCTTAAGGACTAAGCCAAAGGCCACGAGAGTCGCCATTGAGAAGAGATACGCTGGAATTGCAGTGCCTTTATATGCCCCGGCGTTTTGATTAGAGATATTGGTGAAATCTTTTGTGGTTAGATCCCAGAATACCGCTAAATCGTGCCAAGTACTTGTTTCATCTGTTAAGGCAGAAGCATCTTTTCCAAGAACATTGTCTAAACTCATTTGGCATGAGCTTCTCATTGTTTCGGATGCTTTATATTTCGCCTTTTCAAATTGGCAAATAGAGAAGAAGGTAAGCGCTAAAACGGCACATCCACCGATGATACCAACGTATGCAAGTGATCTTTTCTTTTTCTTGTCTAACTTAAACATACTTTAGCCTCCTATTTTTCTTCTTTTTGTTCTTCCTTAGTTTCTTCTACGCTTTCTTCAGCTGGAGCGTCTTCTTTAGGTGCTTCTTCTACTGGTGCTTCTTCTTTTACTTCATCACCATGAAGTTCATCTTTTGCTTCATCTGATTTAATTGGTGCTTCAGGATCATCATTACCGTGATATTGATTATCAGTTAATAAGTTATATTCTGTTTCAATATCAAAGAAGTGCATTGCTTTTCCTTCAAATGTCACATTGATAACTGTTCCTGCGACCATCTTTGCTCTTTCTTCTTCAGTTAAGTTAATGGTTGGAATTCTCACAACAAGTTTTGTTCCATCTTCAGTTTGAACGTGTAAGTGATATTCACTACCCATCATTTCATTAACTAAGATAGTAACTGGGAATCCACCTTTTTGTCCTTCAGGAAGAAGAGTGACGTGTTCTGGTCTAACTCCTAAATAGATTTCTTTTGGTTCAACTTTTCTATCGACTAGGAGTTTTCCTTTTTCACCAGTAACTTCGAGTTTGTAACCAAATGGGGAAACAAAATATTTATTTCCTTCTTTAGTTAATTGAGTCTTAATCGTATTCATCATTGGAGCACCAATGAATTGAGCAACGAATAAGTTAGCTGGCCAATCAAATAATTCAGTTGGAGTACCAACTTGCATGATATAGCCGTCTTTCATACAAACGATTCTATCACCTAAGGTCATAGCTTCAGTTTGGTCGTGAGTAACGTAAATGAAGGTGGTATTAATTCTCTTTCTTAAAAGAATAATTTCCGCTCTCATTTGGTTACGTAATTTTGCGTCAAGGTTTGATAATGGTTCATCCATTAAGAAGACCTTACAGTCCTTAACCATCGCTCTACCGATAGCGACACGTTGACGTTGTCCACCAGAAAGAGCTTTTGGTTTACGAGTTAAATATTGAGTAATTCCTAATACTTGAGCAGCGCTAGTCACTCTTTCATAAATTTCGTCTTGGCTCATCTTTGGATTCTTTTGGAGTCGAAGTGGGAAGGCGATATTTTCGTAAACTGTTAAGTGAGGATATAAGGCGTAGTTTTGGAAGACCATGGAAATATGACGGTCTTTTGGTTGAAGATCGTTGACGACTTCACCATCGATTTCACAAGTACCTTCTGAGATGTCTTCAAGTCCAGCAACCATTCTTAAAGTTGTTGATTTACCACATCCAGATGGTCCAACGAAGACGATGAATTCTTTGTCGGCAATGTCAAGGTTGAAATCATGAACCGCAGTAACATTGCCTGAATAAATTTTCTTTACATTTGTTAATTTTACAGTAGCCATAAACTAGCCTCCTACTATCCTTTAACTGCGCCACCAGTAACACCTTCAACATAGTATTTTTGAAGGAACATGAATAAGACCATGACTGGAATTGCTACGATAACACCACCGGCACAGAAATGGGTGAAGTTATCAGAGATCATCGCTGCGCCTAACCAGGTATATAATCCAGCAGCGACGTTAAGACCTGTTTCTGAACCAATCGCGATGACTGATGCAAAGATATAGTCACCCCAAGGGCCCATAAATGAGGTCAACACTGTGTAAATAAGAATTGGTTTACAAAGTGGAAGAATAACTTTATAGAAGATTTGAAGCTTAGTGGCTCCATCAACTGTCGCCGCTTCATCGAGTGATTTTGGTAAGGTATCTAAGAAGCCTTTAGAGACGTAATAGCCCATACCACTACTAGCGACAGAAACTAAGATTAAGCCAGGAACCGCATTATCTCCAGTAAGTCCGATAGTCTTCAAAACTTGATATAAGACAATCATTGTTAAGAAGCCAGGGAACATACCAAGAACTAACATAACGTTCATTAATGGCTTACGAAGTTTGAATCTAAATCTAGATAAAGTGTAACTCATCATAAATTGCATAATCGTTTGAAGAACACAAACGAATAAAGCAATGATGAAGGTGTTGAAATACCACTGTAAGAAGTTAGTTTCCGCAGAGAATAGATAGATATAATTATCAAATCCAAACTTTTGAGGGAAAACATAGTTAACAATACCGGTATTTTCACATCTAAATGATTGAAGTACTAAGAAGATAAATGGAAGGATCCATATAATCGAAATGAGACCGAGGACAATATAACTGACAGTGTTAACAATCGTTCTCTTTTTGCTCATCGACATTGAGTGTTTTTCAGTTGCCATATTATTGGAATTCCTCCTCATTCTTAGTTGATGGGATGATGTTATAAACTACAAGAGAAACAACCGCAACAACGATAAAGACCATGATACCGATAACAGCAGCGAACTTATAGTCAGCTTCATTAACCGCTAAGGAATAAAGCCAAGTGATAAGTAAGTCTGTACTACCAGCGTTTCCATACATTTCAGTGTTAATTGGTCCACCACCAGTTAATAGATAAATAACGTTGAAGTTATTCATATTGCCAGTGAAACTTGTTAATAAGTATGGTCCAGTAACGAATAACATATATGGAAGAGTAATCTTTGAATATTGTTGCCATGCACTTGCGCCATCGATATTCGCGGACTCATATAAGTCAGCAGGAATATTCATTAAGATGCCTGTAACAACTAACATCAAGTATGGAACACCAATCCAGATGTTAATGATAATAACAGTGATTCTTGCAAGCCATGGATCACCCCAGAAGTCGATTGGTTGGAAGTTGTTATTGCCGAATAATCGAGCAATACCATCAAATAAACCATTGATTAATCCATCAGTCGCAAACATTTGTGAGACATAAAGGATGGAAATAAATTGAGGAATAGCGATAGAGAAAACTAAGACAGTTCTCCATAATTTCTTCAATTTAATGCCTTTCTTGTTGATTAACATCGCTACTAACATACCTAAGAAGTAGTTGGTGAATGTTGCAAAGAAGGCCCACACTAAAGTCCAAAGTAAGATTTGACCAAATGTTGCGGAGAATGATTTACCTCCAGCGGTCCAAGTAAAGATTTGTTTAAAGTTATCAAATCCAACCCATCCGAATAATAAAGCGTGTTGCTTGTCATAATCAGTAAAGGCAACAAGGACCATGAAGAAGATTGGTAAGATTGTAAAGATGACAATACCTAAAGTTGGTAAAGCAAGTAATGTCTTATGGAAGTTCTTATCAACAATCGCTCTTAAGTCATCTTTTGCGGTGTCTAAGCGTTTTTCATCTTTAAGAATTTCTTCAGCAATTTTGTTTTGTTTAATATTGAGATACCAAGTGTAAATAAATGCAACGATGAAGAATAAAGATAAGACACCATAAAGTAAGATGTTAAATGAATTATCACCTTGTTGGATAATCGCACCAGTACCTTCATCAATGATTTGTTCTTTAGTACCTAAAATATAAAGTTGAGAGAAATAACCGCCACCAAAGGCAATCATATAAACGAAGAATACTACTTCAAATAATAAGAAGAGTAATCCACGTAGCCATTGTCCTCTTAAGATTGAACCGAATCCCATAATGACAAAGGAAACTTTGGTTTTCCAGTCACCATGCCAGAATGTTAATCCGATAGTCTTAAAGAAGTTAATAAACCCAAAGAATAATTTCTTGAGTAATCCCCAGATGGCTAGTCCGAGATTTTTAAATTTTTGTGGAATTGATTTAAAGAAGGCGACAAATTTAATACCAAATCTTTGCCATTTGGTCTTCTTTAGCATTTCCAAATCTGTAGAATTTGCCATAAACCCTCCTTAATCATCTAATAGCATTGGTAAGCCAGCTTCATAGTTATCTAAAAGAGCTTGAATATCACTTTCAGTACTATTAGTAGCAATACTACCTGCTAAACCACCTAAAGAGTTGAACCACGCACCTGGACATTGTGATTGTTGAGTTGCGTGAACGTGTTGCGCTGCTAAAGCTGCTAAAGCTGGATGGGCTTTAACATCTGGATTTTTGCTAGCGGCAATCGCGGTTGGACCCCAGGCGTTTTGTTTAAATCTTGCAAGTTGATTGTCCGCATTTGTGAGATATTCTGCAAGTTTACGGCAAACACTTGCTTTCTTTTTGTCTGCTTGTGGTTTGACACCCATGAGTTTGTAACCATCAAATGAAGACATATGAATGCTTTCACTTCCGGATTTAAAACTTGGAAGTTCAGCACAGACTAAATTGTCACCAAATTGAGATTTGATATATTCATATTCCCAAACACCAGTAACAATCGCTCCAGCGGAGTTAGTCCATGTTGATTTAGTAGCGACGACAGAATTATCTGCAAGAGCGCGATACGCCATACCTGCTTTAATGCCGTGTTCACTATTGAAATTGTCATCGTAAGCAAGGAAGCTACCTGTTTTTGGATCAATTGTCCAATCAGAGTGGCAACCTGTTGCTAAGAAATAACTAGCAGCATAGAAACCGTTTTTTCTATCGAAGTTAAGTTTTTTCTTAGATGCCTTTAATTTCGCAAGCATTGTGTCCATATCTTTGACATCTTCAGAAGAAAGAACACTCTTATCGTAATATAAGAAGTAGCCATTATCACTTGTAGTTGGGAAGGCATACATCTTGTCATCGATACTAGCAGCAGCGACAGAGTCACTGCTATGGATTGATTTTAAGTGGCTTTCAAGTGAACTGCCTAAAGCGGATAAGGCGTTAGAGGTCTTTAATCTTGATAATTGGTCTTGCGCAAAGATAAAGATATCAGCACCACTAGAAACGTCTTGAAGCATCTTGGTAGCAGATTCACCTTCAGACATTGGTTGAACTTGCGCTGTAATGGTGTATTTTCCTCCACTAGCAGCCGCGAAGTTATTGATTTGAGCTTCAGTTAAGCTGGTGATTTTTGTATCAACCCAGACTTTAATTGAATAACTACCTGAATCATCTAAGTCACTATCTCCTCCCCAGGTTTCACCTTCAGAGAAGAAGGAGACTCCATCAGGAAGAGTGTAAGCAAATTTGAAGTTACAACTTGCTAGTAAAAGAACAGGTAAGAACGCCAAATATTTAACTTTATTATTCATACTTTCTCCTTTCTAGCTATTGCTCACCCAAATGCCATAAAGACTGAGGATGTTGCTTTGTTTATAATCTGTTTCGAAATTCCATAGGTGTTCTTCATCAATTGATGATGGATATTCTGAATAACCAAGGAATACTGGATAAAGTGGATCAGGTGCTTGTGCCCCAGTTAATTTAGCTTGATCTGGGCAAGTTCCTAGTGGGACTAAGCTATACCAATCCATGACGTAAAGTGGTTCATCGGAATTGGAGTAACTCAAATAGAATCTAACTTCCATATTGAATTCGTCAGGGATGTCAGGATCTTCTCCTCCTCCACCGCCTCCGCCTCCGCCTGGATCATCAGGGATTCCAGGATAAGGAACTCTAGGAGTAAATGATTGTGTGCTACAACCCACTACTAACATCGGAAGAAGAAGTAATGGTAATACGAATAATTTCTTTTTCATCTTCATTACCTCCTAGCAATGTCCATTGGAATTATAGATGGCGATTGTATTGAGTTGATGGAAGTGAAGTTTTCCGTCTTCCATATGAACTCCGCCATAATCCCATGCAAGTGTCCAAGTGTCATCAGCGATTCTTGAGTCTCCCCAAACTGCTTCTTGTTGACCACCTGTACACATATAAATAAATGTTTCATTGACTTGGATACCGATTGAAGTGCTATCAAAGGCTCCCCAATCTCCTCCGCCCCAAACGATATTACCAACGTTTTTACCGCTAGAGGTAGAGCTAACAAAGCTATTGTAGCCGTAATTAGCGCCGCGTTTCTTTGCGAGTGTCTTATGCATTCTAATTAAAGATGCAAAGCATCCAGATAAGTTATATCCAGTCGCTGAGGTATCAATTGTTTGATCATCAAAACTCACTTCAAGCTTATTTCCCCATTTGAATGTATTGACATATAATGGAGCGTTATAAGAGTTATGAGAAATGAAGTGACCATGCATCTCTTGATAAGAATCAGCTGTAACAGCGCCTAAATCAGCGACCGCTAATTCTTTAGTTCTAAGTAATTCTTCTCCACCATACATGAATGCTGCTGAGTTACTAGCAAAGATTAATCCATGTGCTTGGAGAACACCGTGTGCTAATTGTCCACCAGTTGGATGGTTACCATTAACGAGGGTGTTATATAATTGGTCTCTAACTGTCCAGTTATCGTGACATGAAGCATAGTTAATTGTTTGTTCTGGATAATAACCAGTAATTTCATCACCAGTTCTTACTCCAGCGTTAACTCCCCATAATCCAGCAGCGATTGTCCAAGCATAACTATTGGAGTTACCAGTTTGGATATATCCTGCTCCAGGATAACCGTTAACATTATTTTCGCCTCTAATTGCGTTTCTAATCGCATCATTAAATCCGCCAAGATAAACACCATTTGTTTTGAAATTGTTACATTCGTTATAAACTTGCCAGCTCATAGCACCAAAGTTATGTGGATCTGGTGCAGATGGGTTGACTTCTTTCCATTGTTCACTACCTTCACCATGATATCCACCACTAGTCCAGCCTTCGCCGTACATGTAGATATCTGGATCGATTTCATATAATGCTTCTTTAGCGGCAATCATGGTTTTGAAATCAAGTAATCCCATTAAGTCAAAACGGAATCCTTTGATTTTATATTCAGTTGCCCACATAACAAGAGAATCAACGATGAATTTTCTCATCATTGGTCTTTCAGAAGCAACTTCGTTATGGCAGCCTGAACCATCCCATAATTCGCCTTCCATTTGATAACGGATTTTTTTACCAGTACCTTCTTCAGTGTAATAGTAATCTTTTGCGGCGTATCTGAAATAATAACGAGGCATTAATTTATGGAAGTTACTACCAGTCGCGGAACTGACGTGGTTATAAACAACGTCCATAATAACACGTGTATGTGTGTCATCCATGTGACCTTCTCTTTGTTTAGATAACTGTAAGACTAAGTTTTTGAATTCTCTAACTCTTGCTAAACCATCGTGAGCGTTAGAAGAATAACCACCTTCAACGACGTTATAGTTAAGAGGGTTATAACCCCAGTTATATTTTAAGACTTCAGTACTTTCATCATTATCACTATCAAAGACTGGCAATAGTTGAACAGCTTCAACACCTAAATCTTTAAGGTGATCAAAACCGGTAGAAACATCATTATGTCCTTCTAAGTGTGTTCCACTTTCAACAAAGGCGTTATATGTTCCATTTTTCTCAGTTCCGTTCCAAGAAGCATCACCAGTGAAGTCTTGCATATGAACTTCATAAATTGATAATTCTTGTGGAGAGGTAATATCATATCCAGCTTCTCCATCCCACTTAAGTGGTAAGGCGTCCCAACCAGTTGGGTTAGTTTCACTCTTATCGTAGACTAAACCTCTAACACCACATGCTCCTGCTGTAGTTGCGTATGGATCCATAGTTACATTAGTACCAAGAGTGTTATCAACTTGGATATTGTAATATTTACCTTTAATATCTCCATCGATTGTTAGTTCCCAAATACCACCACTAGTGTAATGCATATGATAACCTTTATATTTATCATCGCCACCAAACTCAGTTGGAGTATCAGTATCATATAAGAGAACGGTTAAATTAGCGGAAACTGGTGACCACACTCTAAAGGTTGTACCTGCTTGAGTATAAGTCATACCTAAATTCTTATTTAAGTTCGCTTCTTCATAATATGTATGGAACTTTGCACTATCGTAAAGTTGATCAAATCTAACAGTGACTGTCTTACTTAAAGAGGCCATATCTGGATCAACATCAGTGGTTGGGTCATGTGACACTAATGAATAAACAACATTAATATGGGCTTCATATTTGAATGTGATGTTAAATTCACCATTCGCGTCACCAGTACCAACACCTTCTTTAACGAGATACCATCTCTTGTAATCATCACGTTTTTTAGGTTTGATTTTGTAATATGTTTCATCAAATGCATATAATTGCCAATTAACACTTGCTGTTTCACTTGTTAATTTACATTTGATAGTTTTCCAATCAGTAAATTGGGCGAGCGCAACACCGTGCACTCTAGTTTTGTTTTCACTATCTAAGATAGCGATTCCACCACCAGCAGCAGGCATTGTCCAAACTTCACAAACGTCACTTCCTTCTGCAGGTGGGAATTCAGAATATACGAGTTGCATATCATCTGATTGTCCACCCCAGTTAAGGTTCATGTCGCTTATCTTCTTATATTTAATAATAAAGAATAGTTTGGATTTACCAGCAAAGGCAGTGAATCTAGAATCTGTAAAATCAATAGTAATTGTCATCATCGTTCTATCTTCAGAAACAGTCATGATGTCAGAGGCGTTTTCTAAGTTATATTCAACACCATCTTGACCAGTAACCCAAAGGTAGAAGGCTCTACCATCGTTACCACCTGCTTCGTTATAGTAATGGAGAATGACTTTATTAACTACTACTGCAGCTTCTTCCTCTTCTTCATCATCAGCGGCTAATTTATTGATATAACGGCCATTGATGATATCAGGACGATCCACTTTCGCATGCTCTAAATTAGAATCATATAAAGCGGTGTCTTCACCAGCGTCACTAACAGTAGAGGAAGCTCTACCAAG
This sequence comes from Bacilli bacterium, assembly GCA_045132035.1. Classification (GTDB taxonomy): domain Bacteria; phylum Bacillota_I; class Bacilli_A; order RFN20; family CAG-826; genus UBA2450. The sequence continues at coordinate 82,930 of JBGURM010000092.1, forward strand.
TAAAGCTCCCGCTGTTACTCCGAATAATAGGAAAGAAGGCATCATAGCTAATACTGCTTTTTTGATTTTCTTCATAAGCTAATCCTCACTTCTATTTCTGTTTAATTAATTAAACAATGTCGTTAATTTTTTATGCTTGTTTGGCAAATGAGTATGTAAACCAACCATGTTCTTCATTGTCATGAATTTCGAAATGGTTGTTATCCCAACCTGTATAGGTAAGAACATAAGTTTCATCTTTTTCAATAGTCACTGTTCCTAAGTTAACATCGGAATAGAATCTATCATATGTTCCATCTCCCTTTGTTGGGTGGAAGTATTTCACTTTGTCTGCGACTTGGTGCATATAGCAAGAAAGTTTAGTGACTTCAACAAAGCTGAATTCCACTGTGTACTTGCCGTCTACACCTTTAGTGGCTTTCTTCCAGGAATTATTAATCGCAAAGTGGACATCAGTTGGATCTCCCCAAGCTTCAATACCCGCAAAGACTAAGGTAATCTTGCCAGTATCCACTGGTGGATCAACTGGAGTAACTTCTGCTGGCTCGCCTTCATAGAAGTTATAGTTGAACCATGCATGTTCCCAGCTTTCTTCGTTATATGCCCAGCCAGTTAAGGCGATTGTATAAGCCTTATCAAGTTCGACTTTGATGGTTCCAGTATTAATTGTGGAATTCATCCTGTTATAGTCGACTGCACCTGTGGTTGGATGGAAATATTTGCCGTCTTGTCCATCTTGGTTAAGGTAAGCATTGACTGATTGAATAGTGCCAG